>NZ_JBFBEA010000003.1:0-365611 GCF_040683495.1 Streptomyces sp. NPDC093544 | reverse complement strand
GCTCGCCGTGCTCGCCGTGCTCGCCGTGCTCGCCGTGCTCGCCGTGCTCGCCGTGCTCGCCGTGCTCGCCGTGCTCGCCGTGCTCGCCGTGCTCGCCGTGCTCGGGCGTGCCTGAAGCCGTTGGCCGCCCCGCGCATCGCGGAGCTCGCCGTCACGCTCTCCCGCGAGACGGAGTTCGGGATGCTCGAAGGCTGCGTGCTCAACGTACTGGCCTGCGTACGGGTACGGCCGGGGAAGTCGCTGGGACCACAAGGAAGTTGGGGCGCGGTGCACTCGCCCCGCACCGCGATCCCGGGCGCCGACCGGGCGAGGCGCACAGGCAACTGGCGCTCGGCTACGCGCAGTCGGCCTCTCGGCCTCTCGGCCCCGGCCCTCGCCCTCGGCCCCGCCCCTGGCCCCGGGCTTCTGCCCACGGCCCGCCCCGCCCCACGGCCCGCCCCGCCCCACGGCCCGCCCCGCCCCACGGCCCGCCCCGCGCCTCCCGCCCCGCGAGACGTTCGCCCACTCACACAACCCGCTGCGGCCCTCCCGCACGATGCTCGGGATCCAGCTCCGCCGAACACCGGCGTCGTCCTGCCCCCGCCCGGAGGTACGACAACTGCTCCGGCAATTGCACCAGTTCTGCCGGTTCCCGCCGGCCGATCGGTGGTGACCGGAAGAACCGCAGGTCAGCGCCGTTGCGTTCGGCCGGGATCGGACTCCCGGGGGCTTTCGGCCCTCTGGTGCGGCTGTAGGAGCCCGACCAGGCCGCCTCCGTAGGCTGGTCGCACCGCAAGGCCGTTCCCCGTGCCGATTCATGAGGTGACACGTTGCAACAGCTCACGGTGCCGTTCGCCGCCGCCCGTCCGGGGCGTTCCGGGCCCCTCTCCTTCGGTCATGCCAACATCATCCGCGCACTCAGGACGAGGTGACGATGGAATTCGCGGCGCAGACCCTACGTCAGGAAGCCCAGCGGTCGGCCGAGGTGGACGACTTCGTGGTCACCTTCTACGAACGCACCGTCGGACGTGTCGACTTCAGTCTGTCCGGGATCGCTGAGGAGTTGGGGGTCTCTCAGCAGCGCGCCGAGCAGGCGGTCGGCGTGCTGCGCGAACTGCGCCTGGTCAAGCCGGCGGAGGGCGGCGCGGACCGGCTGGTCGCGGTCAGCCCGGACGCCGCCCAGATGGAGCTGCTGGTGCCCCTGGAGCGGGAGATCTTCGACAGCCGTCACCGACTCGCCGGATTCAAGGGGCAGCTGAGCTCCTTCGTGGCCGCCTTCGAAAGACAGGCCAGGACCCGTGCCGAGCCGGTGGTGGTCACCGACGACCCGGAGGAGATCGAACTGCGGCTGCTGGAGGCCGCGCAGAGCTGCACCACGGAGGTCCTGGTGATGCAGCCCTGCGTGGCCCACGAGACCCACGAGTTGCGGCTGGCCCGCCCGCTGGTGCTGGAGGCGCTGCGGCGCGGCGCGCAGGGGCGGATCCTCTACCCCCACACCGCCCGCGGCGACTCCGACACCCGCGCGCACATCGGCGAACTCCTGCCGGCGGGTGGGCAGGTGCGCACCACCAAGGAGGTGCGCGACCGCTTCCTGGTCTTCGACCGGAAGACAGCTTTCATCCCGGCCGGCGAGGGCGACGCGATCGCCGTCGTCTACGAGGGCGCGGTCGCGGCCTTCCTGGCCGGACTGCACGCCCGGGCCTGGGAGTCAGCGTTCGATTTCGACTCCGGCGCGGCCGGCTACGCGGGGACGCTGGAGGACCTGAAGGCGACGCTGCTCGACCTGCTGGCCTCCGGCGCCAAGGACGAGGTGATCGCGCGCCGGGTGGGCATGTCCGAGCGGACCTTCCGCCGCCATGTGGCCACGATCATGCAGGATTTGTCGGCCACCAGCCGCTTCCAGGCCGGCGCGCTGGCCGCCCGGACCGGCCTCCTCGACCTGGTTCTCAGGAGCGCCGCATGAGCCGCTTCGTCCAACTCGCGTACACCTCAGCGGTGCGCGAGGTCCAGCAGGAGATGGGCAGCGCCAAGGCGGCCGACCGCCAGCTGCGGGCGCCGGGCGAGGGGGCCGATCCGCTTGGCGACCCCGAGGCCGACTTCATCGGCGGCCTCGACGGCTTCCTGTTCGCCAGCGTGGGCGAGACCGGCTGGCCGTACATCCAGTTCAGGGGCGGCCCGGCGGGGTTCGTCCACGTCCTGGACGAGCGCACCCTCGGCTATCTGTCCGTCCGGGGCAACCGGCAGTACATCACCACCGGCAACCTGCGCGGCGACGACCGGGTCGCACTCTTCTTCATCGACCACGCCCGCCAGATCCGCCTCAAGGTGTTCGGCCACGCCACCGCCGTGCCGGCCGGCGACGACCCAGTGCTCGCCCAGCGGCTGGCCTCGCCGCGCAGTGAGGGCACGGTCGAACATCTCGTCAGCATCCGGGTCGAGGCCTTCGCCTGGAACTGCCCCAATCACATCACCCCCCGCTTCAGTCAACGCGAGGTCGACGACGCCCTGGTCCCCGTCCGCGATCGCCTCGCGCGGCTGGAGCAGGAGAACGCCGCCCTGCGCGCGGAACTCGCCGCGCGCCACGACGCCGTCCGGCCGGACTGATACCAGCACCCCTGACGCACGGCACCCCTGACGCACGGCACCCCTGACGCACGGCACCCCTGACGCACGGCACCCCTGACGCACGGCACCCCCGACGCACGGCACCCCCGACGCACGGCACCCCCGACGTACCGCACCCCTGACGTACCGCACCCCTGACGTACCGCACCCCTGACGCACCGCTCTCCCGTGACGAACCGACCTGCCCGGTGACCGAATTCGGCAGCCGGTTTCGGGCGTTGAGAAATCCGTTCGGGAATCCCTACTCTGGAATCGCAAAGAGACCCCGAGGCGAACGGAGACATCGCGCGATGGTCAGCGATGTGATCGACCGAAACGACCGGTTCCGGGGAATCCTGGACCGACTCGCCACCAAAGCGATTGACGACTACTACAACCCGTACCGGATGTTCGAGTGGCCGGACAAACTCGCCGAGGACGCGTGGTGGATGAGCCCCGAGCTCACCACCACGTACGGGACGGAATGGGCCGAGACGCTCACTCCGCAACAGCTCCACACGCTTTCCAAACACGAGAGCATCAATTTCTACAGCCTCAATGTGCACGGAATTCGGGAACTGCTCATCGAGGTGGTGGGCCGGATCCACACCGCCGGTTTCGAAACGCCGTCGGAATTCTTCCACCATTTCATCGGTGAGGAGAACGAGCACATGTGGTTCTTCGCCGAATTCTGCCTCCGCTACGGCGGGAAGATCTACCGGCAGCCGGCCATCGCGGAGTCGGCCGGCTCCTCCGCCAAGATCCAGAGTCTGCTGGTGTTCGCCCGCATCCTGATCTTCGAGGAGCTGGTCGACCACTTCAACTCGCAGATGGCCGAGGACGAGCGCCTGCACGAGACGATCCGCGGCATCAACCGGATCCACCACCAGGACGAGTCCCGGCACATCGCCTTCGGCCGCGAACTGGTCGACCTGCTCCACCAGGACCTGAAGCAGACCGCCACCGAGCAGGAACTGGCCGACATCTCCACCTACCTGCGCCGCTACCTGAAGCACAGCTTCGACTCCCTCTACAACCCGCAGGTCTACCGCGACGCCGGTCTGGAGCGCCCGCACGAGCTGCGCCGGGCCCTGCTGGAATCGCCGGCCCGGGCCAAGGCCGAGCTGCGCACCTTCCGCAAGACCACCAAGTTCCTCGAAAAGACGGGACTCATCCGATGAGCCGCCCGACGGTGAACCGCCTGACCGGGAGCGACGGTGCACCCGCACTGGCCATCCTCGGCCCGCAGGCCACCCGGCTCGTCAAGGAGCTCGACCGGGTCTTCGCCGACTGGGGCCTCGCGGCCGGCGCCGAGGAGATCAGCGCCCCGCCGCTCTTCCCGGTGACCGACTTGGAGAAGTTCGACGTCTACACCAACTTCCCCCACCTCGCCTGGGTGGCCGGCTCGCTCGATCTGACTGATGATCAGTTCAAGCCGGTGGAGGGCCGGTTCGGCCCCGGCGCGGTGACCGAGGCACGGTATGGACTGCCGCACGCCACCTGCTACGGCGCGTACCTCTTCCACGAGGGCGACCAGGTCGCCGACGACACCCTGGTGACCCTCGTCAACCGCTGTTTCCGCAACGAGGACCACTACAGCGGACTGCGCCGCCTCGCCAGCTTCCAGATGCGCGAGATCGTCGCACTCGGCAACTACGAGCACACCCAGCAGGTGCTGGCCCGCTTCACCGAGCGGATCCAGTCCTTCGCCGCCGCGCTCGGGATCGACCTGGGCAAGGTGCCGGCCGGCGATCCGTTCTTCCGCAACGACAACGGCCGCGCTCTGTTGCAGAAGCTCAGCCCGGTCAAGTACGAGTTCCAGTACGGCGACCTGGCGATCGCCTCGGTCAACACGCACCGCAACTTCTTCGGCGAGCGGTGCGGTATCCGGCTGGCGTCCGGCGAGCATGCGTACACCTCCTGTGTGGCCTTCGGTCTTGAGCGCTGGCTCGCCGTCCTGACCGAGCACTTCGACGGGGATCTCGACGCCGCGCTGGCCGCCGTACGCGCTGCCGCCGCCCCGTCGTGACCCAGGCCCAGCCCCAGCCCCAGCCCCAGGCCCAGCCCCGGATCGGCGTCGACCTCGTGCCGCTCTCCCGGGTCCGCGAACTGCTGGATCCCGGCATCGGGCCGGTGCTCAGGCGGTTCCTCTCCGCGGAGGAACTGACCGTCTCCCGCACCCCGGACGGCGCACCCGACCAGGCCGGGATCGCCGGACGGCTGGCCGCCAAGGAGGCCGTCTTCAAGCTCCTCGGCGCCGTCGGCAGGACGGTTCCCTGGCAGGGCATCGAGGTCCTGCGCGGTCCCGGCGGCCGACCCGGGGTCCGACTCTCCGGCGGGGCCGCCGAGTTGGCCCGCAGCGCCGGGCTCGGCCCGATCGACGTCAGCATCAGCCACGACGGCGGCTTCGCGATCGCCGTCGCGGCCGCCACCACCTCGCTCGATCAGCGCATCCCGCTGGATCAGCAGCGCATCCCGCTGAATCAGCACACCTCGCTGGATCACCGACTCTGAAGGGAATGCCGTGAGCGCCGCAGGTATCGACAAGGTCCGGGACTGGATCCTCGGCCGTCACCCCGAACGCACCGAGCTCGCCGCCGACGTCGACCTCATCGAGAGCCGGCTGGTCGACTCGCTCGCCTTCGTCGAACTCGTCTACACCATCGAGGACGCCGCAGGCATCGAGGTCGACTTCGACAACATCGACATCGAGGACTTCCAGACCCTGGCGACCATCGAGAAGGCGTTCTTCGCCTGATCCCGAGGGGGGATCTTCACCATGGATGCAGTCTCGTACACCGCACAGTGGATGGCCGCGGCCCGCGCGCAGGAGTCCGAGCGCGAGGACGCGCTGTTCGTCGACCCGCTGGCCCGCGACCTGGCCGCGCCCAGGGGCTTCGAGCTGATCGAGCGCTACGCCGGCGGCGGCCTGCTGCCGTTCATCTCCATCCGGACCCGGTTCCTGGACGACGCCATTCGGGACGTCCTCGCCGAGAGCGGGATCCAGCAGGTGGTGCTGATCGCGGCGGGCATGGACACCCGTGCGTTCCGGCTCGACTGGCCGGAGGGCAGCGAGGTCTACGAGGTCGACCACGCCCTGCTGATAGCCGAGAAGCGCCGCCGGCTCGACGCCCTCGGGGCCGAGCCGCGCACCGACCGGCGCGAGGTCTCCGCCGACCTCACCCAGGACTGGTTGCCCGCTCTGGAGGCTGCCGGCTTCGACCGCGACCGCCCGACCCTGTGGGTCGCCGAGGCGCTGACCTTCTTCCTCACCGAGGAGCAGGCCGCCGGACTGCTGCGCCTGCTCGCCTCAGCCTCGGCCCCCGGCAGCCACCTGGCCTTCGACATCCTCGGGCGGGCCCTGCTGCGCAGCCCGTTCTCGAAGGGCTTCCTGGACACGTTGGCCGCCGACGGCACGCCGTGGATCTTCGGCTCCGACGAGCCCGAGGAGTTCCTGACGGCGAACGGCTGGAAGACCACCGACCTGCGCGAGCCCGGCCAGCCCGGCGCCGGTGAGGGCCGCTGGCCGTACGAGGTCCAGCCGAGGAACCGGCGCGGCGCCAACCGGCTGTGGCTGATCCGCGCCGAGATCGCGACGGCCTGATGAGCAGTCCGACCGCCGAGCGCCGGATCACCCTGGAGCGGATCGAGTCGTACCTGCCCGAGCGCAGCGTGCGGATCGAGGAGCTGGGCGAGCTGTTGGGCCTGCGCCGGGCCGAACTCGGCGTGTTCCGCAAGTTCTACGGCCTGGACACGCTCCGCTTCGACCCCGAGCTCTCGCTGCTCGACCTGCTGCGCCCCGCCGCGCAGGGCGCCCTGGCCACCCTGCCGGAGGGCGGCCAGGTGGACTACCTGGCGTACGCCCACACCACCCAGGCGGTGGCCCCGGCTGACGTGGACATCGCCCAGGTGGTCCGCGACGACCTCGGTCTCGCCGGCACAGAGGCGTTCGGCCTCAGCCACCAGGCCTGCGTCAGCAGCCTGGGCGCCATCGAGGTGCTCGGCGAACTGCTCCGGGCGGAGGGCGCCGAGGGCTCGTACGCGCTGATGGTCACGGGAGAGCGGGCGTACTCGCCGATCGTCCAGCACGTCCCCAACACCGCGATCATGGCCGACGCCGCGGCCTCCTGCCTGATCACCCTGGACGGCGACGGCGACGTGGTCCGGTCCTTCGCCACCCGGACCCTGGGCGAGTACGCCCAGTGGCTGGAGCTGACCCCTGAGCAGAACGCCGTGTTCGGGGAGCAGTACGGCAGCAGGATCGCCGAGGTCATCCACCAGGCCCTGGTGGAGGCCTCCTTGACGCTCGACGACGTCGACCTGGTGATCCCGCACAACGTCAACAAGCTGGCCTGGCGGCAGACCATCAAGGAGCTGGAGGTGGCGCCGGAGAAGGTTTTCCTGGACAACATCCCGCGCTACAGCCACACCTTCGCCTCGGACGTCTTCGTCAACTACACCACCCTGCGCGACGACGGCCGCCTGGTGGACGGCGCGCACTACCTGCTGGTCTCCGTCGGCCTGGGCGCCACCTTCGGCGCGATGGTGATCACCCACCGTGCGGCGGGTGATGTCTGATGGAACGTCAGGAACTGCTGGTCGTCATCGAGAAGGCACTCAGCGAGGTCCTGGAGCGGCCGATCACCGGGCTCAAGGAGGAGACCGCGCTCTTCGACGAGCTCCAGCTCACCTCCCTCGCCGTGCTGGGGCTGCTGATGACCGTCGAGGAGGCGACCGGGATCTCGGTGGACCCGGAGAAGCTCGACATCGACCACCTGCGGACCATGCGGTCCTTCGCCGACTACGTCGAGGTCGCACTCCGCGAAGAAGAGGGGACGTCATGAGCGGACTCGCCGTCCGGGCCGCCGCCGCGGTGCGCTCGCCGCAGGGCCGGGCACCGGGCGACGCCCCGGCCGCGCTCGACTACTACCGAGACCTGCTCACTCCCTTCGGTGAGAAGCCGGACGAGGAGTTGTTGAGCCGCGGCTCGCACGTCCACCACCGCGACCTCGCGGACCTGCTCGTCGCCGACGAGGGTGTCGGCCGGAGCCGGCCGGAGCTGCTGATCGTCACCCACGCCCTTCCGGACGTGGTGCCGTTCACCGCCATCGCGCCGTACCTCACCGATCAACTCGGCGGCCGGGCGGCCAACTTCGCTATCGGCCAACAGGGCCTGGCCGCACCCTTCACCGCACTGCGGATCGCCTCGGCGTACCACCGGGCGGGGCGGGCCGCGGAGGTGGTGCTGGCGGTGCTGGAGCAGACCACACTGCCGACGGCCTTCCCGTTGGTCCAGGAGACCCCGCTGGTCGACTCGGCCGCGGCGCTGGTCCTCGGGGCCTCCACCGAGGCCGGCCTGCGGTTCGTCCGGGCGCACTCGGGCGGTACGGCGGCGGCCGTCCTCGGCGACGGCACCCTGGGCCGCGACCTCGGGGAGGACGGCACGCTGTTGGTGCTCGGGCCCTGGGTCACCGAGGACATCCCGGAGCGCACCGCGGTTCACCGGGTGGCGCCGGGCAGCTACTGCACCAGCCTCTGGCTGGAGTTGGCCGACCACTGGCAGGAGTGGCAGCAGGCCTACCGGCGGATCGTGCTGCTCGACACGGACCCGCGCTCCGGCCGCAGCCACGCGGCGCTCTTCGCCGACGGGGAGGGGTAACTCCACCGCGGCTCGGGGTGAGTTCGTCCGCCACGGCCGGCGGTGGCGGACGTTCTCAGACCGTGGGAAGTGACGGTTCGTCCACCGACCGCGCGAACCGGCCTCGCCGGCCGAGGTGTTGACGGCGGTGCCCGACCCGCGTCGGGTCCGCGAACGTCGCCGCACGGGCGCTCACCCTGGCGGCCGGGCCGGTCGGCCGGCGGATGCCAGTCGCCGTAAGCACTGGGCCGGACCAGCCGGTTCGCCACGTTCGGCCCGGCTTCGACAGACATCGGACGAGGTAATCGAAGGGAAGGTTGGAACACGATGACCACGGTCAACGAGCGGACCATCAGGCTGGACTCCGCGAGGGCCGGGACCGGTCCGGCGACCTGGGGGCAGCGGGCGATCTGGGGGGTCGTCACCCGGCTCGGTGACGACGCCCCCCGGTACAACCTGCCCGTCGACCTCCCCGTCACCCCACCCCGCCCGGTGTCCCGCGTACTCGCGGACCTGACGGAGCTGCTCCTGCTCCACGACAGCCTGCACACCAGGTTCCTGCCGAACGGTGAGGACGGTCTTGAGCAGGTCGTCGACAGCAGCGGCGAGCTTCCGGTGGAGATCCGGACCTGCTCGCCGGCGCGGGCCCCGGAGGTCAGCGCCGGCATGCTGAAGGAGCTGGCCGGGCGCTCCTTCGACCACACGCGGGAGTGGCCCCTGCGAGTCGGCCTGGTGGAGCACGAGGGCCTGGTCCACCGGCTGGTACTGGCCGGGGCGCACACCGGCATGGACTACTGGGGTCTTGGCCGACTGCTCCGCGACCTGGAGTCGATCGAGTCGGGTGAGTCCGCCGAGGCGCTGCGCCTGGCACGCCCCGCCCTCCAGCCCCTGGAGGCCGCGGAGCTCCAGGCCTCGCCGCTCGGCCGTCGCCGGGACGAGGCGGCCCGCCGCTACTGGATCGAGCAACTGACCGCCGGCCCCCGGCAGATATTCCAGGACCCCGCGGCGCCGGAACTCGCGGCCGATCCGAACCGGCTGTTCCCCAACGCGCTGCTGCGCTCGCCCGCGCTGGCCGTCGCCGTCGGGCGGGTGGCGGCGGAACTTGAGGTGAGCGACGCCGCGGTGCTGCTGGGCGCGGTCTCCCACCAGCTGGCCAGGATGTCCGGGAGCAGCGACGTGCTGTTCCAGGTGGTGGTCGGCAACCGCTTCCAGCCGGCCGCCGCCGCGGCGGTCAGCACGGTGGCTCAGGAGGCCCTGTTCCGGCTCACGGACGCGGACCGGGACTTCGCGGACGCGGTACGGCGGACCCGGTCCGTCGCGTTCAGCGCGTTCCGGCACGCCGCGTACGACAAGTGGGCGCTGGACCGGGAGGTGGCGCAACTGGTCGAGAAGGGGGAGGCGGCCGACCACTCGTACTGGTGGAACGACACCCGTGACCCGGGCGTCGGGCCGTTCGACACCGTCGAGAGGCCGCGGGCCGCGCTGGGCGAGCTGATCGGCCGGACCGAGCTGAGCTGGCCGACGCAGTTCCCGGCCCGTAAGAACGTCTCGATGGCGGTCGACGCGTTGACCGCCCCGGGCGCCCTGGATCTCGCCATGACCGCCGACCCGGCGGTCATCGGCCGCGAGGGGATGGAGCAGTTCCTTCGTGGGGTCGAGCGGCTGATCGTCGCCGAGGCGATCGCGCTGGGGGACTGATGACCAAGCGATACGCGGGAATCGCCTGGACGGGCGAGGGCTACCGGGTCGAGGTCCTGGACGGCGCGGGACACCGGGTGGTGGAGCCGAGCGGCTGGGGTGGCGCCCAGGTCGCCGAACTCATCGGCTGGCTGAGGGGCTTGGACGACGGGGCGCCGGCCGTGGTCCTGGACAGCACCAACGGCCTGCTCGACGGTCCGATGACGGCGGCCGGTCTTGAGGTGTACCGCGCGGATCCCTGGCTGCTGCCGCCGCGGCCGCGGTTCGGCTCCGTGCCGGCCGAACAGCTGGCGGAGCAGGCCCGGACCGCACCCGGCGCGCTGGCCCGGGTGACCGCCGAGGGGGGCACCCTCACCGGCCGCGCCGAGGAGTACTTCGAAGGCGTACGGCGCGGCGAACCGATCCTGGCGGCGCTGACGGCGGCCGGACGCTGCTTCGAGCACGGCCGCCGGGACACCCCACGGGTCGCGCTCACCTTCGACGACGGCCCCGACCCGGTGCACACCCGTCAGGTGCTGGAGATCCTGGACCGCTACGGAGCCCGGGCCACCTTCTTCTGCGTCGGGCACCATGTCGCGGCACTGCCCGACGAGGTACGCCGGATCGCCGCGGCCGGCCACGAGGTGGGCAACCACTCCTGGTCGCACCCCTTCCTGTTCGACCTGACGCCGGATCAACTCCGCGAGCAGATCGACCGGACGGCGGAGGTGGTGGCCGAGGTCACCGGCGAGGCTCCGACACGGTTCCGGCCGCCGTACGGCGCGCTGAGCCCCGAGGTGCTGGCCGCACTGGAGGGTCATCGGACCACCCTGACGATGTGGGACGTGGACACCCGCGACTGGTCGAGGCCAGGGCCGGACCGGATCGCCGCGACCGTCCTGGAGGCCGCCGGACCCGGCTCGGTGGTGCTGATGCACGAGGGCGCAGGCGATCGCGGCCAGACCGTACAGGCCCTTCCCTCGATCGTCGAGGGCCTGCTCGACCGCGGCCTGGAACTGGTCCCCGTGGCGGAACTGCCCGCGCCTCCCGGCACCGCCGGCACGCAGCCACTCGACCGATGAAGACCACGATCAACGACTGAAGGACTGAACAGTTATGGAAGAACGCCTGGCAGATCACACTGCGGTGGTTACGCCCCCGCAGACGCAGGACGGGCCCGGCGGGGCGCTGTCGCCGGGGGAGCCGGCGATCTGGTCCCGTAACTTCCGGTACTACTTCACCGCACGCAGCGCGGGCCTGCTCAGCTGGGCCATGCTGCCGGTCGCGGTCGCGGCCGGCCTGCTCAGCGGCGGGTACGGCCTGGACACCGCGGGGTACTCGATGGCCTTCCTGGTCGCCCCGTTCGCCGGCCTGGTGCTCTTCGGCGGGGTGCTCGCCGACCGGTTCACCGCCCGCCGGATGATGATCATCGCGGATCTGGCCAACCTGACCGCCCATGTGCTGCTCGCCCTCCTGTTCATCCACGGCATCGACCACCTCTGGCAGCTGTACGCGCTGTTGGTGGTGGCCGGTACCGCCAACGCGCTGTTCCAGCCGGGCGCCTCCTCGACAGTCCCGCTGGTCTCCCGTGACGTGCAGGGCGCCAACGGAGTGCTGCGCACCTCCGAGGCGATCACCGGCCTCGGCGGCCCGGCGCTGGCCGGCACCCTGGTCGGGTTCGGGTCCACCGGCTGGGTGATGGTGATCTCCGCCGTCGCCTATGGGACCAGCGCGATCTGCCTGTTCGTGCTCCGACTCGGAAAGGTGCCCGCGCCGCCGGCCGGCGAGAGCCTGTGGCGCAACCTGGCGGTCGGCTGGCAGGAGTTCCGCTCCCGTAGCTGGCTCTGGGGCGTGATTCTGATCTGGATGTTCTACGCGGTGCTCTCCTGGGGGCCGCAGCTGTCGGTGGCCGCCGGCGTCATCGTGCCCGAGCACGGCGCGAGCGCCTTCGGTCTGGTCAACGCCGCGTTGGGCGCCGGCACCGTGGCCGGCGGTCTGCTGGCGATCCGCTACAAGCCCGAGCGGCCGCTCGCCGCCGGTGCCGTGGCGATGATGGCCTACCCGCTCTACCCGCTCGGCATCGTGCTCGGCTGGCCGGTCTGGCAGCTCGCCGCCGCCCAGGTCCTGGTCGGGATGGGGATCGGCGTCTGGGGCGTCATGTGGGCCACCAGCGTGCAGACCCAGGTGCCCGGCGAGGTGCTCAACCGCGTCCATGCCTACGAGGTAGCAGGCTCCGTCGGCATGTACCCGATCGGCAGCGCGCTGGCCGGCCCCGCCGCCGACGCGTTCGGCACCGACGAGGTGCTCCTGGTGGGCGTCGTGGTCGCCTTCCTCACCGCCACCGCTCTACTGCTCGCCAGCCCGATCCGCAACCTGCGCCGCGTACCGGACCGCACCTGATCGGACCGGGGCGGGACCGAAGCGGGGCCGGGGCCGACACCCGCCAGGCTTCCGTCGGCCCCGCAGGAAACCGACGGGCGGCCCCGCCGGTGGCGCACAGCCCCGGACGCCTCGCTCTCCTCGATCCGGAGGTCGCCTTTGCTTGAGCGCACTCCGGCCGAGGGCGTGCACTACCTGGTCGGCCGGAACGAGGAGATCCTCGACGCGCTGCCCGTCGCCGCGGTGGATCAGGCGGCCGCCGCGGAACTGCCGCCGTGGCGCGCCGTGGAGCACGCCGCTTCGCGGACCTTGCTGCGGGCCCTGCTGCGGGAGATCGGCGAGGACCTCCAGGGCGGGCTGGTCGCCGCACGCCGAAGTGGTCGGCCATACCTGCCGGATCGGCCCGATCTGGGCGTGAGTCTCTCGCACTCCTCCGGTTGGGTCGCCGCGGCCGTCGGCAGGAACCACGACGTCGGCGTCGACGTACAGACCCCGTCCCGCGTCAGCGACCGAATGCTGCGGTTCTGCTGCACGCCCGAAGACGTCGAAGCACTGACCGTCATGCCCGAGGACAGGCGCAGACGTGAGTTCGCCTGGATCTTCACCGCCAAGGAGGCGTGCGTGAAGGCCGTCGGCGCGGGTCTCTCCCGCCGCCCCTGGAGCGTGCCGGTGGCTATCGGACAGCAGACAGGCGACTGGGAGCGGGTCCGCTGGTGCGCCCCCCGCCGCCGACAGCCGATACCGGTCAGCTGCGCCTGGACCGAGCGGCCGGTCCGGGACGGAAACACTCAGAACTGAACTGTTCGGACAAGCAGCGGGGCGGCACGGTCAGAGCGGGTCTTCCCATGCGTTTCGGACTCGCTCACTGGACCAGTTCGATGTGCGGATGGTCCGGGGAGGCCGGGCAGACGTGGAGCTGTAGGTCGTAGCCGCCGGAGATGTCGATGAGGGTGAAGTTCGCGCGCTGGGTGCCGAGGAGGCGCGGAGTCGGGTTCGCCCGTTCCTCGTCGGGCATCCAGCTCTTGCTGCCGGAGTTCCATTCCGAAGACGCGATGGTGAGGAGCGGGGTCGTCTCGGTGCCGCATTCGGGGCAGGGGCGGGGCATGGGGTCGGTGAGGCCCCAGCGGGTCCAGCCGCCGATCTTCCACCCGGGGGCGTGACACAGGTTGCGGAAGTAGAACTCCTGCGGGTCCAGCGCGCCGGTGCCGTCCCACGCGAATCCGGCTGTCTCCCACCGGTTCACGTCGCCCAACTGCTGCTGCAGTTCCTTGCTCAGCTCCATGGGGCTGGGGTAGTCGGTGACCTGTTCCGGTGCGAGCAGGCACGGTTCCGGGAGGTACCAGTCGAACTGGATCACGGGCGGCTCGGGCGGGGCATCGAGGACGTCGGTGAGGGAGGCGGAGGAACGCCAGAAGATGGCGGTTCGCGGGTGTGCGAACTCCGAGTGGTCGCAAGGGCACCACAGGACCTGGAGAAGGTCGGCTCCGGGAGGGCCGACCGGGAGAGGGACGTCTCGGGTGGAGAGCTGGGCCACGGGAATCATGGGAATCGGGCCGTCGAACCAGGGGCGGCCACCGCGGAGCCGCTGCTCGATCTCCCGCTCCTCGGGCGTGATCGCGGGTGCCTGGGGGTCGCGGAGCAGGCGCTCGGCCGCTGCTGCACGGATGCGGCGCAGGAGCCTGATGTCGTCCGGAGAGTGCATCTCGTCTGTCGCTTCACTGTCGTGCGGCTCTTCGCAGTGGGGCCACGGCTCGTCGGCGGGCCACAGAAGCGGCCCGCCGACGGAGCTGTCGTGCACGGTCGGCGATCCGGGCCGCGGATGCAGCCGGGTCGCTGTCCTTGCCAGCGGGGCCAGTTGAGGGAAGAGCGCGGTCACGTCGAGCGGCCGCGGCGGGGTGGCGAAACTCAAGCTGGCTCCCGGTGACGCGAAATGGACTGTGATCAGTTACCGAGGTTGTACAGCCCGGTGTTCTTCAGGGTGTTGGTGACATAGACGTTGGGAAACAGCTCCTCGGTCGTCCCGTCCGCCCGTTCGATGTTAGCGCTCATGGTGACTCCCACCGGGATCGTGCTGGTGTCGTCGTTGTAGACGGGCGTCACCTGGTAGAAGATCGCGTCGTCCGGTCCGAAGGCATCGACGGAGCCCTGGATCAGCTTCTGTGCCATGGCCTCGTAGGTTCGCATGCTGGGTGTGCCGGTGTTCATCCCTGCCTGCCAGCACGGGGTGAGATTGACCTGTATGCCCCTTCCGCCGGTGATCTTCGGGATCAGGTGACACCGGGCCAGCCCGTTGGTGAGCGAGTTGTCAGTCTTGAATTTCTGCGCGTCCTGCCAGCCTGGGATGTCTCCCTGCGCATCGGTGCCCTCGGGGACCGACCTGTCCAGGCATGCCTGCGCCTGGGTCGGCCGGACTCCGACCGGGCCGAGCGGGTCGGTCGTCTTGTTGACGTGGGCGACCGTTTCGGTGGTGTTCAGGATCCATCCGGCGCCGTTGGGCAGCGCGTTGATCGGCGTGGTGTCCAGGCAACGGGCGTGCGGGCCGGTGTCCGGCAGAGTGAACGTCACCTCGAACTGGTCGGCGTCGATCACCCGCTGGGCCGTGAAGCCGTCGGCGAGCTGCGCGTCGGCGAACTGCTTGTCCGCGGCCGAGGCATGGACACGCACACAGGGCCGGGTCCGGTCCAGGACCCGGGCGTCGTTCAATATGTACGTGTCCCATTCGCCGTTGCCGAGGTTGGGGATCACCTGGACGCACTCGCTGCCGGCGGTTCCCCCCTCCCGCGTCTCGGCGAAGGGGAACTCGCCGCAGGTGTCGGTCTCGACGAGATCCGTCTGCGCCGTGAAGCCTCCGCAGGTGCTGGCTGTGCGGTCGGCCACGCCGCTCGTCGACCGGGTCAGCGGCTTTCCCTTGCCCCAGCCGTCGTTGAGGTTCCTCTGCGCCCACTCATAGGCGGCCACGGCGCCGCCGGGGTCGGTGCCCTGCGCGCTCATCGGCACGACGGCCATGACCGAGGGGACGGCACAGCCCGCCGACGAGGTGCCCCCGACCGCGTTGTCGCAGCGGATCTTGCGCGGGTTGTCCCACGAGGCGTTCGGGTCGACGGCCGTGGCCCCCGGGGAGGTCACGTACAGCTTGTACGAGGTGGTGAAGTCCACGCTGGTGTTCAGGGCGGGCGCCGAGGAGTAGGCGACGGTGCCGCTGAGGGACTGGCCCACGGTCAGGTCACCGCCGTACCAGGGCGCGGTCTTCGTCGTCGTGCAGCCGGTTCCGCAGGAGGCGCGGAACTTGGCGTTGAGGGCGGTGACTTCGCCGCTCGCACTGGTCATCGCCACCGTGACCTGCTCGTTCCAGGTCGTCCCCGTCCCGGGCAGGGTCGCGCTGGTCGAGACCTGCAGGGTGCCGCGTCCGAGCTCCTTGCCGTTGCCGTCACGCAGTATGTAGACGACGTTCACCCCGGTCACGCAGTACTCGAAGCGCTTGTAGGAGTAGGCGCCGGGGCTGGTGATGTCGCAGCTGCCAGTGGCGGCGGCCGCGGCGAGGGTCTGCTGTTGTGTCGCCGTGCTCTTGGCCGGGGCAGGGCTCGTGCTCACACATGCCTCGGCGGCGCCTGCCCGGCGTTCCTTCGAGCGTGCCCCCGTGGGCTCACAGTGCTCCCCGGAGTCCGCCGGGAAAGCGCTGGTTGTGGTGAGGGGCGCGGCCGCCGGCAGATCCGCCGGTTCGGCCTGGCCCACTTGTCCCGTCTGCGCTTCCGTCCCCTGCTGCGCATAGCTCACGCCGGGCGTGCCGAGCCCCAGCGTCACCACGGTCAGCAGGGCCAGTACGGCCGATCTGACCCGTATTCGTCCGGGCCGTTCGGGTCGTGTCGCGTGCTTGATCGTCATACCTCTCCTCTTGGCCGGGGGCATCGGACAACTGCCGATATCTCAGGGGACCTTGACCGGCTACCACGGCGGCACCACCCCGATGCGGAGCGCCGGGGTGGTGCCGTGGGACGAGCCCCTGGGAACCGGCCGAAGCCGGCCCCAGGGCTCATGGGTCACCGCGCCGCGTAGCCGAAGTCGGTGTCGGCGGCGGGGAGGCCGCCCGCGCCCGGCTGGTACGTGGTCACCGTGGCGACCGTGCCGCCGGCGGTCACGTTGGACAGGGGTAGCGAGTACAGGCTGCCGTAGGCCGAGGGGCCGTTGGGCATGCCGACGTACAGGTTGCTGCCGGTGTAGTGAAGGCTGCTGCCCAGTCGCTGGTTTGCGCCCGGGGTGCCGGGGATGCCGTCGCCGTCGCCCGCCTCCAGCCAGCGGTCGTTCGCGCCGGGCGTGCCGAGGAGCGAGAAGGTCTGCACGGCGCCCGCGCTCGTGGTGGTGCCGATGGCCTCGCCCGGGACGCCGACGGCCAGCTTGAGGGTGCCGGTCGTACTCACCGACCGCGGCGCGGTGTTCACCGCGGCCAGGGTCTGGCCGAAGTGGTCCCCGGCCTCGGAGACGCCGGAGACGTCGTCCTCGCCGGTGCCCGAGGAGTAGCCCTGTAGCTGGCTGTAGGTGCCCGCGGCGGTGATCCGGAAGGTCAGGACCCAGCCCGTTTCGGCCTTGTCCACGCCGTCGACGGCCAGGGTCTCGCCGGGCGAGCCGACTGCGAGGATCGACTCCGTGGCCGCCGCGCTCGCGGAGGGGCGGTAGGGGACCAGGGCCAGGGACTGGCCGAAGAGGTCGCCGGCCTCGGCGGCGCCGGAGACGGTGTCGAGGTCCTGGTCCAGGCCGAACAGCGGGGTGGGACGGCCCTCGGAGTTCAGGGTGTGCGCGAAGACAGCCAGGTTGCCGGCGTTGGCGTTGGAGCCGATGGCGTCACCGGGCGCGCCGATGGCGATGTGGTTGGCGTCGGCGGCGATGCTGGTGCCGAAGCCGTCGTTGGCCTCTGCCGCGCCGTCCACGCCGGTGGCCTCCTGGTTGACGGCGATGTTGGTGGTGCCGTGCAGGTAGATCACGCTGCCGGCCTTGGCGAGGGAGCCAAGGGCCTCGCCGGGCACGCCCATCACGACGAACGGCTCACCGGCGGCGCTGTTTCCCGCGGCCAGGGCCTGGCCCAGGCGGTCGCCGGTCTCGCTCGCGGAGGCGGCCAGTGAGCCGGTGCCCGCGCCCTGCTCGAAGTGGGTGTCCTTCTTGATGCCCGTGCCGAGGCCGCCGGTCGCGCCGTGCAGCACATCGACCATGCCGGCGTCGGCGACGGTGCCGAGGTCCTCCGCCGGGGTGCCCACGACCAGGTCGGTGCAGCCGTCCTCGTCGTAGTCGACCGTGGCGATGGCTGTGCCGAACCCGTCTCCTGCCTCGGCGGCGCCGGACACCCAGTCGACGTCCTGGTTGATCTCGGCGGTGCCCTTGCCGCCGCCGTACACGATCCGCACCAGGCCCGCCCCGGCGTCGCCGCCCACGGTGGCCCCGGGGTCGGAGATCGCGATGTCCTCGGCGCCGTCGCAGTTGAAGTCGGTGGCGGGCACCGCGTCAACTGTCGCGCTCACCCAGGAGGCGAGGTCGTCCACGCGGGTGACGACACCGCCGGTACTGGTCACGCCGGCGTCGATGCCGTAGCAGCCGCCCTGGTACGACTGGCTTGCGAGGGCGGCCAGTCGGGCTGTGCCGCTGCCGGCCCGGACCAGGGGGCCGCCGGTGTCGCCCATGCAGGCGGCGATGCCGCTCGTGCCGGTGACCGAGGCGGTCGTGGTGGCGGCGGAGTTCACGGTGAAGGCGCCGGTGTGCAGGCTCAGCGGTGCCCATTCGCTCGCGGTGCGGCCGTAGCCGGCGAGGGTGAGAGTCTCGCCGACGGTGGGCGCAGCGGTGGCCAGGGCGACCGGGGCCACGCCCGTGACCGGGCGGTTGAGGCGGGCCAGGACCGCGTCGCGGTCGGTGCGCGGGACCAGTTCGACGATCTCGCGGGCCGCGCCGGCGATGCCGGTCAGGTCGGAGCGGCCGATGACGGCGGTGGTCTTCACGGCCGGCTTGCCCGCGGGCACGCTCAGGCTGGTGGCCGGGTCGGCGGCGAAGCAACTGGCCGCGGTCAGCAGCCACTCGGCGTCCACGAGAACGCCGGAGCAGCCGCGGTCGTGATCGCCGAGGGTGATCTGCGCGGTGTAGGCGTAAGTGGTGTCGGCGGCGGCGACTGCGGGGCCGGTGACCGCGGTGGCGGGGGCGGCCGCGAGCGCGGCGGAGCCGAGGGTCAGGGCGGCGGCCAGTGCGGCGAGGCGCACAGGTCTGGCGTAGGTCATGAAGTCGGTTCCCTGGTGGGTGGTGGCGGATCGGGCAGGGCTCGGACGGGCGCTACTTGGAGGCCCGAAGTTCCAGGAGCGTCCATTCACGTGCCTGGTCGTCCGCGCTCTCGCCCACCGGGGTCCAGGTGTTCTTGGCGATGTCGTACGACTGCTCCTCGGTGCCGACCGTCATTTCCGCCTCGGTCGTGTAGTCGTTGCCACGGATGAGGTAGACCGACGGCAGTTCCAGGGTCAGCCAGCCGGAGTTGCCCTTGACGTTGAAGCAGACCTTGCTCCTGTCCCGCGCCTGGACCTCCAACTGGCCGGTGCCGCTCGCGCAGTCAGCGAGCGTGATGTGACCGTCACCCCGCTTGAGCACGATGTTCTGCTCCGCGAGGATCTTGTCCGCCTGCGGGTAGTCGAAGTTCTCGACCGCGTAGCCGGGGGCGCTGTCCGCGACGGTCGTGGCCGTGCCGGCCTCGGCGTGGGATCCACCGGGGACGCCGGCGGCCAGGGCGGCCCACGCCAGGGCGCCGACCGCCGCCGTGCCCAGGGTGCGGGCCAGAAATCTCTTACGCCGCGGCTGTGCCGCAAATGTGGTACGCGACTTCATCACTTTCCTAAACTCGTTGCTTCCGAATCGATGTCAGAAACGCGCTTCAAGGTAAATGTGAAGGAAATAGACAAAGTCGCGAGTGCTTCCACATCACTTCCCCCGCCTAGATGCCACCTCGCTTTCTCGGGTTTGTCCACTCCTCCAAAACCCATAAAACGGACGGCAGTTGGAGCTTCGGTGTGACGCTCACCACACCCTGGGAAGGGTTGTACGACTTCTATAACGAAGAGATAAAGAAAGTTTTCGGTGCCGGATTCTGGCCGCTTTTTCAATTCACGACGGCACATTGATTGCTCTGCGAACCTGCGTTTGTATGGTCACGTCATCACGTAGCCAACACATACGCCCCACCGGGGGCCACACAGAAACCACGGGGAACAATCCACATGCAGACGATCTTCTGGAGCCGCAGACGAGTGCTCGGCTCGCTCGCCGCTGTGACGGCTGTCGCCGCCACGCCCCTGACGTGGGCGCCCGTGGCCCGAGCGGCCGACGCGGCAGCGACGACGGCCGATCCGCTCGCGCTGCCGAACACCGCCCGGGCGAAGGTGGTCAAGGCCTGGATGACGGGTGGCAAAGCCACCAAGGCGGCAGCGGCCAACGCGCTTTTCGGTACTGATGCCGACATCAGTACCTTCCTCGCCCAGACGCTGCCGACGGTGACGACGGAGGACAACCGCGTCGCGATCGCCAGCTACCTCGCCCGCTCCGGCAAGGGCCTGCGCCGCGAGGCCGTCGCCGCTCTCGACAACGGTGACAGCTCCATCGCCGCCTTCCTCCAGGGCGGTTACGAGTCGGCTCTCCAGGAAGATCTTCAGGTGGCGACCGCCATCCTGTCGGCCACCGGCGGCAAGGCGGTCCAGCGGGATGCGTCCGCCGCCCTGAACACGGGTACTCGGTCGGCGCTGGAGGCCTTCCTGACAGAGGGCCAGTACTCCGCCCGTCTGGAGGACTCGCAGCTTCAGGTCGGCGCCATGCTGGTCAACGCGGGGCCCGAGGTGCGGAAGTACGCGAACCGCGCCATGGACGGCACCGCGACGGACATCCAGTGGTTCCTCGACACCGGCCAGCACATCGCCCGCGCCCGTGACCAGGAGTCGGCGACCATCGAGGAACTCGTCGCGGTCGTCGACCGGGAGGGTAAGCGCGCCCAGGCCGAGACCGACCTGGCCGTCGAGGCGTCCGAGCGGGCCCAGGCCGCCGCGGCCGCGGCGAAGGCGGCGGCGGAGGAGGCCGCGGCCGAGGCCGCGGCCGCCAAGGACGACGTACAGAAGTCCGCCGCGGCGGCCCGCAAGGCGGCAAGCGCGGCCACGGGCGCGGCGAACGCCGCCCGTATCGCCATCAACGCATCCAACGCGGCCGTGAACGCCTCCCGCCGCGCCTCCTGGGCGGCCACCGCCGCGTCCCAGGCCGCGTCCGTCGCCGGTGGGGCCGCGTCCCGTGCCTACAACGCGGCCATCGCCGCCTCCAAGGACGCGAGCAAGACCCAGGCGGCCAAGGACGCGGCGGTCGCGGCCCGCAACTCCGCCGCCAAGGCCCGTACCGCGGCAAAGGCCGCCGACTCCGCCCGGGCCGCCTGCGCGCAGTCCGTCAGCGCCAGTGCCTCGGCCGCCTCCGCGGCCCGTAACTCCGCCGCCGCCGCCACCGCCGCCGCGCAGGCCGCCGCCGCGTCCGGAGCCGCCCAGTCGCAGGCCGCCGAGGCCAAGCGGCAGGCCGCCATCGCCACCGCCGCCGCCAACCGTGCCACCAACGCCGCCTCCACCGCCCAGGCCCTCGCCAACGCGGCGGCCTCGGCCTCGGCCGCCGCGCGGGACGCCGCCAACTCCGCTGCCGCCCACGCCGAGAAGGCGGCCGCCGCCGTCGACGAGGCCGTGGCGAACGCGGGCAAGGCCATCGACTTCGCGAACAAGTCCACCGCCCACGCCGGCGAGGCCGTCAAGGCCGCCGACACCGCCACCAAGGCCGTGACGGACGCCATGGCGGTCGCCAAGGCGGCCCGGGACGCGGAGCTCGCGCGCCTGGAGCAGGAGCGGCTCCAGGGCCTGGACGAGGCCCGGTTGCTGGGCGAGATCGAGGCGGAGGAACTGGCCGAGTACGCGAACAAGCGAGCCCAGGAGGCGCAGACCGATCAGGCGACCAAGGACCTGATCAGCGGGGCCGAGAAGGCCCTGTTCACGGACGGCGACCTGTCGCTCGCCGGCACCCTGGGCCGCAAGGCCGCCACCGCGCTGCTCGAAGCCAAGGGCGCCTGGACGCGGGAGGCCGCCCAGTTCGCGCTGTCCGGCAGCGACGACGACGTGTTCTCCTGGATCGACCTCGACCGGGGCGTCGCCCAGGGCCAGGACGACCGGGAGACCGTCCTCTACATCGCCCAGGTGTCCAACCCCACCATCGCCAGGGCGGCACAGGCCGCGCTGGAGAGCACCAGCTCCACGGCGGTGGGCGACTTTCTCACCTCCGGGGTGATCAAGGCCTCGAAGGACGACAACCGGGTGCAGATCGGCCGCATCCTCGACCAGAAGCCCGGCAAGGCCGTCACCAAGGCGGCCAACGACGCGCTGGACAAGAACACCCCGGAGGCCTTGCAGGACTTCTTCGACCGCACCTACCCCGCCGCCGTACGGGAGGACGACGCGGTCGAGACCGCGACCTCGGTGGCGAACGGAGGCGACTACACCAAGGCCTACGGGGACGTCGCCCTGGAGGGGCCGACGTGGATGCGCCGGAACTTCGTCCAGGTCGTGCAGCACTCCTCGGCCCAGCTCGACCACGACTCCGCCACCCACGTCGCGGCGATCCAGGGGGCGATCGCCGCCGCGGCCAAGACCGCCTACACAGCACAGCAGAACGCGGCGCTGGCGTCGCAGGTGGCGGCGACCGCCCGCCAAGCCGCCGCGGAGGCCCAGAACTGGGCGAACAAGGCCATCGCCGCGGGGACGAAGGCCGGCGAGTACTCCGACCAGGCCCGGCAGAACGCCGACGCGGCGGACAAGTCGGCCGCGGACGCGCAGACCTCGGCGAACAAGGCCTCGGCTGCCGCGACAACGGCGCGCAGCGCCTCCCGCTCGGCCAACTACTCCGCGAACAAGGCGATCGACTCGGCTCGTTCGGCCCTGAACTCCGCCTACAACGCCCAGGCGTCCGCGGCCAGCGCGCGCCAGTCCGAACTCGAAGCGGGCCGGGACGCGGCCACGGCGGCCGCGGCGGCGAACCAGGCACGCGCCATCGTCATCCAGAAGCGCCAGGAGGAGGCCCGCGAGGCCGCCCGTGAGGCCGCCGAGAAGGCGCAGGAGGACCGGAACAACGGCAGCAACCCGGCCGACAACGACGCCAACGACGACGTCAACCAGAACGGCAGCGGCTCCGACAACGACGAGTGGTACTCGGACGCCGGCTGGTGGGCCGACGCCTTCAACTACGTCAGCATCGGAACGGGATTCATCGCCGCCGGCCTCGGGCTCGCCAGCCTCGTCTTTCCCCCGTTCGCCGTCATCGGTGTCCCGGCCGCGGCGATCTTCGGCGGCATCGCGATGGGAGCCGGCGCGCTGAGCACCCTGTTCACCGGCATCGAATACGGCTTCACCAGCGGCGAGTTCGCCTGGTCCGCGGCCGGCACCGCGCTGAGCCTGGTCACCTACGGCCAGTCCAAGTGGATCACCCCGGTCGCCAAGAGGGTGGCTCCCGCGGTGAAGCAGATCGCGGAGGAGGGCAAGGAGCTCGTCTCCTCGATCACCGGCGACCTGTCGTCGATGTTCTGACCACCGTCCCGGGACAGCAGGGCGGCCGTTCTTTCACGCTTCGAGGTGTCGAGCAACGTCGCGTGAAGGAACGGCCGCCGGCGAAGAGTCTCGCCCCTGAACAGCCCGATGACGCCGCGCTGGGCATCCTGTGGTACTTCAGCGCGCGGCGTACCCAGGTCAGGGCCCACTTCCTCAGCACTCGATGATGTTCACCGCAAGCCCGCCCCGGGCCGTCTCCTTGTACTTGACGCTCATGTCCGCGCCCGTCTCCTTCATGGTCTTGATGACCTTGTCGAGGGAGACCTTGTGGGAGCCGTCGCCGCGCATGGCCATTTTCGCGGCTGTCACGGCCTTCACCGCGGCCATGCCGTTGCGCTCGATGCAGGGGATCTGGACGAGGCCGCCGACCGGGTCGCAGGTGAGGCCGAGGTTGTGCTCCATGCCGATCTCGGCGGCGTTCTCGACCTGTTCGGGGCTGCCGCCGAGGACCTCGGCGAAGGCGCCGGCGGCCATGGAGCAGGCCGAGCCGACCTCGCCCTGGCAGCCGACCTCGGCGCCGGAGATGGACGCGTTCTCCTTGAAGAGCATGCCGATGGCTCCGGCCGCGAGCAGGAATCGTACGACTCCCTCCTCGTCGGCGCCCGGCACGAAGTTGATGTAGTAGTGCAGGACCGCCGGGATGATGCCGGCCGCGCCGTTCGTGGGGGCCGTGACGACCCGGCCGCCCGCCGCGTTCTCCTCGTTCACCGCCATCGCGTAGAGGGTGATCCACTCCATCGCGTGGGCCAACGGGTCGCCCTCGGCGCGGAGTTGGCGGGCCGAGACGGCGGCGCGGCGGCGGACCTTGAGGCCGCCCGGCAGGATGCCCTCGCGGGACATGCCGCGCGACGTGCATGCCTGCATGACGCGCCAGATCGCGAGGAGCCCCTCGCGAATCTCCTCCTCGGTGCGCCACGCCCGCTCGTTCTCCAGCATCAGCGCGGAGATCGACAGTCCCGTCTCGCGGGTCAGCCGCAGCAGCTCGTCGCCCGTACGGAAGGGGTACTTCAGGACCGTGTCGTCCAGCTTGATGCGGTCCTCGCCCACCGCGTCGTCGTCGACCACGAAGCCGCCGCCGACCGAGTAGTACGTCTTCTCCAGCACGAGTTCGCCCGAGGCGCCGTACGCGAAGACCGTCATGCCGTTCGCGTGGTAAGGCAGCGTCTTGCGGCGGTGCAGGATCAGGTCGTCGGAGAAGGAGAAGTCGATCTCGTGCTCGCCCAGCAGCTTGAGGCGGCCCGCCGACTTGATCTCCTCGACCCGGCCGTCGGCGCCCTCCACGTCCACCGTCCGGGGTGAGGCGCCCTCCAGGCCGAGCAGCACCGCCTTGGGGGTGCCGTGCCCGTGGCCGGTCGCGCCCAGGGAGCCGTACAGCTCGGCGCGTATCGACACCACCGAGTCCAGCACGGCCTCGTTGCGCAGGCGCCGGGCGAACATGCCTGCCGCGCGCATCGGGCCCACCGTGTGGGAGCTGGACGGGCCTATGCCGATCGAGAACAGGTCGAAGACCGAGATGGCCACGGGAACTCCTCAAAACAAGGTGGTGCAAGGGGGTGGGCGCCGCGCACGGCTGATGTCCAGTGTGCGCGGCGCCCCGAAGAAACGTACGTTCCGGACGAACCCAATGGTGAAACGCAGGAAACGCGTGAAACGTACGAACTGCTACAGACCGGGGTACAGCGGGTGCTTGTCGGTCAGGGCTGCCACCCGGGTCTTCAGCGAGTCGACGTCGTACGACGGCTTCAGCGCTTCCGCGATGATGTCCGCGACCTCGGTGAAGTCCTCGGTCGTGAAGCCGCGGGTCGCCAGGGCCGGCGTACCGATGCGGAGACCCGAGGTCACCATCGGCGGGCGCGGGTCGTTCGGGATGGCGTTGCGGTTGACCGTGATGCCGACCTCGTGGAGACGGTCCTCGGCCTGCTGCCCGTCCAGCTCGGAGTTACGCAGGTCTACCAGGACGAGGTGCACGTCCGTGCCGCCGGAGAGCACGTCCACGCCCACGGCCTTCACGTCGTCCTGGACCAGCCGCTCCGCCAGGATCCGCGCACCGTCCAGCGTCCGCTGCTGGCGCTCCTTGAAGTCGTCCGTCGCGGCGACCTTGAAGGAGACGGCCTTGGCGGCGATCACATGCTCCAGCGGGCCACCCTGCTGGCCCGGGAAGACCGCCGAGTTGATCTTCTTGGCGAGTTCGGCCGTGGACAGGATCACGCCACCGCGCGGGCCGCCCAGCGTCTTGTGGGTGGTGGTCGTGACGACATGGGCGTGCGGCACGGGGTTGGGGTGCAGGCCCGCCGCCACCAGACCGGCGAAGTGCGCCATGTCGACCATCAGGTACGCGCCGACCTCGTCCGCGATCCGGCGGAACTCGGCGAAGTCCAGCTGGCGCGGATACGCCGACCAGCCCGCCACGATCAGCTTCGGCTGGGACTCCTTGGCGAGCTTCTCGACCTCGGTCATGTCGACCTGGCCGGTGGCTTCGTCCACGTGGTACGCGACCACGTTGTAGAGCTTGCCAGAGAAGTTGATCTTCATGCCGTGGGTCAGGTGCCCGCCGTGCGCGAGGTTCAGACCCATGATCGTGTCGCCCGGCTTGAGCAGCGCGAACATCGCGGCCGCGTTGGCCTGGGCGCCCGAGTGGGGCTGCACGTTGGCGTGCTCGGCACCGAAGAGCGCCTTGACGCGGTCGATGGCGATCTGCTCGATGACATCGACGTGCTCACAGCCGCCGTAGTAGCGGCGGCCGGGGTAGCCCTCGGCGTACTTGTTGGTCAGGACCGAGCCCTGGGCCTCCATGACCGCGACCGGAGCGAAGTTCTCCGAGGCGATCATTTCGAGGGTGGACTGCTGGCGGTGCAGTTCGGCGTCGACGGCGGCGGCGACGTCGGGGTCGAGTTCGTGGAGGGGCGTGTTCAGAATCGACTTGGGTTCAGACATGGGGCTACGACTCCTCAGCCGGCGGTGAAAGCGGTGTACTCGTCGGCGGAGAGCAGGTCGTCCGGCTCGTCCGCGACGCGCACCTTGAACAGCCAGCCGCCCGCGAAGGGGGCCGAGTTGACCAGCGCGGGGTCGTCCACCACGTCCTGGTTGAACTCCACGATCTCGCCGGTGACCGGCGCGTACAGGTCGCTCACCGACTTGGTCGACTCCAGTTCACCGCAGGACTCGCCCGCGGTCACCGTGTCACCGACCTCCGGAAGCTGGGCGTAGACGACATCGCCGAGCGCGTTGGCCGCGAACTCGGTGATGCCGACCGTCGAGACGCCGTCCTCGGCGACCGACAGCCACTCGTGCTCCTTGCTGTAGCGCAGCTGCTGGGGGTTGCTCATGTCCTGAATTCTCCTGTACGCGGGGGAGTGCTGATGACGGGGGGAGGGGTGATGAGCAGGGCGGATGTGCCCGGTGTCACGTCTGGCGGATGTGCCCTGCTGACGTCCGGCCACCGTGACCGCGAGCGAGCCCGAAGCCCGGCCTGTGGGCCAGTCTCACTTCTGGCGCTTGTAGAACGGCAGCGCCACGACCTCGTACGGCTCGTGACTGCCCCGGATGTCCACACCCACTCCGGCGGTACCCGGAGCGGAGTGCGCGGCGTCGACGTAGGCGATAGCGATCGGCTTGCCCAGTGTCGGGGACGGGGCGCCCGAGGTGACCTCGCCGACGACCTTGCCGTCGGCGACGACGGCGTACCCCGCGCGCGGGACGCGACGGCCCTCGGCGATCAGACCGACGAGCACCCGCGGGGGGTTCTCAAGAGCGGCCGCGGCGGCTTCGGAGAGCGCGTCGCGCCCCACGAAGTCGCCCTCCTTCTCGAACTTCACGACCCGGCCGAGGCCGGCGTCGAAGGGGGTGAGCGAGGTGCTCAGCTCATGCCCGTACAGCGGCATGCCCGCCTCCAGGCGCAGGGTGTCCCGGCAGGACAGACCGCATGGGATCAGGCCGACGCCCTCGCCCGCCTTGGTCAGCGCCTGCCACAGCTCCACGGCGTGCGCCGGCTTCACGAACAGCTCGAAGCCGTCCTCGCCGGTGTAGCCGGTGCGCGCGATGAGCGCCGGGACGCCCGCGACCGTGCCGGGCAGACCCGCGTAGTACTTCAGGCCGTCGAGGTCGGCGTCGGTGAGGGACTTGAGGATGCCGGGGGATTCCGGTCCCTGTACGGCGATCAGCGCGTACGCGTCACGGTCGTCCCGCACGACGGCGTCGAAGCCCGCCGAACGCTCCACGAGCGCGTCCAGCACCACCTGGGCGTTGGAGGCATTGGCGACGACCATGTACTCGGCATCGGCCAGCCGGTACACGATCAGGTCGTCGAGGATGCCGCCGTCCGCCTGGCAGATCATGGTGTACCGGGCGCGGCCGGCGCCGACCGAGGCGATGTTGCCGACCAGCGCGTAGCTGAGGAGTGCGGCGGCCTGGGGCCCGCTGACCGTGATCTCACCCATGTGCGAGAGGTCGAAGAGGCCGGCCTTCGTGCGGACGGCGATGTGCTCGTCGCGTTCGGAGCCGTAGCGCAGGGGCATGTCCCAGCCCGCGAAGTCGGTCATCGTCGCGCCGAGCGAGCGATGCAGGGCATCGAGCGCGGTGTGACGGGGTGCGTTACTGCTCATCGGTGGGGCTCCCAAGGCATGACGGCGAGGTCGTTCCTCCCCATCTGTCATCGGAACCTGAGAGGTTCATCACGACCCCGCGAAACGGTGGTCATGACTTGCACCTTGGGTGGGGCCACTGGTCAGCGGCCCGCTTTTCAGATGTGCCTCGCCCGCGCGGTACGGGGCCTGAGAGATTCAAGGGAGGGACTTGCTCCTTCGGCGCCCAGGGCGACGTGCCCCGGGACTCTCCCGCGCGGATTCAAGCGGCCGGTATGCAGTTGGCGCGCACATCATTGCACGCATCCCGGAGACACGGGAGGGGCACCTCCGAACACCCCCCTCACGGCAGCCCACGGCACCCCACGGCAACCCATGGCGACCCGCGGCAACCCACAGTGACTCACAGCGCCTTACAGTGACTTGTAACCAGCCTGTGGCAGACCGATTACGGAAACAGGAAGCACCGCGCATTACCTTCTCTTTACACTCGGCGGGGATGGGACTCCAGACCCATGGGGAGGACGATCACGGTGAACAGGACCACGGCGTACGCGACATCGACGGGTCTCGCGCTGCCCAAGCAGCCCGGTGCCCCGGCCAGGGAGGCGTGCGACCCGCTCCCGACTGCTGTCGTCCGCGACCTCAGGGAGCGCGCGGGACACAGCCCGCACGGCCTGCACTTCGGCAGCTCCGACGTCGTCGTGGTCACCGGACTCCCCGGCAGCGGCAAGTCGACCCTGATGCGCCGTGCCGTCTCGGGCCCGCGTATCGACTCGCAGGACACCCGCGACCGTTGGGACGGACGGATGTCCCGCTGGCTCCCGTACGCGCTCTACCGCCCCCTCGTCCGCCTCGCCCATTACACGGGCCTGCACCGCGCGTTGCGCTCCGGCGCCGGAGTCGTCGTACACGACTGCGGTACGCAGGCCTGGGTCCGCCGCTGGCTCTCCCGCGAGGCCCGCCGCCGTGGCGGCGCGCTGCACCTGCTGCTCCTCGATGTCACGCCCGGCACGGCGCTTGACGGCCAGCGCGAGCGCGGCCGCGGCGTCTCGCGGTACGCGTTCGGGCGCCACCGCGGCGCGGTCACCCGGCTGCTGCGTTCCGTCGAGAAGGGCGACCTGCCGGAGGGCTGCGGTTCCGCGGTGCTCATCGACCGGGACGCGGCGGACGTACTGCGCCGGATCGACTTCGGCGGCTGAGAGCGGCTGAGAGCGGCGGGGAACCGCTGAGAGCGGCCGAAGCGGCGGAGATTCCGTACAAGCCCACTAATCTAGCCAGCCGGAACACCGGAACAGTGGTTCACAGCAGGCGGTAGACAGGTAGGCAGATGGACTTCCCCCAATTCCCCGACTTCCCCGGCCTCCCGGCGCAGGCGCACCCCCATCCGCACGGCGGATGGCCGGGCAACGAACTGGAGGAGGTGCTCGCCGCGTCCCTCGGCGTGCCCGCGGGGCACTCGTCGGGTGCCCGCATCGTCGAGGTCCTCGGCCGCAGCTTCGTCTGGGTCCCGCTGCCGAACGGCGGCGGGACGCAGAGCGGCCCGCTCGACCTGCCCACGCTGGAGATCGCGGGTCAGGCGTACGTCCCTGTCTTCAGCTCCGAGGAGCAGTTCCGCCAAGTCACCGGCGGGCACATGTCGTACACGATCGCGCCCGCCGTCGAGTTCGCCCGCGGGCTGCCCCCGCAGGTCGGCATCGTGGTCAACCCGGACGGCGTGGTCGGCGTACCACTGCCGCCCCTCGCGGTCGCCGAACTGTGCCGCGCCCGGCGTACGCCTCTCGACGGGTCCGCGAGCGGCGGCCGGGTGCGGCTCTTCGAGCCCGACTGGCAGGACGACCCGGTGGACTTCCTGTCCGCGGCCTCCGCCGAGTTCGCCGGGACCGGCGTCGTGCTGACCGCCCGCCGCTGCCTGGCCAGCATCGAGGGCGGCGCACCCGTGATGTTCATCGGCGTCGAACTCTCGCTGTGGGAGGGCGAGGCCCGCACGCTCCCCCTGGACGCGCTGGGACGTGCGCTGGGCCGGGTCCCGGTCGACCGCCCCGTGAACCTGGTTCTCCTGGACATCACCCAGGACCCGGTGGGCGACTGGATGCGCGAGCGGGTGCGGCCCTTCTACCACCGGGGTCACTAGGAGCGCCCCGTCAGGGGCGCGGGGCTGTGACATTGTGCGGCTCCGCCGCGTGGGCGCGAGCAACCACAGCCGGCCCGCGGTCGCGGACGGCAGCAAGTCCCGAGCTCTTACGCGGCTTTCCGAGCGGAGCGTCCCGCACCGGTGTCAGGGTCGCCGCTTAAGCTGGTTTCATATCCGGGGCAACTTCGCGAAGGGGCGGTACAGGTGAGC
This sequence comes from Streptomyces sp. NPDC093544, assembly GCF_040683495.1. Lineage (NCBI taxonomy): Bacteria > Bacillati > Actinomycetota > Actinomycetes > Kitasatosporales > Streptomycetaceae > Streptomyces > Streptomyces sp. NPDC093544. Next base: position 335,782 of record NZ_JBFBEA010000003.1, on the reverse strand, counting down.
GCCAGCGGCACCGCGGCCGGGCAGGTCGAGCACATGCTGCGCCAGGTGACGCCCGGGCGTTACGACGCCTACGAGGCGCTCCTGCGCGCGCTCGCGGCCCCGTCGGCAGGCCAGGTCTGGATGCTGCTCTGGCACGGCCAGTCCGGCTCCCCGGACGCGCAGTACGGAAACATGCAGGTGGACGGCTTCGGGTACGCGCCCTGTGTGACCTCCGCCCAGGAGCTCTCGGCCAGCGGCTGGAACCGTTCGTACGAGGTCGTCGACGGCCTCGACGTCGCCCGCACCCTGTACCCCGACCAGTTCGGCCTCTGGTTGAACCCGCACGCCCCCGGCGGCGGCGTCGGTATCCCCTGGCTCGATCTGCGCCGTATCGCCACCGGCCTGGAGCGCCAGCCCGCGGGCCCGCTCAGGCTCTCCGAGCCGGGCATCGAGATCCCGCAGTTCTACGCCCTGCTCACGCAGAACGCGCACCGCACGTCCGCCGTGCGCTCGCTGCGCCGCGCCTGGGTACAGCCCGCGCTCGGGGCGCCCTATCTGGCCATCGGTCTCGATGTGTACGACACCTCGCCGCCGGCCGTCGACTCGGTGCGGGCGATGATGCAGCAGTCCATCGGCGCGGTGCCGGACGGGCTGCCCGTCTCGACGGTCGCGATGTCCGACGAGTACGACCCGGTGGCGATGTGGCTGCGGTCCAACGCGCGACCCTTCTACGACCGTGAAGCCCATGCGGCTCCGGCGCAGGCACCGGTGGCCGGTGGCTACGGCTATCCGCAGTCCCGGTCATACTGATCCCTGTTCCACCGCTGAACCCATCCTGGCCCCGCCACGTCCTGATTTCCGCATGCCGTGACCTCGCGTCTGACCTGCGGCTCGACAGACGTAAGGGTTGGATGTCCCCTTTGAGGCTGACACCAGCCTAAAGGGCGCCTCATGGCCCCTTCCACCCCAACTGCCCCGTGTCCGCCCCGCGTTACCCACTGTTCGGATAACGGAATCCCCTTAACCGCATCACGGTTGCGCATACTTTCACCGCCAGACCTGGCACGTGATCGTGGCGGCCATGAAGACTCCCGTGCAGACATGGGGTCATCGATCCTGTGAGTGAGTGCAAGTCGAAGTAACAGCCCGGGTCTCCAGGCCGCATCATCTGCGGCCGCTCCCGGCATGCAAGTGAACCAAGCCGCAGACAGCGGCAGGCGTAGGCCGGTCACCACCGGTCAGAGGGGTCGGGTCATTGTGACCGCACCGATCGAGACCACCGGGTCGGAGACGGAAGTGCAGCCGGAGGCTGTGCTGGCCGGAGTCGACAAGGGGCAGATCGAGGGCCGTTCCCTGGGGCAGATCGCCTGGACGCGCTTCAAGCGCGACAAGGTGGCGGTCGCCGGCGGTGTCATTGTGGTGCTGCTCATCCTGCTGGCGGCGCTCTCGCGCCCCATCCAGGCGCTGTTCGGGCTCGACCCGAACGCCTTCAACCAGGACCTGATCGACCCCAACACCTCGCTGCCCCTGGGCGATTTCGGCGGGATGAGCTGGGCGCACCCGCTCGGCGTGGAGCCGAAGTTCGGGCGCGACATCGCCACCCGCATCCTGGAGGGCTCCTGGGTCTCGCTGGTCGTCGCCTTCGGTGCCACGATCCTCTCGAACGTGATCGGCACGGTCCTCGGAGTGGTCGCCGGTTACTACGGCGGCCGGGTCGACACGATCATCAGCCGGCTGATGGACACCTTCCTGGCCTTCCCGCTGTTGCTCTTCGCCATCGCGATCTCCGCGACGCTGCAGGGCGGCGCGTTCGGCCTCGAAGGACTCCCGCTGCACATCAGCGTGTTGATCTTCATTATCGGCTTCTTCAACTGGCCCTACCTGGGACGCATCGTCCGCGGCCAGACCCTGGCCCTGCGGGAGCGCGAGTTCGTCGACGCCTCCCGGGGGATGGGCGCGAGGGGACCGTACATCCTCTTCCGAGAGCTGCTCCCGAACCTGGTCGGCCCGATCATCGTCTACTCGACGCTGCTCATCCCGACCAACATCCTCTTCGAGGCGAGCCTGAGCTTCCTCGGCGTCGGCATCCAGCCCCCGCAGGCGTCATGGGGCGGGATGATCAGCGAGGCGGTCACCTACTACCAGGTCGATCCGCAGTTCCTGATCGTGCCCGGCCTCGCGATCTTCGTCACCGTGCTGGCGTTCAACCTGCTCGGCGACGGTCTGCGCGACGCTCTCGACCCGCGCAGCCGCTGACCTGTGGCAGCGCCGAGCGTCCATCAAGTTTCCAACAATGGAGGGGACCCGAACATCATGCGAAGGTCAGCGCTGGCCGCAGTTGCGGCCATCGGCAGTGTGAGTCTGCTTCTCGCAGGCTGCAGCAAGGCCGATGACAACACGAACGACGACACGAAATCAGCTGGGGCCAACGCAGCGACCAAGGACGTCGTCAACGCTTCCACCCAGAAGGGTGGGACGGTCACGTACGAGTACTCCGACGTCCCGGACTCGTTCGACCCGGGCAACACGTACTACGCGTACATGTACAACCTCAGCCGGTTGTACGCCCGCCCGCTGATGACCTTCAAGCCCGCCGCGGGCGACAAGGGCAACGAGCTGGTCCCGGACCTCGCCGCCAGCGCGGGTGTGCCGAGCGACGGCGGCAAGACCTGGACGTACAAGCTGCGCTCGGGCCTCAAGTACCAGGACGGCACGGCGATCACGTCGAAGGACGTGAAGTACGCCGTGGAGCGCTCCAACTTCGCGCGTGACGTACTCTCCCTCGGCCCGAACTACTTCCAGCAGTTCCTCGAGGGCGGCGACAAGTACAAGGGCCCCTACAAGGACAAGAGCGCCGAGGGTCTGTCGTCCATCGAGACGCCGGACGACACGACGATCGTCTTCAAGCTCAACACCGCCTTCCAGGAGTTCGACTACCTGGTCGCCACGCCGCAGACGGCTCCGGTGCCGCAGGCCAAGGACACCGGCGTCGACTACGTCAAGAACATCGTGTCCTCGGGCTCGTACAAGTTCGAGAGCTACGAGGAGGGCAAGCAGGTCACCCTCGTCCGCAACGAGAACTGGGACGCGAAGACCGACCCGCTGCGCAAGCAGTACCCGGACAAGATCGTCGTCAAGCTGAAGGTCAACGCCGAGACGATCGACCAGGACGTGATGGCCGGTAACGCCATCGACCTGGGCGGTACGGGTGTCCAGGCCGCGACGCAGGCCAAGGTGGTCAACTCCGCCGACCTGAAGGCCAACACCGACAACACCTACGGTGGCCGTCTCGTCTACATGGCGATCAACACCAAGCTCGCCCCGTTCGACAACGTCGCCTGCCGCAAGGCCGTCGAGTACGCCATCGACAAGGTCTCGGTGCAGACCGCCGAGGGCGGCCCGATCCGTGGTGACATCGCCACCACCGTCCTCCCGCCGGACATCCCCGGCTACGAGAAGTCGGACATCTACGCCTCCGCCGGCAACAAGGGCGACGTGGCCAAGGCCAAGGAGCAGCTGACGGCCTGCGGCAAGACGTCGATCACCACGAACATCTCCGCGCGCAGCGACCGCCCGGCGGAGATCGACGCGGCCACCGCGATCATCAACTCGCTGAAGGCCGCCGGCATCAACGCCAGCCTGAAGCAGTACCCGTCGGGCAAGTACTTCACCGACAACGCGGGTGTCCCCGAGTTCGACAAGAAGAACAACATCGGTCTGATGATGATGCAGTGGGGTTCCGACTGGCCGTCCGGCTACGGCTTCCTGCAGCAGATCCTGAACGGTGCCGCGATCGGCGCGTCCGGCAACACCAACCTGTCGCAGCTCGACAACGCCGTGGTCAACTCGACGCTGCAGAAGGCGATCGGCACCGAGGACAAGGCCGCGCGTGACGCCCTCTACACCGAGGTCGACAAGAAGGCCATGGAAGAGGCGGCCCTCGTTCCGCTGACCTACTTCAAGGTCCTGCTGTACCGCCCGGCCGGCTTCACCAACCTGGTCTCCACGGCGGCCTTCAGCGGCCAGTACGACTACCTCAACATCGGTACGACCAAGAAGTAGCCCCGGAAGGCAGGTGAAGGCATTGGTGCCCGCGGGCTTAGCGGCCCGCGGGCACCAGCGCCGATCCCCGTGATCTCGTACATCCTCCGCCGGATGGCCGCGGCAGTGATCCTGCTGCTGGTCGTCACCGCGGTCACCTTCGCCATTTTCTTCGTACTGCCGCGGTTCGCCGGTCAGACCGCAGACTCGCTGGCCCAGCAGTACATCGGGAAGAACCCGTCGGCGGCCGATATCGCCGCGGTCAAGCACAACCTCGGACTGGACCAGCCCCTTTACGCCCAGTTCTGGCATTTCATCAAGGGGATCGTGGTCGGGGCCACCTATGACCTCGGCCCCACCACGGCGCACTGCGACGCGCCCTGCTTCGGCTACTCCTTCAAGACCCACCAGGCGGTCTGGCCGGAGCTGACGTCCCGCATTCCGGTGACGGCCTCGCTGGCCGCCGGTGCCGCCGTGCTCTGGCTGGTGTCCGGTGTCACGGCCGGTGTGGTCTCCGCGCTCAAGCCGCGCTCGTTCCTCGACCGCACCTTCATGGGCATCGCCCTTGCCGGTGTCTCGCTGCCCATGTTCTTCACGGGCAACCTGGCGCTGCTGCTCTTCACCTTCCAGTGGCCGATCTTCGGCCAGACGTACGTCCCGTTCACCGAGAATCCCGCGGAGTGGGCCAACACCCTCTTCCCCGCGTGGTGCTCGCTCGCACTTCTCTACTCCGCCATCTACGCGCGGCTCACCCGCTCGGGCATGCTGGAGACGATGAACGAGGACTACATCCGTACGGCCCGCGCCAAGGGCCTGCGTGAGAGCAAGGTCGTGGTGCGGCACGGGCTGCGGGCCGCGCTGACGCCGATCATCACCATCTTCGGCATGGACCTCGGTCTGCTGCTCGGCGGAGCCGTGATCACCGAGTACGTGTTCTCGCTGCCCGGCATCGGCCAGTACGCGGTACAGGGCATCACCGACAACGACCTGCCCAAGATCCTCGGTGTCACCCTGATCGCCGCCCTCTTCGTCGTGATCGCAAATCTTCTGGTGGACCTGCTCTACGCAGCCGCCGACCCGCGGGTGAGGCTCTCGTGACCGAACTGTCCAAGACCGGCGCCGCGGTAGGCGAACCCGTCACCGCGCGCTCGGACGCACCGAGCGCCTTCCTCGAAGTACGCGACCTCAAGGTGCACTTCCCGACCGACGACGGCGTGGTCAAGTCCGTCGACGGGCTCAGCTTCTCGCTGGAGAAGGGCAAGACCCTCTCCATCGTGGGCGAGTCGGGCTCCGGGAAGTCCGTCACCTCGCTGGCGATCATGGGTCTGCACCGGCTGGGCGCGGGCGGCAAGCACGTCCGGATGTCCGGCGAGATCTGGCTCGACGGCAAGGAACTGGTCGGCGCCGACCCGGACGAGGTGCGCAAGCTCCGCGGCCGCGAGATGTCGATGATCTTCCAGGACCCGCTCTCCGCGATGCACCCGTACTACACGATCGGTAACCAGATCGTGGAGGCGTACCGCGTCCACCACAAGGTCAACAAGAAGACCGCGCGCAGGCGGGCCATCGAGATGCTCGACCGGGTCGGCATCCCCGAGCCCGGCAAGCGCGTCGACAGCTACCCGCACGAGTTCTCCGGCGGTATGCGCCAGCGCGCGATGATCGCCATGGCGCTCGTCAACAACCCCGAGCTGCTCATCGCGGACGAGCCGACGACCGCCCTGGACGTGACCGTCCAGGCGCAGATCCTCGACCTCATCCGCGATCTGCAGAAGGAGTTCGGCTCCGCCGTCGTCCTCATCACCCACGACCTGGGTGTGGTCGCCGAGATCGCCGACGACGTCCTGGTGATGTACGGCGGCCGGTGCGCGGAACGCGGTCCCGTCGACACGATCTTCGAGCGGCCGCAGCACCCCTACACCTGGGGTCTGCTCGGCTCGATGCCGCGTATCGACCGGGAGACGTCCGAGCGGCTCATCCCCGTCAAGGGCCAGCCGCCGAGTCTCATCAACATCCCCTCGGGCTGCGCCTTCCACCCGCGCTGCCCGTACGCCGACCTCCCCAAGGGCGATGTCACCCGTACCGTGCGCCCCGAACTGCAACTGGTCGGCAGCGGGCACTACTCCGCCTGTCACCTCTCGCCGGAGGACCGCACGCGGATCTGGACCGAAGAGATTGCGCCGAAGCTGTGAGTGAGACGAAGAAGACGGACGCCGTCGACGCGCCGGTGACCCCGCCGCAGGCGGCGGCCTCCGATGACCGCGAGGTGCTGCTCAGGGTCCAGGGGCTGAAGAAGCACTTCCCTATCCGGAAGGGCGTCCTCCAGCGCCAGGTCGCGGCCGTCAAGGCGGTCGACGGCATCGACTTCGAGGTGCGCAAGGGCGAGACGCTGGGCGTGGTCGGCGAGTCCGGCTGCGGCAAGTCGACCATGGGCCGGGTCATCACCCGGCTCCAGGACCCGACCGCCGGCACCATCGAGTTCGAGGGCAAGGACATCACCCGGCTCGGCGCGGGAGGGATGCGCCCGCTGCGCCGGGACATCCAGATGATCTTCCAGGACCCGTACGGTTCGCTGAACCCGCGGCACACCATCGGCTCGATCGTCTCGGCGCCCTTCCGGCTCCAGGGCGTGGAGCCCGAGGGCGGTGTGAAGAAGGAGGTCCAGCGCCTTCTCGAGCTGGTGGGTCTGAGCCCCGAGCACTTCAACCGCTACCCGCACGAGTTCTCCGGCGGTCAGCGCCAGCGCATCGGCATCGCCCGCGCGCTCGCCCTGAAGCCGAAGCTGGTCGTCGCGGACGAGCCGGTCTCGGCCCTCGACGTGTCGATCCAGGCGCAGGTCGTGAACCTGATGGACGACCTGCAGACCGAGCTGGGCCTGACGTACGTGATCATCGCGCACGACCTCTCCGTCGTACGCCATGTCTCGGACCGTATCGCGGTGATGTACCTCGGCAAGATCGTCGAACTCGCCGACCGTACCTCGCTGTACGAGGCGCCGATGCACCCGTACACCAAGGCCCTGATGTCGGCGGTGCCGGTCCCGGACCCCAAGCGCCGGGGCACCAAGAGCGACCGCATCCTGCTCAAGGGTGACGTGCCCTCGCCGATCTCGCCGCCGAGCGGCTGCCGCTTCCACACGCGGTGCTGGAAGGCCACGGAGATCTGCAAGACGACCGAGCCGCTGCTCCTGGAGCTGAAGCCCGGCCAGCAGGTGGCCTGCCACCACCCGGAGAACGCGGACGACCAGGCGCCGCAGGACACGGTGTTGCTGTCGGCGGCCAAGGTGGCCATGGAGACGGTCGAGCTGGTCCCTGCGGTGGATGCCGCCGAGGTGTCGGGGGAGGCTCCGGCCGAGGTGTCGGTCGAGACCGGGACTTCGGTTGAGGCTGAAGCTGAGACTCCGGCTGAGGCTGCGACTTCGGCCGAGGCTGAGACCTCGGTCGAGGTTGAGGCTCCGGCTGAGGCTGCGGAGGAGACTTCCTCCGAGGAACCGGAGTCCGCACCCGAGGCAAGCGCGTCCACGGAGTCGAAGGAGTCCACGGAGCCGAAAGAGTCCAAGGACTAGGCGCCGAAGCCGGGCCGAAGCACCACGAACGGGAGAGCGCACGCGCGCTCTCCCGTTCGCATAGGTAAAAATGGCGGGTGCTCCAGGAACTGTTCACCCCCTCCGTCCAGCATGTCCTCGACCTCGTGGGGATCTTCGTCTTCGCGATCTCCGGCGCCCTGCTGGCCGTCCGCAAGAACTTCGACGTCTTCGGCATCGCCGTACTCGCCGAGGTCACCGCGCTGGGCGGAGGACTGTTCCGCGACCTGATCATCGGGGCCGTACCCCCGGCCGCGTTCACCGACCTCGGCTACTTCAGCACCCCGCTGCTCGCCGCCCTGCTCGTCTTCTTCCTCCACCCGGAGGTGGAACGGACCCAGGTCGCCGTCAACGTCTTCGACGCGGCAGGACTCGGCCTCTTCTGCGTCTCCGGCACGACGAAGGCGTACGAGTACGGGCTCGGCCTGACCCAGTCCGCGGCCCTCGGCCTCGCCACGGCGGTCGGCGGCGGCGTGCTGCGTGACGTCCTCGCCAACGAGGTGCCCTCGCTGCTGCGTTGGGACCGCGACCTGTACGCGGTGCCGGCGATGGTCGGTGCGGCGATGGTCGTCGTGTGCATCCGCTACGACATGCTCACCACGTTCACCAGCGGACTCGCGGTCGTCACCGCCTTCGTGCTGCGGCTGCTCGCGATGCGGTACCACTGGCGGGCGCCGCGCGCGTGGCACCGGCGCTCGACGGCGACCGAGTCGGAGACTCCGTGAACCCTGGCTCGTCGCGGGCAGACGTCATGCGCCTGAAACAGTCAAAGCTACCGCTTAGTAATTTCCTGTTGTACCGTTCGGGCATGTCAGATGCAGCTTCGATACAGGCCGTACAGGCCACGATCGGCGACAGCGAGTTCGACCGCGACACGGCGGTCACCCTGCGCGAACCCGGCGTCTACGACATCGACCTGTCCGCCGGGTGGACGATCATCAGTGCCGTCAACGGCGGCTATCTCCTGGCGGTCCTGGGCCGCGCCCTCGCGCACGCCCTGCCGCACGCCGACCCGTTCACGATCTCCGCGCACTACCTGACCGCGTCCCAGCCGGGACCGGCGGTCGTCCGTACGGAGGCCGTACGCACCGGCCGGACCCTCTCCACCGGCCAGGCCTCCCTCTTCCAGTACGACGACGAGGGCCGCGAGGTCGAACGGATCCGCGTCCTCGCCTCGTACGGCGATCTCGACACCCTGCCCGAAGACGTCCGTACGACGGCGAAGCCGCCCGCGATACCGCCCATGGACCAGTGCTTCGGTCCCGAAGACGCGCCTGCACCCGTGCCCGGCGGCTCGGCGATCACCGACCGGCTGATGCTCAAGCTCGACCCGGCGACGCTGGGCTGGGCGCTCGGAGCGCCCTCCGGGAAGGGCGAGATGAGGTCCTGGTTCGGCCTGGCCGACGGCCGCGACGCGGACCCCCTCTCACTACTCCTCGCCGTCGACGCGCTGCCCCCGACCGCCTTCGAACTCGGCCTGTCCGGCTGGGTGCCGACCGTCGAACTGACGGTGCACGTCCGCTCCCGCCCGGCCCCCGGCCCGCTCCGGGTGTCGATCACCACCCGCAACCTCGCCGGCGGCTTCCTGGAGGAGGACGCCGAGGTGTGGGACAGCGCGGACCGGCTGGTCGCGCAGTCCCGGCAGCTCGCACGGGTGCGGATCGGCTGAGGGGCTCGCCGGCCGGTCCGTCAGGTGGCCGACCGGACCGGCCGGTCAGGTCGCCGATCGGGCGTCGAACTCGTGGACGCCCGTGAGGCGTTGCGGCGCCGGGTGGCAGGCGGCGTTGCCGCCGCTGGTCCCGATGTCACGGTTCGGGAACAGCGCTCCCACCTGGACCTGTCTTCTTTCCCGCGGCTTCAACCGATCCACAGCAAGCCATAGCTTCGGCACAGCGTGGTCCTACCTGGATCTGGTGCTCTGGCCCCCACTCATCCCGTACTCATCCGGTACTCATAAACCGGGCTCGGGACCTGACTGGGAGTTAGCCTCATGAACCGTCGTGTACGACTCGTCCCCGCCGTCGCACTGCTCGCACTCGCGCCTCTGCTGGCGGCCTGTGGCTCGGGCGACTCGTCCTCGGACAGCGGCACCACCGGCCAGACGGAGTGTGCCCGGCCTTCGGGCATGCCGAGCGGGGGCCCGTCCGGGCGGCCCAGCGGCGCGCGGTCCGGCAGGCCCTCCGGTGCTCCGTCCGGGATGCCCTCGGGCGCGGCCCGCTCGGGTCGGCCGTCCGGTATGCCGAGCGGTGGGGCCGGTGGCGGCGGCTGCGGTGGCGGGGGTGGTGGGCAGGGGGCTCAGGCGCAGCAGACGGGCTGACCCTTTCCCTCACGTCGGTTCGATGGCTTTGTGGGGTGACGTACTCGGTGAACGGGTGCGTCACCTCTGCCAGTTGCGTCACCGGAGCCGGGTTGTCACCCCAGCCAATTCCGTCACGGGAGCCGGGTTGCGTCACCCCAGCCAGTTGCGGCGGCCGATGCTGATCAGCCGCATCTGGCGGGCCGCCACGCGGGCCACCCGGTCCCGCTCCTCCTCGGACGCCTCCAGCGCCTCCAGGAGGAGCGACGCCGTCATCAGCATCTGGTCGACGTACAGGCCCGCGAGCATCAGCAGGTCGTCGTCGCTCCACCCCTGCGACTCGGGCTGCTTGGCCAGCTCGGTCTTCACTTCCTCGGCGAACCGGGCCAGTTGCTCGCGGATCTCCTCCCGCACCGGCTGTACGCCGCCGTGCCGCTCGCGCGCGATGAAGCGGACGTGCGCGGGGTGGGTCGCCACGTGGTGGGCGATCAGATCGACGGCACGCGTGATGCGTTCGTCGCTGTCGCCGGCCGCGGACACGGTGTCCCCGATCATCGGGTGCAGGCTGCCCAGCGCCTCCTCGACGAGCGCCACACCCAGATCCGCCGTCGAGCGGAAGTGCCGGTAGAAGGCGGTCGGAGCGACACCTACGGCACGGGTGACCTCACGCAGACCCAGGCTGCTCAGGCTCTGCTCCTCCAGCAGCCCCAACGCCGCGTCCAGGAGGGCCTGTCGGGTCTTCTGCTTCTGGGCCTGTCGGATGCCGAGGGTGTGACTCATGCCATGCAGTTAACAACTGTTCTCTGTAGTTGGAAAGCCGGGTGACCCGCTAGACTCAAGAGTCAGTGAACAAGTGTTACTACAACCGTTCACTGAGTCGTCGGACTTCCACGAGAGGCATCTCATGCTGTTCCTCGTCGCCGCCCTCCTGCTGATGGGTGTGGTCATGGGCTCCGTGGCCCACGCGCCGGTGCCCGTCAGCCTCGTCGCCGCCGTCGTCATCGGCATCTGGCTGGCCGTCTTCGCCGTTCGGGAGCGGAACGCACGCCGGCGCCACACCTCCCTCAACTGACTGCGCCACACCTCCACCAACTGAATGTTGGGAGCGGACTCACACCATGGAACTCACCGAACTCACCGAACGTACTGACCACGCCGACCGCGAGGAACTTGCCGAGCGCACCGCCGCGCCGACCCGCGGGACCGCAGGGCGGGACGCCGACGGTATGGCCGTCGCCTCCTTCATCCTCGGCCTCGTCGGCCTCCTGGTCCTCAATGTCTTCCTGGGCCCCATCGCCATCGTCCTCGCGTCGATCGCCCTGTACCGCGGCACGGCCCGCCGGGGCCGCGCGTTCCTGGGCCTCGGTCTGGGCGTCGCGGACCTGGTCGTACTGGTGGCCCTCATGCAGTTCGACAGCACGGTGTCCTGGAGCTTCTAGGGCGCGATACGACCCCGGGTGGCGACCGGGCCGGGTCCACCCCCGGGTGGGGCGGAGGCAGTGGTGAGCGGGCCCGTAGAATCGGGCCCACCATGGCTTACCTCGACCACGCCGCGACCACGCCGATGCTTCCCGAGGCGGTAGAGGCACTGACCGCCCAACTGAGCGTCACGGGCAACGCCTCCTCCCTGCATGCCGCCGGCCGCCGCGCCAGACGTACCGTCGAGGAAGGCCGTGAAGCCCTGGCGGACGCCCTCGCCGCACGCCCCAGCGAGGTGGTCTTCACCTCCGGCGGCACCGAGGCCGACAACCTCGCCGTGAAGGGCCTCTATTGGGCTCGCCGCGACGCCGATCCCGCCCGCACCCGCATCCTCGCGAGCCCCGTCGAACACCACGCCGTCCTCGACGCCGTGCACTGGCTCGGCGAACACGAGGGTGCCACCGTCGAGTACCTCCCGGTGGACTCGTACGGCCGCGTGCACCCGGACGCCCTGCGCGAGGCCATCGCCCGCAACCCCGACGACGTCACCCTCGCCACGGTCATGTGGGCCAACAACGAGATCGGCACCATCATGCCGGTCCGCGAACTGGCCGACGTGGCAGCCGAGTTCGGCGTCCCGCTGCACGCCGACGCCGTCCAGGCCTTCGGTCAGATCCCGGTCGACTTCGGCGCTTCGGGCCTCGCCGCCATGACGGTGTCCGGCCACAAGATCGGCGGCCCGTACGGCATCGGCGCGCTGCTCCTGGGCCGCGAGTACAGCCCCGTACCCGTCCTGCACGGCGGCGGCCAGGAACGCCACGTCCGCTCCGGCACGCTCGACGTACCCGCGATCGCGTCGTTCGCCGTCGCCGGGCAACTCGCCGCCGAGCAGCGCGAGTGGTTCGCCCGGGAGATCGGCGCCCTGCGCGACGACCTGGTCGAGGCCGTACGCAAGGCCGTGCCCGACGCGATCCTCGGTGGCGATCCGGCCGATGGAGGGCGGCTGCCGGCCAACGCGCACTTCACCTTCCCCGGCTGCGAAGGCGATTCCCTGCTCCTCCTCCTGGACGCGCAGGGCATCGAGTGCTCCACCGGCTCCGCGTGCACGGCGGGCGTGGCCCAGCCGAGCCACGTCCTCCTCGCCACCGGCACCGACCCCGACCTGGCCCGCGGCACCCTCCGCTTCTCCCTCGGCCACACCTCCACGGAGGCGGACGTCCAGGCGGTGGCCCGCGCGATCGGACCGGCGGTGGAACGGGCGCGCTCGGCGGGGCTCAGCTAGCGGACGCCTCGCCCGTCCCGGCCGCCTGGGTCTGTGCCTGGGCGGACAGTGCCTGCCGTACGAGCGGTATGTACCGGTCCCAGTCCCAGTTCGGCCCAGGGTCCGTGTGATCCGTGCCCGGCACCTCGACGTGCCCGATGATGTGCTCCCGGTCGACGGGGATGTCGTAGCGCCCGCATATCCGGGCCGTCAGCCGTGCCGAGGCCGCGTACATCGCGTCCGTGAGGTCCTCGGGGCGGTCCACGAAGCCCTCGTGCTCTATGCCGACACTCCGCTCGTTGTACTCGCGGTTGCCCGCGTGGAACGCCACGTCCAGCTCGCGGATCATCTGGGCGATGTGCCCGTCCTGGCGGACGATGTAGTGCGCGGCCGCGCCGTGCCCCGGGTCCTGGAAGACCTTCACCGCGCTGGCGAAGCTGCCCTGGGTGACGTGGATGATCACCCGGTCTATTCCGTAGTCGTCGGGCCGGTCCGCCCGCCGCCAGTTCGCCGACGACGCCGCAACCCACTGGGCGCCCGCGAAGTCGACCTCGCCCTCCTTGCGCGGCTTCTCCACGCTCGGCAGCCGCCACCACAGACGCGCGAGCTCGTCGCGCGCGAGCACGACGCTCCCCACGGCGGCCGCCGCGCCACCGATGAGCAGCGCCCGGCGCCCGATCCGCCGGTCGCCGTCCCTGGCCCGGTGGCCCTTCGTACGGGCCTCTCCGTCCGCCTTTTTCTCCCCCATGCGATCTTCAACGGATACTCGCGGGCTTCGGTTCCCACGGCCCCGTACCCTGGAGGGGTTATGACTGACACCTCGCAGCGCCCCCGCACCCTTCGCGTACTCGCCGCCATGTCCGGTGGAGTGGACTCCGCCGTCGCCGCCGCCCGCGCGGCGGAAGCCGGCCACGATGTGACGGGCGTGCACCTCGCGCTCTCCGCCAACCCGCAATCGTTCCGCACGGGCGCGCGTGGCTGTTGCACCATCGAGGACTCGCGCGACGCCCGCCGCGCGGCCGATGTCATCGGCATCCCGTTCTACGTGTGGGACCTCGCCGAGCGCTTCCGGGAGGACGTGGTCGAGGACTTCGTCGCCGAGTACGAGGCGGGGCGCACCCCGAACCCGTGCCTGCGCTGCAACGAGAAGATCAAGTTCGCCGCGCTGCTCGACAAGGCGCTCGCGCTCGGCTTCGACGCGGTCTGCACGGGCCACTACGCGAAGGTGATGGTCGGCGAGGACGGCACGCGCGAGCTGCACCGCGCCTCCGACATGGCCAAGGACCAGTCGTACGTCCTCGGAGTGCTCGACGACCGCCAGCTCGCGCACGCCATGTTCCCGCTCGGGGACACCCTCACCACGAAGGACGAGATCCGCGCCGAGGCCGAGCGCCGGGGCCTCGCCGTCGCCAAGAAGCCGGACTCCCACGACATCTGCTTCATCGCCGACGGCGACACCCAGGGCTTCCTGGCGAACCGTCTCGGCAAGGCCGAGGGCGACATCGTCGACGAGTCCGGCACCAAGCTGGGCACCCACGAGGGCGCGTTCGGCTACACGATCGGCCAGCGCAAGGGGCTCCGCATCGGCACCCCGGCCCCCGACGGCAAGCCGCGCTACGTCCTGGACATCTCGCCCGTCGACAACACCGTGACGGTCGGCCCGGCGGCGGCCCTGGACGTCAACGGCCTCACAGCCATCAAGCCCCGCTGGTGCGGCACCGCCCCGACCGGGCCCGGCACCTACACGGCCCAACTCCGCGCCCACGGCGGCGAGACGACGGTCACGGCGGAGCTCGTCGACGGCACCCTCGAAGTCGCCTTCACCGAGCCAGTCCGCGGTGTCGCCCCCGGCCAGGCGGTCGTCCTGTACGACGGCACACGCGTGGTCGGCTCGGCGACGATCGCGACGACCACGCGCGCGACGGCGGCTGTCTAGCACCGTCCGACCGGCTCAACTGCTGCCGGCGCTCCCGAAGAACTCCGCCAGAACCGGCGCCAGCACCTGGGGATCCACCATGTGGGTCTGGCCGTCCAACGTGCGGTACGACCCGTCGGGGACCGTTTCGGCGACGGTGCGCGCCGCCTCCCGCAGCCACTCGGGGCTCGCTCCGCCGCCGACGGCCAGCACCGGCACCGTGAGCGAGGCCAGCCGGTCCCGGGGGACCAGTCCGTCGCCCATCGCGGCATTGTCGTAAGCCAGGGTCGGTGCGATCGCCTCCATGTCCGGCCACGCGGGGGAGCGGCGGGCGCCCGCGATCATCTCCGGCGGCGTACCGGCGAGTGCCATGAACAGCTCGACGGCGTCTCCCCGCCGCCCCTTGCCGAGCAGCTCGGTCAGCCGCTCGGTGTACTCCAGGCGCTCCTTGCCGCCCCCTTCGTATACGGCGAACGGTGTCTCGTAGACGACGACTTGGCTGACGGGCAGCCCGCTCGCCGCGGCCTCCAGGGCCAGCGCGCCGCCCGACGAGATGCCGTAGAGCGCCGCGGGGCCCCCGGACGCCTCGATCAGCGCCGCGATGTCCTCGACCTCACGGGCCACCGCGAAGGGGGCCGTGTCGCCGCTCTCACCCCGGCCCCGTCGGTCGTAGGTGATGGCGCCGAAACGGTCCGAGAGGGCTGCCGCCTGTGGCGCCAGGGTGGCGCCCGTGCACAGGGCGCCACCGACCAGGACAACCGTCGGGCCGTCACCGTGGCGTTCGTACGCGATAGGGGTTCCGTCGAGGGAGAGAGTCTTCTTGTCCATGCCGTGGAGACTGGCAGAAGACCCGGAACTCATCGGGTCAGACCACTTCCACTTCGTAGAAGCACAGGTGGTCCTTGATCTGGGTGACTTCGGGGTTGGGGTCGGGGTACGCCCAGACCAGGTCGGCCGCGTCGGCGAGGGACCAGTAGGACGCGGTGCCCTTGAAGGGGCAGAACGTGTGGGTCGGGGAAGCCGCCAGCAGATCGAGGCGGACATCCTCCGGGGGGATGTAGTAGCGCACGGGACAGCCGGTCTCGCGCAGCAACAGGGGGCGGTCGCTCTCCGCCAGGATCTGGTCGCCGTGCACGACGCGTACGCGCTCCGTGCCCTGCTCGATGGTGATCGTGTGTCCTTCAGCCATACCTGGAAAGCACCGGCAGGCCCGAAGTTCTTCCCCCGTACCGTGGACGCATGAATATCTGTGTCTTTCTCTCCGCCGCCGACCTCGACGAGCGCTACACGCGCCCCGCGCGGGAGTTCGCCGAACTGCTGGGCAAAGGCGGCCACACGCTGGTGTGGGGCGGCTCCGACGTCGGTCTCATGAAGGTGGTCGCCGACGGAGTGCAGGAGGCGGGCGGGCGCCTGGTGGGCGTCTCCGTGGACTTCCTGGCGGACACGGCCCGGCCGAACGCCGACGAGATGGTCATCGCGCGTGACCTGGCCGCGCGCAAGGCGCTGCTTGTGGAGAAGGCCGACGCCGTGGTGATCATGGTCGGGGGAACGGGGACGCTCGACGAGGCGACCGAGATCCTGGAGCTGAAGAAGCACGGGAAGACGCAGAAGCCGGTGGTGCTGCTCAACACGGCGGGCTTCTACGACGGCCTGAAGGAGCAGTTCCGGCGTATGGAGGACGAGGGTTTCCTGCCGCTTCCCCTCACTGAACTGGTGTTCTTCGCCGAAGAGGCAGTGGGCGCCCTGGCCTACCTGGAGGAGAGTCAGGGCCAGCAGTGATGCGAGCATGGCGGGCATGGCTACCCATGTGATCACCGGGGCGGGCTCCGGCATCGGCGCGGCCGTCGCCCGCCGCCTCCACGCGCGCGGGGACGACATCGTGCTGCACGCGCGCGACGCGGGCCGCGCGAAGGAACTCGCCGCCCAGTACCCCGGAGCGAGGACTCTGGTCGGTGACCTCGCGGACCCGGACAAGCTCTCCTGGGCGTTCTCGTACCAGACGCTGCCCGACCGGATCGACTCGCTGCTGCACATCGCGGGCGTCGTCGACCTCGGCCCGGTCGGCGAGCTGACCCCCAAGTCCTGGCGCCACCAGCTCAACGTCAACCTGATCGCCCCCGCCGAGCTGACCCGCCACTTCCTTCCCCAACTGCGCCTGTCCCAGGGGCACGTGCTGTTCGTCAACTCCGGCGCCGGCCTCAACGCCCACGCCGACTGGTCCGCGTACGCCGCCTCCAAGCACGGCCTCAAAGCCCTCGCCGACTCCCTGCGCCACGAGGAGCACAGGAACGGCGTCCGCGTCACCTCCGTCTACCCCGGCCGCACCGCCGGCCCCATGCAGGTCAAGGTCCACCAGCAGGAGGGCAAAGAGTACGACGCGTCGAAGTGGATCGACCCCGAGTCCGTCGCGACGACGATCCTGATGGCCCTCGACCTGCCGAGCGACGCGGAGGTCAGCAACCTGACGGTACGACCGGGCCGCTGACCTCGTGAGAGCCATTCCGTAGGCTTCCCGCGTGAGCGAAAACAGCAGGTTCAGGTTCGGTCCCGCCACCGGGGTCGGATCCATGCCCGGAGGGGACACGCGGGAAGCCGCGAAGACCGTCACCGGGTCCGTCGAGGAGTTCCCGTATCTGCCCGAGTTGCCCGCGCGGGGGCCCGGCGCCGACATGATCGGGCGGACCGCCGGGATGCTCGTCGAGCTCTACGCGCGCGTGGAGCCCAGCGGGTGGCGGCTCGGGGACCGGCCGGGGCGGGACACCAAGCGGGCCCGGTCGTGGCTGGGGGAGGACCTCGACGCGACCGAGGAGTACCTGCAGGGGTTCGAAGGGCCGCTGAAGGTGCAGGCCGTGGGGCCCTGGACACTGGCCGCCGCGCTGGAGTTGAGGAACGGCGAGGTGGCGCTCTCCGACCTCGGCGCCTGCCGGGATCTCGCCGGTTCGCTCGCCGAGGGACTGCGTGTCCATCTCGAAGACGTACAGCGGCGCGTTCCGGGAGCACAGCTCGTCCTCCAGCTCGACGAGCCGTCCCTCATCGCCGTACTGCGCGGGCACGTGAGGAGCGCGAGCGGCTACCGGACCCACCGGGCCGTGGACCGGCAGCTGATCGAGGCGACGCTGCGGGATGTCATCGGGGTGCACGGAGAAGGCCCCGTCGTGGTGCACTCGTGCGCACCCGACGTGCCGTTCGCGCTGCTGGGCAGGGCGGGCGCCTCGGCGGTCTCCTTCGACTTCTCGCTCCTCACCGAGCGTGACGACGATGTGATCGGGGAAGCAGTGGAAGGCGGGACGCAACTCCTCGCCGGTGTCGTCCCCGGCGTGGACGGTCCATTGTCAGACCCTGCCGGTAGCGTCATGGGTGTCAGGACGCTGTGGCGCAGGCTGGGGCTGCAACCGGGGCTTCTCGCGGAGGCGGTCACGGTCACTCCGTCGTGCGGGCTCGCGGGGGCTTCCCCCGACTATGCGCGCAGGGCGCTCGCCCACTGCGTCCGGGCGGCGAGATCCCTCGCGGACAACCCTGAGTAACGGGAGGACAACACGGTGGCCGGCGAAAAGCACGCAGAGCCCACATCGGTACCCGCCGAGGCACGGGAGAAGCACGCGCTGCTCGCCGAGCAGATCGAGGAGCACCGCTTCCGGTACTACGTCAGGGACCAACCCGTCATCAGCGACGCGGAGTTCGACAAACTCCTGCGCTCCGTGGAGGCCCTTGAGGACGAGTACCCCGAGCTGCGCACGCCCGACTCCCCGACCCAGAAGGTCGCGGGCGCGTACGCGACCGAGTTCACGTCCGTGCAGCACCGCGAGCGCATGCTGTCGCTCGACAACGCCTTCGACGACCTGGAGCTCGCGGCCTGGGCCGAGCGCGTCGCCAAAGACGTGGGCACCACCGACTACCACCTCCTGTGCGAGCTGAAGGTCGACGGCCTCGCGGTCAACCTCACGTACGAGGGCGGCCGCCTCACGCGCGCGGCGACCCGCGGCGATGGCCGCACGGGCGAGGACATCACGCCCAACGTCCGTACGATCGCGGAGATCCCGGACCGGCTGAAGGGCGAGCGCGTCCCGGACCTCGTGGAGATCCGCGGCGAGGTCTACTTCCCGATGGAGAAGTTCGAAGAGCTCAACGCCCGCCTGGTGGAGGCCGGTGACAAGCCCTTCGCCAACCCGCGCAACGCGGCGGCGGGCTCCCTGCGCCAGAAGGACCCGCGCGTCACCGCGAGCCGCCCCCTGCACATGGTGGTGCACGGCATCGGCGCCCGCGAGGGCTTCGACATCGATCGCCTCTCGCATGCGTACGAACTGCTTCACGAGTGGGGCCTGCCGACCACGAGGTACGCGAAGGTGGTCGACGACCTCGATGGCGTACGGGAGTTCATCGCGTTCTACGGCGAGAACCGCCACTCCGTGGAGCACGAGATCGACGGGGTGGTCGTCAAGCTCGACGAGATCCGCCTCCAGGGCCGCCTGGGGTCCACGGCCCGTGCCCCGCGCTGGGCGATCGCCTGGAAGTACGCGCCCGAGGAGGTCAACACCAAGCTGATCAACATCCGGGTCGGTGTCGGACGCACAGGCCGCGTCACGCCGTACGCGCAGGTCGAACCGGTCACGGTCGCCGGCTCCGAGGTCGAGTTCGCGACCCTGCACAACCAGGACGTGGTCAAGGCCAAGGGCGTCCTCATCGGCGACACGGTCGTGCTCCGCAAGGCCGGTGACGTCATCCCGGAGATCCTCGGGCCGGTGGTCGACCTGCGCGACGGCAGCGAGCGGGAGTTCGTGATGCCGGCCGAGTGCCCGGAGTGCGGGACGCCGCTGCGCCCGATGAAGGAAGGCGACATCGACCTGCGCTGCCCGAACGCCCGCACCTGCCCGGCCCAGTTGCGGGAGCGGCTCTTCTATCTGGCGGGCCGCAAGGCGCTGGACATCGAGCACTTCGGGTACGTCGCCGCCGCGGCGCTCACCAAGCCGCTGGAGCCGGCCGAGCCGCCGCTCATGGACGAGGGCGATCTCTTCGACCTCACCATCGAGCGACTGCTGCCCATCAAGGCGTACGTCCTCGACCAGGACAGCGGACTGCCCAAGCGCGACCCGAAGACGGGCGAGGAGAAGATCGCCACGGTCTTCGCCAACCAGCAGGGCGAGCCCAAGAAGAACGCGATCGCCATGCTGGACACCATTGCGGCGGCCAAGGAGCGCCCGCTCGCCCGCGTGCTGACGGGGCTGTCGATCCGTCATGTCGGGCCGGTCGCGGCCGAGGCGCTGGCCCGCGAGTTCCGCTCGATCGACCGGATCGAGGAGGCGACCGAGGAGGAGCTCGCCGCCACCGAGGGCGTCGGCGCGATCATCGCCACCTCCCTCAAGCAGTGGTTCGCGGAGGACTGGCACCGCGAGATCCTGCGCAAGTGGCGCGCGGCCGGGGTCCGCATGGAGGAGGAGAGCTCCGGCGAGGACGACGGGCCGCGCCCGCTCGAGGGGCTCACCGTTGTCGTCACGGGAACGCTCGAACACCACACACGGGATGGCGCGAAAGAGGCCCTGCAGAGCCGGGGAGCGAAAGTGACCGGTTCTGTTTCGAAGAAGACATCTTTCGTCGTTGTGGGAGACAATCCCGGTTCCAAGTACGACAAGGCCATGCAGCTGAAAGTTCCGGTTCTGAACGAGGACGGCTTCGCCGTTCTGCTCGAACAGGGACCGGACGCGGCAGCGGAAGTCGCACTTCCGATCGAGGAGTAGCGGTTGAAGGCCACCCGTTCGGCGCATATCAGATGCATACGGGTGGCCGGGTCGCATTCGGGCAACCGTCCACGACCGCTGCCCGTGGAAGCCTTCTGCGGCCTAGTGTTGAGATGTGCGCCTGCCGTGCCCAGCTGCGGTTGGGGCATCCCCTGCTCCTCGGGAGTTCGGGGATTGGTTTTCGGACGCGGCGGCCGTGGCCAGATTGTCTTCGGGCCCGGGCCGCGTGGCGTGGGCACCGCCGGCTGTGAGAGGGACGGGAATGGAACCGACCGAGAGCGCCGCCTCTGACTCACGGCTGCGCCGGATGGCCGGCGCATGGCTCGGGGGCGGCCGCGGGACAGCGCGGACCTCGGAGCGCCCCGGCGCCGCGTCCCGCACGGCCGCCAATGGTGTGGGGGTCGGCGGTCTCGCTCCCGGCCCCGGCATGGCCGGCCACGAACCCGAACGGCCCATATCCGGGCCCGCGCTGCCCGCGGCGGTCGTCGCGGCGGCCGGGCTAGTCCTGGGCGCCGGTTTCTACCGGGCGTTCAGCGGCGACCACGCGCTCTTCCCCTCCGGCGCCGTCGGCTGGTCGCTCGCCCTGCTGACCGGCATCATCGTCGGCCACCTCGTCGCCCTCGGCCGCTCCCGCTGGTGGGGCGGCACGGGCTCCGGCGCCGCCCTCACCCTCGCGGTCCTGCTGCTGTTCGGCTGGGTGCCCGCCGGAATGGTCAGCCTGACCGTCGTCGTCCTGGTCGGCATCGCGCGCCGCAACCGTTGGCGCCAGGGCATCCTGCACGGCGCGGTCGACATCCTCGGCATCGGCGCCGGGGCGCTGGTCCTGGCCGCCTGGGGACGGTTCCCGTCCGTCGAGACGCCCTGGAGCCCGGAGACCTGGACCGTCTCCGCGGTACCCGAAGTGGTCCTGGTCGCCGCCGCGTATCTCGCGGCCACCCGCACCCTGCTCTGGTACGTCCACGCGCCGCGTACCGGCGGCCTGCCGACCGTCGCGCGTACGGCCCTGGTCAGACAGGGGCTCGTCGCGGTCGCGCTGCTCGGCATCACGCCGCTGATCTGCGTGGTCGCGATCGCGCAGCCGATGCTGCTGCCGCTGTTCTCGATCCCGCTGATCGCTCTCGACTCCACCCTGTGGATCGCCCGCGCGCGGGCGGAGGAGCAGTTGCGTGACCCGCTGACCGGGCTGCCCAACCGGCAGTGGCTGCTTGAACGTACGTGGACGGCCCTGGACGAAGCCGAACGCATCGGTGCACGTTCCGCCCTGATGCTGATCGACCTGGACCGTTTCCGTTCGGTGAATGACACGCTTGGGCATCTCGCCGGAGACCGGCTGCTCCTTCAGATAGCCGATCGGCTGCGGCTCAACCTGCCGCGCGGAGCGGAGGCCGCGCGGCTGGGCGGCGACGAGTTCGCCGTACTGCTGCCCATCGCCGACTCCACGACGTCGGCCACGCGGGTCGCCCGCAATCTCGTCGCCGCGCTCGGTTCGTCGCTCGACCTGGACGGGCTCTCGCTCGTCCTGGAGGCCAGCGCCGGGCTCGCCGTCTTCCCCGACCACGCGCTCGACGCGGAGGGGCTGCTCCGGCGGGCGGACGTCGCCATGTACCAGGCGAAGCGGGACCGGACGGGGGTGGAGGTGTACGAGTCCAAGCGGGACTCGAACACACCGGACCGGCTGGGGCTGCTGGGGGATCTGCGCCGGGCCCTGGACGCCGGGGACGTCGAGCTGCACTACCAGCCGAAGGTCCGGTTCGACGGTCAGGTCGCCGGACTCGAGGCACTCGTACGGTGGGTGCACCCCGAGCGGGGAAGGGTCGCACCGGACGAGTTCATCGCCATCGCCGAGTCGTCCGGGCTCATGCCGCACCTCACGGAGTACGTCCTGGAGACCGCGCTCGCCCAGGTCGCGCGGTGGCGTGCACAGGGGCTGCATGTGCCGGTCGCGGTGAACGTCTCGCCACGCGATGTCCACACCCCCGGGTTCGCGGGCTCGGTCGCCGCGCGACTGGCCAGGCACGGGGTTCCCGCGGGGTCGCTCCAGCTGGAGATAACGGAGCATGTGCTCCTTGAGGATCCGCAGCGGGCCGCGGACACCCTGGCCGCGCTGACCGCGCACGGGGTGAAGATGTCGCTGGACGACTTCGGTACGGGGTACTCCTCGCTCGTCCATCTGCGCCGACTGCCGGTCAGCGAGCTGAAGATCGACCGGTCCTTCGTCGCAAGGCTCGCCGTGGACAACGAGGACGCGGAGATCGTGCGCTGCACCATCGATCTCGCGCACTCGCTCGGACTGCTTGTCGTCGCCGAGGGCGTGGAGGACGACGAGACGTGGGAGCGGTTGCGCGATCTCGGGTGTGACGCGGTGCAGGGGTGGCTGGTCGCCGCCGCGATGCCGCCGGAGGACACCACGGCGTGGTTGCTCGCGCGGGGGTCGCGGGGGTGGCAGCGGCCGCGGGCCGCGTTGCCGGCGGCGGAGTAGTCCCGCCGGCCGGTGGGGGCCGTTTTATTCACCCGTTTATTCACCCGCCCACGCACCGCCCGTGACGGTTCGCTGATGAGTGGGCGTCTCCTGTGGGGGCCGAGCGCCATCGGGGCCCGCCCGTCAGCGGACGGGACGACAAGGGGCGCGGGGAACTGCGCGCCCAGCCACAGACGGCCCGCAGCGTCCGAACGATGGCGCGGCCCCTGGAGGGACGGCCGCCGACGGCGCTCAAACCCCCACAGGAGAGGCCCGCTTGTCGGGAGACAGTCACGGGCGGGCGTGGGTGGGCAAAGGCTCCCGAGGAAACCCGGGCGCAGGCACCGTCCCCCGACCCATAGGATTGGGCCAAACCACACACACTCACCCCCAGAGGAACGCCGCATGCCTGGCATCACGCGCGAGGAGGTCGCCCACCTCGCACGGCTGGCGCGTCTGGAGCTGAAGGGCGAAGAGCTCGATCACTTCGCCGGCCAGCTCGACGACATCATCGGCGCGGTCGCCCGCGTCAGCGAGGTCGCCGACCAAGACGTACCGCCGACCTCACATCCGCTGCCGCTGACGAACGTCATGCGCGCGGACGAGGTCCGTCCGTCGCTCACCCCCGAGCAGGCGCTCTCCGGCGCCCCGGCCCAGGAGCAGCGGCGTTTCAAGGTGCCGCAGATCCTGGGGGAGGACTAATCACCATGACGGACACCAACGTCAACATCATCAGGCTGACGGCCGCGGAGATCGCCGCCAAGGTCGCTTCCGGCGAACTCACCGCCGTCGAGGTCACCGAGGCGCACCTCGCCCGTATCGAGGCCGTCGACGAGAAGGTGCACGCCTTCCTGCACGTCGACCGCGAGGGAGCGCTCGCCCAGGCTCGCGCCGTCGACGGGAAGCGGGAGCGCGGCGAGAAGCTCGGCCCGCTCGCCGGCGTCCCCCTCGCACTCAAGGACATCTTCACCACCGAGGGCATCCCGACCACCGTCGGATCGAAGATCCTCGAAGGGTGGATCCCGCCGTACGACGCGACCGTCACCAAGAGGCTGAAGGCCGCCGACGTCGTCATCCTGGGCAAGACCAACATGGACGAGTTCGCCATGGGGTCCAGCACCGAGAACAGCGCGTACGGGCCCACCGGCAACCCCTGGGATCTGAGCAGGATCCCCGGCGGCTCGGGCGGCGGGTCGAGCGCCGCGCTCGCCTCCTTCCAGGCCCCCCTCGCCATCGGCACGGACACCGGCGGCTCGATCCGCCAGCCCGCGGCCGTCACCGGCACGGTCGGCGTCAAGCCGACGTACGGCGGCGTCTCCCGCTACGGCATGGTGGCGTTCTCGTCCTCCCTCGACCAGGGCGGCCCCTGCGGCCGTACGGTCCTGGACACGGCCCTGCTCCACGAGGTCATCGCCGGGCACGACCCGCTCGACTCGACCTCCATCGACGCCCCGGTCCCGCCGGTCGTCGAGGCCGCGCGCAACGGCTCAGTCGCCGGGATGCGCGTCGGCGTCGTCAAGCAGTTCGCGGGCGAGGGCTACCAGGCCGGAGTCGTCCAGCGTTTCAACGAGTCCGTCGCCCTCCTCAAGGAGCTGGGCGCCGAGATCGTCGAGCTGGACTGCCCGTCCTTCGACCTGGCGCTCTCCGCGTACTACCTGATCGCGCCGTCCGAGTGTTCCTCGAACCTCGCCCGCTTCGACGCCATGCGCTACGGCCTGCGCGTCGGCGACGACGGCACGCACTCCGCCGAGCAGGTCACCGCCCTCACCCGTGAGGAGGGCTTCGGCGACGAGGTCAAGCGCCGCATCATGCTCGGCACGTACGCCCTGTCCAGCGGCTACTACGACGCGTACTACGGCAGCGCCCAGAAGGTCCGTACGCTCATCACGCGCGACTTCGAGAAGGCGTTCGAGCAGGTCGACGTGATCGTGTCGCCCACGACGCCGACCACCGCCTTCCCGATCGGCGAGCGCGCCGACGACCCGATGGCGATGTACCTCGCGGACCTCTGCACCATCCCGACCAACCTGGCGGGCAACGCCGCCATGTCGCTGCCCTGCGGTCTCGCGCCGGAGGACAACCTTCCGGTCGGCCTGCAGATCATCGCCCCCGCGATGAAGGACGACCGGCTGTACAAGGTCGGCGCCGCCGTCGAGGCCGCCTTCGTGGAAAGGTGGGGGCACCCGCTGATCGAGGAGGCTCCGTCGCTGTGAGTGCCATGGCAAAGAAGGCCAAGAACTTCAAGAAGTCCAAGACGGGCGTGTACGTGTCGCTCGCCAGCACCGCCTTCGGTGCGCTCAGCGTCGCCAAGCAGGCCAAGCTCGCCCGCGAGGACGGCGACTTCCTGCGGCTCGTCGACGCCGCCGTATCCGCCGCCGCCATCGTCACCGGCCTCGCCATCCTCTACCGGGAGCTCAAGCGCCTGGGCGACGACGACGTCCTGCTGGGCTGAGAGGGAAGTTTTCACCGTGACCACCACGACCGACGAACTGGTGTCGTACGAGGACGCTCTGGCGACGTACGACCCTGTCATGGGCCTCGAAGTCCATGTCGAACTCGGCACCAAGACCAAGATGTTCTGCGGGTGTTCCACCGAGCTGGGCGCCGAGCCCAACTCGCAGACCTGCCCGACCTGCCTCGGCATGCCCGGCGCGCTCCCGGTCGTCAACGCGATCGGCATCGAGTCCGCCATCAAGATCGGCCTCGCGCTGCACTGCGAGATCGCCGAGTGGTGCCGCTTCGCCCGGAAGAACTACTTCTATCCGGACATGCCGAAGAACTTCCAGACCTCCCAGTACGACGAGCCGATCGCCTTCAACGGCTATCTGGACGTCCAGATGGAGGACGGCGAGGTCTTCCGCGTGGAGATCGAGCGCGCCCACATGGAGGAGGACACCGGTAAGTCGCTGCACGTCGGCGGCGCCACCGGCCGTATCCACGGCGCCTCGCACTCGCTTCTCGACTACAACCGTGCCGGCATCCCGCTCATCGAAATCGTCACCAAGCCGATCGAGGGCGCGGGCGAGCGCGCTCCCGAGGTCGCCAAGGCGTACGTCGCCGAGCTGCGCGAGCTCATCAAGGCGCTCGGTGTCTCCGAGGCCCGCATGGAGCAGGGCCAGATGCGCTGCGACGTGAACCTGTCGCTGCGTCCTTACGGCCGGGAGAAGTTCGGCACCCGGAGCGAGACGAAGAACGTCAACTCCCTGCGCTCCGTGGAGCGTGCGGCCCGCTTCGAGATCCAGCGGCACGCCGCCGTGCTCAACAGCGGCGGCACGATCATCCAGGAGACCCGCCACTTCCACGAGGACACCGGGTCCACGACCTCCGGCCGCGTGAAGGAGGAGGCTGAGGACTACCGGTACTTCCCGGAGCCCGACCTCGTCCCCATCGCGCCGTCCCGTGAGTGGGTCGAGGAGCTGCGCGCCGGTCTGCCGGAGCAGCCGCTTGCCCGCCGCAACCGGCTGCGTGAGGAGTGGGGCGTCGGCGCCCACGACATGCAGTCGATCCTCAACGCCGGTGCCATCGACCTGATCGTCGCCACCACCGAGGAGGGCGCCGACTCGGCGTCCGCCCGCAAGTGGTGGATGGGCGAACTGGCCCGCAGCGCCAACGAGTCGGGCAAGGCCCTTGAGGACCTGCCCATCACCCCGGCGCAGGTCGCCCGCGTCACCGCCCTGGTGGCCGAGGGCTCCCTGAACGACAAGCTGGCCCGCCAGGTCATCGAAGGCGTCCTCGCCGGCGAGGGCACCCCGGACGAGGTCGTCGAGAAGCGCGGTCTGAAGGTCGTCTCCGACGAGGGTGCGCTGACCGCCGCCGTCGACGAGGCCATCGTCGGCAACCCCGGTATCGCCGACAAGATCCGCGGCGGCAAGCTCCAGGCCGTCGGCGCGCTGGTCGGCGCGGTCATGAAGGCCACCCGTGGCCAGGCCGACGCGGCCCGCGTCAAGGAACTGATCCTGGAGAGGCTGGGCGTCAGCGAGGGCTGAGGTCCGCGTTTTCTTGTGCCTTGGGGGGATGCATCGATTCCGATGCATCCCCCCAAGCGCGTCTCCGAAGAGAGTGTCTTCCGCGCCTCAGCATCGAGCCGCCCGAGTGCCGCGCCGCCCATGAGAGGCTGGCCGGCGCGACGGACGCCGAGGTGGCGGACGTACTGGAGAAGGAGCGGCGGCAGGATGTACGCGATATCCCTGGGTGACGACGGAGCGGAACTGCGGCCTCTGGAGCCCTGGCACGCCGAGGAGCTCCTGGCGCACATGGAGCGGGGACGCGAGTTCATCGGCCGGCACATCGCCCTGGCCGACGCGGTGAAGGACCTCCCGTCGGCGCGGGCCTTCCTCCAGGCGTACGCCGACAAGCGCGCCGCCGACACGGGCCACCTGTACGGGATCTGGCTGGAGGGGAAGCTTGTCGGCGGGCTGCTCTTCAGGATTTTCGACACCGCGCAGCAGACCTGCGAGGCCGGGTGCTGGCTGGAACCCGCGGCCGCCGGACACGGACTCGTCACCCGCGGGGCGCGGACCATCATCGACTGGGCGGTCGAGGAGCGCGGTATGCACCGTGTGGAGTGGATCGCGTCACCCGCGAACGAGCCGAGCCTGAACGTGGCGCGGCGGCTGGGCATGACGCGGGAGGGCGTACTTCGCGAAAGCTACCTGTATCGGGGCGTACGGAGCGACATGGAGGTCTGGTCGGTGCTCGCCCCCGAGTGGCGGGCGGCACGCGCGCGTCACGGACGATAACGATCGACTTCCATTCCCGCGAACATTAAGAGACCTCTCAGACAGCATCCGTACGGTGCGATGTATGGGAACCAAGACTGTTGACGAGGCCGGGGTCGAGACCGGCGCCGAGGCGAAGAGCGAAGAGGAAAAGGTGGACGTCACCAAGAGCGACGCCACTGACGCCACCGAGGCCGACGAGGCCACGGAAACCGACGGGGAAGCCACGGCCGGCACCCCTGACGAGGACGAGGACGGGTTCGACGACGAGGAGCCGGCCGAGCCGGTCGCCGAGAAGGTCCCCTCAGGGGTCGGCCTGGGTGCCGCAGCTGTGGTCTCGGCCGCACTGGGTCTCGTCTCGCTGACCGGCGGCTGGCTCGGTACCGTCGCCCAGGCGCGCGACTCGCTCTACGGGCAGCTGGAGACCGCGTCCACCGCGACCGTCTCCACCCAGATCGAGCAGGTCTACGGCAACTCGTGGAACGCCAACGCGCTGGTCGCCGGCATCTTCGCGCTGGTCGCCCTGATCGTCGGCGTCGGCGTGCTGGTCCGGCCGCTGTTCGGGAACCCCGACCGGGTGGTGCAGTCCACGTGGGTCAAGTCCGTCGCCTGGGCGGGTGTCTCGCTCGCGATCATCGGCCTGCTGCTGGCCGTCCTGAAGTACACCGACGTCCTGCTGGCCATGCCGACCGTGAGCAGCTGAGTACTCGCTCCCGAGCTGTCCCAGCTCTCCGACCTGTCCTGAGGGGCCTTAGGCCCGCCCTACGTCATGTACGGCGGACCTAAGGCCCTTCGTGCGCTCAAGATGCGGAACTCTCCCGATGTGGCGCACCCCCCTTGGAGACGAAGGTTGAGGCATCGCAACAAGCGAAGCCCGAAACCGACTCTTCACGAGGGGTACAAGATGTTCGAGTACGAGCTCCAGCAGATCCGTTCCGCAGAGCTGATCCGCGAGGCCCAGAACCACCGACTGGCTCGGGAGGCACTCCGCAGCCGCCGTGCCGCCCGCCGCGCCGCGCGCGATTCGGCACAGAACGACGCGGAGGGGCAGTCGCATAGCCGCCGCCACCGCCGGCACCGGTTCGCCCGCGCCGCGTGAACGCCGCCGCCGGGCCCCGGGAGGACGGCCGCACAGGGGTCGGCCGTCCCGCCGGGCCCCGGGAGGACGGCCGCACAGGGGTCGGCCGTGCTCCCGGACCAAGGGCCGGCGTCCCGGCAAGTGAATCAATGGCCGCCGTCGTGACAAATGGATCGACGGCGGCCGTTGTGACAAATGGATCGACGGCGGCTGTCCTGGAAACTGGATTGACGGCGGCCGTCCCAGCAACGGGATTGACGGCGGCCGTCCCGGCAACCGGATCGACGGCCGCCCTCCCGATAACCAGTGCCGCACTGTCAGACCGCTGTGCGATGCTCGGGCCAATGGAGACCAGGTCCGTCAGCCCAGTGTTCGTCGGACGCGCCGAGGAGCTGGGCGTGCTGCACGACGCGCTCGCCCGCGCCGCCGCGGGCGAGCCGCAGGCGTTGCTGCTCGGCGGTGAGGCCGGGGTCGGAAAGACCCGCCTGATCGAAGAGTTCGCCACCTCGGCCGGACGCGAGGGCGCGATCGTCGTGTGCGGCGGCTGCGTCGAGATCGGCGCCGACGGACTGCCCTTCGCCCCCTTCTCCACGGCCCTGCGCGCCCTGCGCCGCCTCCTCCCGGACGAGCTCACCGCGGCTGCCGCCGGTCAGGAGGACGAACTGGCCCGGCTGCTGCCCGAGCTGGGCGAGGCCAGCCAGGGGCGGCGGTACGAGGAGGAGGGCATGGCCCGCCTCTTCGAGCTCACCGCCCGCCTCCTGGAACGCGTCGCGGCGAACCGCACGGTCGTCGTCGCCCTCGAAGACCTGCACTGGGCCGACGCCTCCACCCGTCACCTCCTGGCCTACCTCTTCCGCACCCTGCGCAGCGGCCGGCTCGTCGTCGTCGCCACCTACCGCGCCGACGACATCCACCGCCGTCACCCGCTGCGTCCCCTGCTGGCCGAGCTGGACCGCCTCCGCACGGTCCGCCGTGTCGAACTGGGCCGCTTCAGCCGAGCCGAGGTCGGCCGTCAGATCGCCGGGATCCTCGCCCACGAACCCGACCCGGGCCAGGTCGACGAGATCTTCGAACGCTCCGACGGCAACGCGTTCTTCGTCGAGGAACTCGCCGTCGCCTCCGACCAGGGCTGCCGTACGGCGCTCACGGACACCCTCCGCGACCTGCTCCTGGTACGCGTCGAAGGCCTGCCCGAGAGCTCCCAGCGGGTCGCCCGGATCGCCGCCGAGGGCGGCTCCACCGTCGAGTACCCGCTGCTCGCCGCCGTGGCCGGGCTCGCCGAGGACGACCTCATCGAGGCGCTGCGGGCCGCCGTCGGCGCCAACATCCTGCTCGCCTCACCCGGTGGCGACGGCTACCGCTTCCGCCACTCCCTGGTCCGCGAGGCCGTCAGCGACGACCTGCTGCCCGGCGAACGCTCCCGCTTCAACCGGCGCTACGCCGAAGCCCTGGAGGCCGACCCGACGCTCGTACCGGCCGACGAGCGCCTCACCCGCCTGGCCAGCTACTGGTACCACGCCCATGACGCGGCCAAGGCCCTCCCCGCCGTCCTCGACGCCTCGGTCGAGGCTCGCTGCCGCCACGCCCACTCCGAGCAACTGCGGCTCCTGGAGCGGGCGATGGAGCTGTGGGACGTCGCCTCCGACGCCGTACGGGCCGACCTGCGCCCCGTCGACTACGTGGAGGTCTATCCTCCCCCACTGCCTGAAAGGCGTGGGGGGACCCCCAGCGGCTGCGACCCGGCGAACACACCCCTGCGCTATCTCGACCTGATGGCGGAGGCAGCCGTCGCGGGCCGGCTGTGCGGGGAGCGCGAGCGCGCCCTGAAGATCACCAAGCGGGCGCTGCACCTCCTGGAGGACGAGGGCGATCCACTGCGCGCGGCGTGGTTCTGGGTCCAGCGATCCCGCCTGGTCCAGGCGCAGGCCCGCGGCGACGGCTGGCAGGAACTCGGCACCGCCCAGGAACTGGTACGCGGCCTGCCCCCGTCGGAGGTGCACGCCGACGTCCTGTCCAACGTCGCCGCCTGGTGCATGCTGCACGAACCGGGACCCGGGGCCTTCTCCGCCGCCGAGCGCGCCGTGGAGTACGCGCGCATGGTCGGCGCCCGCGACATCGAGCTGAACGCCCGGCTCACACTCGGCGGCCTGATGGTCGACGCCGGCGACATCGAGGCGGGCCTCGCGGAGCTGTACGAGGTCAAGGAGCGGGTGAACCGGCACGGCGCCTCCCTCGTCGTGGGCCGGGTCCACATCAACCTGCCCTCCCATCTGGAGTCGCTGGGCCGCTCTCGCGAGGCAGTCTCGGTCCTGCGAGAGGGCGTTGAACTCGCCAAGAGAAAGGGCCTGTTGGACACCGAGGCCTATGTCTGGGGCAACTTCTCGGAGTCGCTCGACTCGCTCGGGCAGTGGGACGAGGCCGTCGAGGCCGCAGGGAAGGCGCTACGCATCGGGCTCAGCGGCAAGGCGTCCGGCGTCGGCACCATCCGGCTGTCCCAACTCGCGCTGGCCCGAGGTGATCTCGCCGAGTCGGGACGTCGACTGACAGCCACCCGCGCCCACTTCGGCACCCACGACCCCATGCCCCAGCACGCTCTCCCGTTGCTGAGCACCGCGATCGGTATCGCCGCCGCCGAAGGCCGCATCCTCGACGCCCGCGCCGCCCTGGAGGAGGGCCTGAGCGTGGGCTTCCCGCCCGGCACCCAGCGCTACGGTTGGCCGCTGCTGCTCGCCGCCGCCACCGCGGAGGCCGACGCCCGCGGGCTGCCCGTCGCCGAGGCGGGCCGCGCCGAGACGGTGGAACACCTCCGCTCGGCCGCCAAGTCCCTGGTAACCGGCGCGCCCCTCTGGCTCGCGTACGAGGAGTGGGTGCGCGCCGAGCTCCGCCGCGCCGAGGGGGTGACCGCCCCGCAGGACTGGTGCGAGGTGGTCACCGCCTTCGAACCCCTGGAGCGCCCCTACGACCTCGCCCGCGTCCGCCATCGCCTCGCCGATGCCCTGCTCGCCTCGGGCACGGACGACGACGACCGTGCCCGCGCCACCGAACTCCTCCGCCTGGCCCGGGCCGCCGCCGACCACCTCGGCGCGCGCCCGCTCGCCGACGCCGTCGCGCTGCTCGCCCAGCGGGCCCGCCTTGTCCTGGGCCGCGCCTCCGAGCCGTCCGCCCCGGCCCCTGTAGACCCCGCGGTCGCACTCGGCCTCACCAGCCGTGAGCGCGATGTCCTGCGCCTCGTCGCCGCAGGCCGCAGCAACCGCCGGATCGCCGAGGAACTCTTCATCTCCCCCAAGACGGCCAGCGTCCATGTGTCGAACATCCTCGCCAAGCTGGGCGTATCCGGCCGTGGCGAGGCGGCGGCCATGGCCCACCGCCTGCGGTTGTTCCCGCCCGAGACCCCCGCCGCCCAGGCTGTGGGCTGAGGTTTACGCTGTAGGGGATCCGGGCCGAGGGAGGCGCCGTGTTCAACATGTTCGAGGAGCTGTTCGCACCAGGCCGCAAGCACACCAACGACGAACGCAAGCGCCTGGAACTGAGCCGGGTGGACCTGAACGACGGTGACCCCGGCCGCGGCCCCATAGACCTGTCCTCGGGCAAGGTGGTCGTACGACCACCGGTGCCCGAACCGGCGACTTCTCAGAGCCCGGCCGTGGACGCGACGGAGGCCACGGAGGCCGTGGACGCGACGGAGGCCACGGAGGCCGTGGACGCGACGGAGGCCACGGACGCCGTGGACGCGACGGAAGCCACGGACGCGACGGAAGCCACGGACGCCGAGGAGCCCGACGAGGACTGAGCGGCCCATCACGGCATCTTCAGCTCCGCAATCACGTCACCTCCAAGCTTCGCAATCACGTCACCTCCAGCTCCAGAATCCTGTCGTCCCCCGCCCCGGGGCTGCCCCGCCCGTCCGTCTCGCTCGTCACCAGCCAGAGCTTGTCGCCGCCGGCGGAAACCACCGTCCGCAGGCGGCCGTAGTCACCCTCCAGGAAGGACTGCGGGTCGGCGGAGGCCTTGGTGCCGTCCAGGGGGATGCGCCACAGTCGTTCGCCCTTGAGACCCGCCATCCAGATGGAGCCCTCCGCGTAGGCGATGCCGCTGGGGGAGGCGTCGTCCGTGTGCCACTGGGCGATCGGGTTCAGATACTTGGAATTGTCGCTCTCGCCCTCGACCACCGGCCAGCCGTAGTTCCCGCCCGGCTTGATCTGGTTCAGCTCGTCCCAGGTGTCCTGGCCGAACTCGGCGGCCCACAGCCGCTGCTTGTCGTCCCAGGCGAGGCCCTGGACGTTGCGATGCCCGTACGAGTAGACGACCGAGTTGTCGAACGGATTGCCCGGCGCCGGCTCGCCCTCCGGGGTCATCCGGAGGATCTTGCCGCCCAGCGACTTGGTGTCCTGGGCCAGACCCGTCTGACCCGTCTCACCCGCCCCCGCGTACAGCATCTTGTCCGGGCCGAAGGCGATCCGGCCGCCGTTGTGGATGTACCCCTTGGGGATGCCCTTGAAGATCGTGTCCGGCGAGCCCAGCTGGTCCCCGGACGGCTTGTTCTCGTCGTACAGCATGCGGACGATGCGATTGTCCGACACCGTGGTGAAGTACGCGTAGACCAGATGGTCCGAGGCGTAGTCGGGGGAGAGCGCGATCCCCAGGAGGCCGCCCTCTCCCTCGGGGGCCACCCCGGACACCTCGCCCAGCTCCGTCTTCTTGCCGCTCTCCCCGTCGACCCGCGTGATCGTCCCCTCGTCCCGGGAGGACACCAGCAGGTCGCCCTCGGGCAGCGGTGCCAGGCCCCAGGGGGAATCGAGGTCCTCGGTGACGGTACGCACGACCTTCACCGAGCCCTTGGCGGGCGGTGTCTCCTCGGCGGCCTGCTCGGAGGACGAGGCCCCCGGCTCCGTACTGCCGCCGTCACTGCTGCTCGGCGACGTGCTCCCGCCGCCGTCCGCCGTCCCTCCGTCGTCGGAGGAACAGCCGGACGTCACCAGAAGCGCGGCCGCGGCCAACACGGCCGTCACCACTCGTCGTTGCACGATCATGGAGTCCCTTCGACGCGGCGGTTCTACTGTTCATACACCGCTCGCGTCCCACGAGTTCCCGATCACGGACAAACAAATCCGGCCACGTGACTCATGGCCACGTACTGATCGCCAGGTACGCCCGGTTGTCCGCCAGGCGCTCCGGTTGTCCGCCAGGCGCTCCGGCTATTCGCCAGGGCCTCCGGCAGCGCGGCCTACTCCCAGGATCCCTGCGCCCCCGGCAACCCCGCCACCTCCGCCAGATCCTCCGCCGTCAGTCCCAGCCCGGCCGCCCCCGCGTTCTCCGCGACCCACCGCTCCCGCTTGGCCCCCGGCACCGGCACCACGTGCCGCCCCTGCGCCAGCACCCAGGCCAGCGCCACCTGCGCGGGCGTGACAGCGTGCTCGTGGGACCCGTGCCGCCGGGCGACGCGTCGCAGGCCGACGACGATCGGCTGGTTCGAGGCCATCATCTCGGCGGTGAAGCGGGGGTGCCGGGCGCGGACGTCGTCGGGCTCGAAGCCCTCGCCGGGGGTCAGTGTGCCGGTCAGGAAGCCGTTGCCGAGGGGCATCGCCGCCAGGAAGCCGACCCCGCGGGCCGCGCACCACGGCAGCAGCGCGTCCAGCGCCTCCGTGGACCACACCGACAGCTCGGCCTCCACGGCGCTCACCGGGAAGACCTGCTGCACCCGCTCCAGCTGCCTGATCGTTCCGTCGTGCAGCCGTGCCCCCGAGCGGCGGGCGGAGCGCGCACCCACCGCGCACAGCCCGAGCGAGCGCACCTTTCCGGCCGTCACCAGCTCCGCCATCGCACCCCAGGTCTCCTCGACGGGAATCTCGGGGTCCGCGCGGTGCAGCTGGTAGAGATCGATCACGTCCGTCTGGAGCCGGCGCAGCGAGGCGTCGCACGCCCGCTTCACATAGCCAGGGCGGCCGTTGGCCACGATGTGCTGTTCGCCCACCAGCAGGCCGACCTTGGTCGACACGAAGGCCTCGGAGCGCCGCTCCTTCAGCACGCGCCCCAGCAGCAGCTCGTTGGTGAAGGGGCCGTACATGTCGGCCGTGTCGAGCAGCGTCGAACCCCGGTCGAGCGCCGCGTGCACCGCACGGAGCGACTCCTCACCGCGCTGCCGCGAACCGGTGTACGCCCAGCTCATCGGCATGCACCCGAGCCCGATCGCTCCCACGCCGAGCGCCGCCGCCCCGACCGTCCTGCGCTCCACCTGGCCGTAACCCTCCCTCTTCTGGCACCCCAACCTAACCTCTGTGCGTCCCGGCGCCTGACATAGCCTCTTGAGCATGACTTCAGACGTATGGCTTCCCCTTCGCGCCGAGGAGATCGACGGGCTTCCCGAGGGCC
The DNA here is from genome assembly GCF_040683495.1 of Streptomyces sp. NPDC093544. NCBI lineage: Bacteria > Bacillati > Actinomycetota > Actinomycetes > Kitasatosporales > Streptomycetaceae > Streptomyces > Streptomyces sp. NPDC093544. Next base: position 300,933 of record NZ_JBFBEA010000003.1, on the reverse strand, counting down.
TCAACTACCGCTACTGGAATGGTGACCAGGAGTTTCCTTCGGATCCGGCCGATTGCGAGTTCTATGTCGTGCCCTACATGAAGCCGCCCGCCGTCTCGCAGCGGCCGATGTCCGAAATGACCTCGGTACGGGTTCTGCAGACGCTCTCCGCCGGTGTCGACCACGTCCTGCCGAGCCTCGAAGTCCTGCCCGCCGGCGTGCAGTTGTGCAACGCGCGCGGGGTGCACGAGGCGAGCACCGGCGAGCTTGCCCTCGCGCTGATCCTCGCCTCGCTGCGGGGCATCCCCGCCTTCGTGCGAGCGCAGGACAAGGGGGAGTGGAAGTCGGGGTTCCACCCGGCGCTGGCCGACAAGTCCGTACTCATCGTGGGCTACGGGTCGATCGGGTCCGCCATCGAGGACCGGCTCACTGCCTTCGAGGTCGCGCGGGTGGCGCGCGTCGCGCGCTCCGCGCGCACCACGGAGCGCGGCCCTGTGCACGCACTCGCCGAACTGCCCGCCCTGCTGCCCGAGGCCGACGTCGTCGTCCTGTCCACGCCTCTCAACGAGACCACCCGCGGCCTGGTGAACGCGGACTTTCTCTCCCACATGAAGGACGGCGCCCTCCTGGTGAACGTCGCCCGCGGTCCCGTCGTCGACACCAAGGCGCTCCTCGCCGAGCTGGAGAGCGGCCGTATCACCGCGGCCCTCGATGTCACCGACCCCGAACCGCTGCCCCAGGGGCACCCGTTGTGGCAGGCGCCCGGCGTGCTCATCAGCCCCCATGTCGGCGGACCTACGTCCGCGTTCCTGCCGCGCGCCAAGCGGCTCCTGGTCGCCCAGTTGAACCGTTTTGTGAACCGGGAGCCGCTGCGGAACGTGGTGCTTACGACGAGCGCGCAGGCCACGTCATGACGGGCGCCTAGCGCCGCTCGCAACGGGCGCGTGGGTCTGTTCACAACGGGCGCGCAGGTCCGTTCACCACGGGCGTGCGGGCCATCTCGCGTTCGCTCCCCGTCCGCTTTTGACACCCTCCGCAGTTCTCCGAATGCGGGCAGTGCCGACAAACTCCCTGGTCGTCACGGAGCGTAGAGGAACTATGTCCCTGAGTGACGAGACTGGTGTATCGTCCCGACTGGGGCTGCGCCGTGCACCGTTCGGCGGCGGGATGGACATTCGGACTGCGAGGGGGGCGACGGGCGATGCACGGCCTATGGACCAACGATCCGACGCGGCGGGGCCGCCGCCGACGACCCTGGCGCGCGGCCACGCGGAGACGCGGGCAATGCGGTCACAGTTGCCAGGGTGGCCATCACCACCGCAGGCCCAGCGGCCGCCGGAGGCATGCGCACGCGGACCGGCGGGACCCCGGGGCGCGGACCGGGTGGGCCCGGTGAGTTCCCCCGGAGCGCTGCTGACCCGTCGGCCGGTGCTCGGTGGCGGGACAGGCCTGGTCTCGCAACTCGTACTGGCCCTGGTGTGCGCGGGATACGCCGTCGGTTCCGCGCTCGGCTGGGGCTCCGTGAGCCTCGCGCTCTTCATGGGTGACTTCGGACTGAGCGCCGCCGCGGGCGCCGCCGCGGTCTCCTGCTTCCGCTACGGTCAGAGCCGCCGCAGCCGTTTTCGACCCGCCTGGCTGCTGTTCGCGCTCTCCTCCGCCATGGCATGCCTGGGCAACGCCGTCTGGGGATGGTACGAGGTCGTCCTCGACCGCCCCATGCCCAGCCCCAGTTTCGCCGACGTGTTCTTCCTCTGCTTCGCGCCGCCCGCCATCGTGGGACTGCTCGTGCTCGCCAAGAGGCCCGTGACAAAGGCGGGTTGGGTCTGCCTGGCGCTCGACTCCTGGCTGATCGGCGGCTCGTTGCTGACGCTGTCCTGGAGTCTCGCACTCGCCCAGGCGGCGAAGTTCGACGGGCCGAGCGTCGCGCACACCGCGCTGTCACTGGCGTACCCGCTGCTGGATATCGCGCTGGTCAGCATGGTGCTCGCGCTGCACTTCCGGCGCTCGTCGGTGAACCGCTCCGCGGTGAACACCGCGGTCGGCGCGCTCGCCCTGACCGTGATGTGCGACGCCCTGTTCACCTCACCCCTGCTGCACAACGACTACCGCTCGGGACAACTCCTCGACGCGGGCTGGTTCGCCGGCTCGCTGCTCCTCGCGTACGCCCCCTGGGTCGCGCCCAAGCACGGTCAGCCGGGCGCAGAGCGGCATGACACCGACGGGCACGCGCGCGTGGTGCACGAGCACATCCCGGGGCAGCGGCAGGAGGGGCGGCAGGGGCACCCGGGAGCACAGGTGCACGTGCCCCTCCCCGGTGGAGGGCACAGCGACGGCCACGGCACGGGTCACAGCCGATATCCGGCCACCCGTCCCATCGCCGGATCACTGGCCGCGCTCACGCCCTATCTGGCCGCCGCGGTCTGCACCTTGGGGATCCTCTACAACGTTCTGAACGGTCGCAATGTCGACCGCGTGGTGCTCATCACCGCCGGTCTCGTCGTGCTCGCCCTCGTCGTCCGCCAGGGCATCATGCTCCTCGACAACATCACCCTCACCCAGGAACTGGCCCAGAAGGAGAACCACTTCCGCTCCCTGGTGCAGGGCTCAAGCGACGTCATCATGATCGCAGCTCCGAACGGCATTCTGAGATACGTCAGTCCGGCCGCCGCCGGAGTCTACGGACGGGACGCCGACGATCTCGTGGGTTCCGAACTCGCCTCGCTCATCCACCCCGAGGACCTCGGCTGTGTGGTCCACGAAGTACGCCGCTTCCTGGCCGCGAGTCACATCGAGGAGCCCACGACCCGCATCGAGTGCCGCTTCAGATCGGGCGACGGCGGCTGGCTGAACGTGGAGTCCACGGTCAACCGGCACCACGGCGGCCTCATCTTCAACAGCCGTGACGTGACCGAACGGGTGCGTCTCCAGGCGCAGTTACAGCACAACGCCGAGCACGACCCGCTCACCGACCTGCCCAACCGAGCCCTGTTCACCCGGCGCGTCCAGCAGGCGCTCTCCGGTCGTCGCTCCTCCGACCGCGGCACCGCCGTCCTGTTCATCGACCTCGACGGCTTCAAGGCGGTCAACGACACGATCGGGCACCAGGCCGGTGACGAACTCCTCGTCCAGGCCGCCCGCAGACTCCAGGACTCCGTACGGCACGGCGACACCGCCGCCCGCCTCGGCGGCGACGAGTTCGCGGCGCTCATCGTCGGCGACGGCACCCGTGACCGCACCGCCCGAGAGCACCAGATCCTCGAGCTCGCCGACCGCCTGAGGCTCACGCTCTCGCAGCCCTACACCATCGACGGCAACGATGTCCGGGTCGCCGCGTCCATCGGCGTCGGCTTCGCCGAACCGGGTCTGGGCGCGGGCGAGTTGCTGAGAAACGCCGACCTCGCCATGTACCGCGCCAAGGCGGCGGGCAAGGGCCGCGTCGAGTTGTACGCGCCCCAGATGCAGCAGGACGTCGTACGCAGGGCGGAGTTGGCGACAAGGCTGCGCTCCGCGTTGCAGGACGGCGAGTTCACGCTGCTGCATCAGCCGGTGGTCTCGCTCGACACCGGTCGGATCGCGACGGTCACCGCCCAGGCACGCTGGCGGTCCTCCCAGGGCGTGCTGTTCACGCCCGCGGAGTTCCTGCGCGTCGCCGAGGACAGCGACAGGACCGCGGAGCTGGGCCGCTGGCTGCTCCAGGAGGCCGTCGAGCAGGCCGCCGAGCGTGCCGCCACCGGCGTCATGCTGCCTGTCGCCGTCCGGATGAACGCCCGGCGCCTGCTGGACCGCTCCGGGCCCCTCGGCTCCGTGGAGGCCCTGCTGACCCGGCACGGGCTCCCCTCCGGTGCCCTGATCATCGAGCTGTCCGACACCGACCCCCGGGCCTCCCTGGACGAGCTGGAGCGCCGGCTGAACGCGCTGCGGCGGCTCGGCGTCCGGATCGCCTTGGACGGCTTCGGCAGCGGCTATGCCGCCATCACGGCGCTGAGAAGGCTCCCTGTGGACGTACTGAAACTGGACAGGGACCTCGTCGAGGGTGTCGTCGAGTCCGCGCGGCTGCACAAGATCACCAGCGGGCTGCTGCGGATCGCCACCGACCTCGGGCTGCAGTCCGTGGCCGACGGCGTGGACCTCCCGGAGCAGGTCATCGCCCTGCGCGCGATGGGCTGCACCCATGGGCAGGGCATGGCGTTCTCCGCGCCGCTGGACGAGTACCGGCTGCGCAGAGCGCTGTCCATGGGCCACTACCCGGTGCCGCACGGGCCTGTCGAGCCCGTGTTCGCGGGCGGTGGCGGTGCGGGGGTGTACACCGGTGGTGTGCCCGCTGTCTATGGAGGCGGGACCGTCCTCCGCTCACATAATGAGACTCCCGTCCCACCCACTTGACAGTCGGTGCGTGCCGGGGGGAGGGTCAATGCCATGCGCACCCGAATTCTCGTACTTGGAAAGCGCGTCGGCTGAGCTGGGACCCACCGGATCGACAGAACCGGAATCCCCAGCGATCGCACCGGCGCGCTCCCCTCGCTTGCCTCACGGCACGAGGGGTTTTTTGTTGCACTGGCACCAGTCGTACACCGTACAAACTTCGCAAAAACCCTCAGCATCGAGAAGAGAATGCCGATGACCGAGCAGGCCACCGGGGCCCACCATCCGCAGCCGCGGCCCCGATCCGGAGGACAGCAGTCCGCGCCCGAGCAGGTGACGGGTGCGAAGTCCCTCATCCGTTCTCTTGAGGAAGTCGGGGCCGACACGGTATTCGGCATTCCCGGCGGCGCGATCCTTCCGGCCTACGACCCGCTGATGGACTCCAAGCGCGTGCGGCACGTGCTCGTCCGTCACGAGCAGGGCGCAGGTCACGCGGCCACCGGTTACGCGCAGGCCACCGGCAAGGTCGGCGTCTGCATGGCGACCAGCGGCCCCGGCGCCACCAACCTGGTGACGCCGATCGCCGACGCGCACATGGACTCGGTGCCGCTCGTGGCGATCACCGGGCAGGTCGCGTCCAAGGCGATCGGCACGGACGCCTTCCAGGAGGCGGACATCGTCGGTATCACGATGCCGATCACCAAGCACAACTTCCTGGTGACCAAGGCCGAGGACATCCCGCGGACGATCGCGGAGGCCTTCCACATCGCCTCCACCGGCCGCCCCGGACCCGTCCTCGTCGACATCGCCAAGGACGCCCTCCAGGCGCAGACCACCTTCCAGTGGCCGCCCACCCAGGACCTGCCCGGCTACCGCCCGGTGACCAAGCCGCACGCCAAGCAGATCCGCGAGGCCGCCAAGCTGATCACCGCCGCGAAGCGGCCCGTCCTCTACGTCGGAGGTGGCGTCCTCAAGGCGAACGCCACCGCCGAGCTGAAGGTCCTCGCCGAACTCACCGGAGCGCCCGTCACCACCACCCTGATGGCGCTCGGCGCATTCCCCGACAGTCACGAGCTGCACGTGGGAATGCCGGGCATGCACGGTGCGGTCACCGCCGTCACCGCGTTGCAGAAGGCCGACCTGATCGTCGCCCTCGGAGCCCGCTTCGACGACCGCGTCACCGGCAAGCTGGACAGCTTCGCCCCGTACGCCAAGATCGTCCACGCCGATATCGACCCCGCGGAGATCGGCAAGAACCGCGCCGCCGACGTGCCGATCGTCGGTGACGCCCGCGAGGTCATCGCCGACCTGATCCAGGCCGTGCAGAAGGAGCACAGCGAGGGCCGCATCGGCGATTACAGCGCCTGGTGGAAGGACCTCAGCCGCTGGCGCAAGGCCTACCCGCTCGGCTACGAACAGCCCGACAACGGCTCGCTCGCCCCGCAGCAGGTCATCGAGCGCATCGGCCAACTCGCCCCGGAGGGAACGATCTTCGCGGCGGGCGTCGGCCAGCACCAGATGTGGGCCGCGCACTACGTCCAGTACGAGCAGCCCGCGACCTGGCTGAACTCCGGCGGCGCCGGAACGATGGGCTACGCGGTCCCGGCCGCGATGGGCGCCAAGGCCGGCCGCCCGGACCGTACGGTTTGGGCGATCGACGGCGACGGCTGTTTCCAGATGACCAATCAGGAACTCACCACCTGCGCCCTGAACAACATCCCGATCAAGGTCGCCATCATCAACAACGGCGCCCTCGGGATGGTCCGCCAGTGGCAGACCCTCTTCTACAACCAGCGCTACTCCAACACCGTGCTGCACTCGGGTCCCGAGGCGAGCGGCAAGGAGCCGAGTGCCGGCACCCGCGTCCCCGACTTCGTGAAGCTGTCGGAGGCCATGGGCTGCTACGCGATCCGCTGCGAGTCCCCGGACGACCTCGACAAGGTGATCGAGGAGGCGAACTCGATCAACGACCGTCCGGTCGTGGTCGACTTCATCGTCCACGAGGACGCGATGGTGTGGCCGATGGTCGCCGCCGGCACCTCCAACGACGAGGTCATGTTCGCCCGGGACGTCCGCCCCGACTTCGGCGACAACGAAGACGACTGAGAGAGAGCCGAGTCAGACCCATGAGCAAGCACACCCTCTCCGTCCTCGTCGAGAACAAGCCAGGTGTCCTCGCCAGGATCACCGCCCTGTTCTCGCGCCGCGGCTTCAACATCGACTCGCTCGCCGTCGGTGTCACCGAGCACCCGGAGATCTCCCGCATCACGATCGTGGTGAACGTGATCGAGGCGCTGCCCCTCGAACAGGTCACCAAGCAGCTCAACAAGCTCGTCAACGTCCTGAAGATCGTCGAGCTGGAGCACGCCTCCGCCGTTCAGCGCGAACTGGTTCTGGTGAAGGTGCGCGCCGACAACGAGACGCGCTCCCAGATCGTCGAGATCGTCCAGCTGTTCCGCGCCAAGACCGTCGACGTCTCCCCGGAGGCCGTCACCATCGAGGCCACCGGCGGCAGCGACAAGCTGGAGGCCATGCTCAAGATGCTGGAGCCGTTCGGCATCAAGGAGCTCGTCCAGTCCGGCACGATCGCGATCGGCCGCGGCGCGCGCTCGATCACCGACCGGTCGCTGCGCGCCCTTGACCGGTCTGCCTGAGGCTTGAAACGGGCGGCCGGCGATCGTCGGCCGCCCGTATACCGAGACCCGAAAACTTCCCTCACCCCGCCCGCCGTACGGTGGGACGCGACACCGCACACCAAGGAGAACCCCAGTGGCCGAGCTGTTCTACGACGACGACGCCGACCTGTCCATCATCCAGGGCCGCAAGGTCGCGGTCATCGGCTACGGCAGCCAGGGCCACGCCCACGCGCTGTCGCTGCGCGACTCCGGCGTCGACGTCCGCGTCGGTCTGCACGAGGGCTCCAAGTCCAAGGCCAAGGCCGAGGAGCAGGGCCTGCGCGTGGTGACTCCCGCCGAGGCCGCCGCCGAGGCCGACGTCATCATGATCCTGGTGCCGGACCCGATCCAGGCGCAGGTCTACGAGGAGTCCATCAAGGACAACCTCAAGGAGGGCGACGCGCTGTTCTTCGGCCACGGCCTGAACATCCGCTTCGACTTCATCAAGCCGCCGGCCGGCATCGACGTCTGCATGGTCGCCCCGAAGGGCCCGGGCCACCTGGTCCGCCGGCAGTACGAGGAGGGCCGCGGCGTTCCGTGTATCGCGGCCGTCGAGCAGGACGCGACCGGCAAGGCCTTCCCGCTGACGCTGTCGTACGCGAAGGGCATCGGCGGCACCCGCGCCGGCGTCATCAAGACGACCTTCACCGAGGAGACCGAGACCGACCTGTTCGGTGAGCAGGCCGTCCTCTGCGGTGGCACCGCGGCGCTGGTCAAGGCGGGCTTCGAGACGCTGACCGAGGCCGGCTACCAGCCGGAGATCGCGTACTTCGAGTGCCTCCACGAGCTGAAGCTCATCGTCGACCTCATGTACGAGGGCGGCCTGGAGAAGATGCGCTGGTCCGTCTCCGAGACCGCGGAGTGGGGCGACTACGTCACCGGCCCGCGCATCATCACGGACGCCACCAAGGCCGAGATGAAGAAGATCCTCGCCGAGATCCAGGACGGGACCTTCGCCCGTGAGTGGATGGCCGAGTACCACGGCGGTCTGAAGAAGTACAACGAGTACAAGAGCCAGGACGAGAAGTCCCTCCTGGAGACCACCGGCAAGGAGCTCCGCAAGCTCATGTCGTGGGTCAGCGACGACGACGCGTAAGCCGTACGCGGAAGGGGTCGGAGCGGGCTGCTCCGACCCTTTCCGTGAACCGCCGGTAACGCCTGGAAACACGGCGTTGTCCATCCCGTCCAGCCACGGACGGGTGATCCTTCCGCGGAGGCGTAAGGCGGCCCGGTCGGCGCCACTACACTGCTGCACATCAACAACGCGTCAGGCCCACAGCGTCGTGCGTCTTCCACGCGGCTAGGCGACGCCGGGTAAGTGCACTTCCCCGGATCCGCTGACAACCCTCCACCGCATGCGGCCGTCGGGACGGCCGTCCGCATTGGACCTGTGAGGACTCACGTGAGCACTGCGTCATCGAAACCCGTCGTACTCATCGCTGAAGAGCTGTCGCCCGCGACCGTCGACGCCCTGGGCCCCGACTTCGAGATCCGGCACTGCAACGGCGCGGACCGCGCCGAGCTGCTGCCCGCCATCGCCGATGTCGACGCGATCCTGATCCGCTCGGCAACGAAGGTCGACGCGGAGGCCGTCGCGGCCGCGAAGAAGCTGAGGGTCGTCGCACGAGCCGGCGTCGGCCTGGACAACGTCGACGTCTCCGCCGCCACCAAGGCCGGCGTCATGGTCGTCAACGCCCCCACCTCGAACATCGTGACCGCCGCCGAGCTCGCCTGCGGTCTGCTCCTTGCCACCGCGCGCCACATTCCGCAGGCCAACACGGCGCTGAAGAACGGCGAGTGGAAGCGCAGCAAGTACACAGGTGTCGAGCTCGCCGAGAAAACCCTCGGTGTCGTCGGCCTCGGCCGCATCGGCGCCCTCGTCGCGCAGCGCATGTCGGCGTTCGGCATGAAGGTCGTCGCCTACGACCCCTACGTCCAGCCTGCCCGGGCCGCGCAGATGGGCGTGAAGGTCCTGACGCTGGACGAGCTCCTCGAAGTCTCCGACTTCATCACCGTGCACCTGCCCAAGACCCCCGAGACCCTCGGTCTCATCGGCGACGAGGCACTGCACAAGGTCAAGCCGTCGGTGCGGATCGTGAACGCCGCTCGTGGCGGGATCGTCGACGAGGTCGCGCTGTACTCGGCGCTCAAGGAGGGCCGCGTCGCGGGCGCCGGCCTCGACGTGTACTCGAAGGAGCCCTGCACCGACTCCCCGCTCTTCGAGCTCGACGAGGTCGTCTGCACCCCGCACCTCGGTGCCTCCACGGACGAGGCGCAGGAGAAGGCCGGTGTCTCCGTCGCCCGCTCGGTGCGCCTCGCGCTCGCCGGTGAGCTGGTCCCGGACGCGGTGAACGTGCAGGGCGGTGTCATCGCCGAGGACGTCAAGCCGGGCCTGCCGCTCGCCGAGAACCTCGGCCGCATCTTCACCGCCCTCGCGGGCGAGGTCGCGGTCCGTCTCGACGTCGAGGTGTACGGCGAGATCACCCAGCACGACGTCAAGGTGCTCGAACTCAGCGCTCTGAAGGGCGTGTTCGAGGACGTCGTCGACGAGACCGTGTCGTACGTCAACGCCCCGCTCTTCGCGCAGGAGCGTGGGGTCGAGGTCCGGCTGACCACGAGCTCGGAGTCCCCGGACCACCGCAATGTCGTCGCCGTGCGCGGCACGCTCAGCGACGGCCAGGAGGTCTCGGTCTCCGGCACGCTGGCCGGTCCCAAGAACCTGCAGAAGATCGTCGCCGTCGGTGAGTACGACGTGGACCTCGCGCTCGCCGACCACATGGTCGTGCTGGGCTACGAGGACCGTCCCGGTGTCGTCGGCACCGTCGGCCGGATCTTCGGCGAGGCGGGCATCAACATCGCCGGCATGCAGGTCGCGCGCGCGGTCGCCGGCGGGGAGGCCCTCGCGGTCCTCACCGTGGACGACACGGTTCCGCAGAACGTGCTGACCGAGGTGGCCGACGAAATCGGGGCGACGTCGGCGCGGTCGGTCAACCTCGTCTGAGGCTGCCGGCACAGAGCATTTGAGGGCCGGGTCACCTTCGGGTGGCCCGGCCCTCCGTCGTACGACGGACTATGCGGACGTCGTCGGCTCCGGGGTGATCAGGCCCTCCCGATAAGCGATCGCCACCGCTTCCGTGCGGCCGGCGGCGCCCAGTTTGGCGAGGATGTTCGAGACGTGGACGCTCGCCGTCTTGCCGCTGATGAACAGCTCCTCGCCGATCTGGCGGTTGGTGCGGCCGAGGGCGAGGAGGCGCAGAACGTCGCTCTCGCGGGCGGTCAGTGCGGCGATGCGGTCGGCGGCGGACGGCGATTCGGCGAGGCGACCGCGCCGGATGAGGGTGTCCACGGCCTCGCGCAGCGGGACGGCACCGAGGCTGACGGCGGTGTCGCGGGCCGCGCGCGCATGCTCGGCGGCTTCCTCGCGGCGGTCCGCCGACAACAGGGCCTCGGCGAGGCGCCGCTCGCAGCGGGCCAGCTCGTACGGGTCGCCGTAGCCGAACGCGGCGACGGCCTTCTCCCACGCGGCGACATCAGGACCGGAGTGCGCGCGCAGCCATTCCGCCTCGGCGCGAGCCAGCCACGCCAGTCCCTCGGGCCCTTGCTCGGTGCCGTCCTCACCCTTCGCGGCCGTGGCTCTGGCCACCTCCACCAGCTCGGTGGCGGTGTCGGTCCAGCGGCGGGTCCCCGCCTCGTCGCCGGTGAGACGCAGTTCGACGGCCGCGTCCGCGACGGCGGACAGGGCCAGCGCGGTGAGCCGCACACCGATGTCGGGCCGCCCGGAGCCCGAGCCGTCGGCGAGCCTGACGAGGTTGTCGCGCGCGCACGCGACGGCCCCCTCGGCGTCACCCCGCAGGGCCGCGGCATCGGTCAGCACGATGCCCGCGACGAGCGAGGCCATCCAGTCGAACGGCCCGTCGAGCAGGGCGCGGGCGCGCTCGGTGGCTTGCTCCTCGCCGCGGGCGAGGGCGACGTACAGCGCGGGACCGATCGCGAACCCGCCCGCCGCGGGCAGCCGTTCGGCATCGGCGGCGGCCGCTCGGGCGCACTCGTCCCAGCGGCCCAGGGTGTAGAGGACGAGCGACTGGAGGTAGCGCAGTTCCAGGGCGTACGGCGCGGAGATGAGCCCGGAGCGGTTCGCGCGCTCCAGTCCCTCGGAGAGCCAGCCGAGGCACTCGTCCAGGTCGCCGGATTCGTAGCAGCCGATGGCGAGGTTGAAATGCGCGCGCATCTCGATCGTGACGTGGCCCGCGCGCCGGGCGAGGTCCCGCGCCAGACGAAGCCGGTCCCGGCCCTCGGCGGTGCGTCGGTTGTGCTCTTCCAGGCCGACCAGAGAGATGATCAAGTCGGCCTGTGCGTCGGACAGTTGCAGCTCCTCGGCCATGCGCAGCGCCTGGCGGCCGACGCGCTCGGCGTCCTGGTCCTGGCCCATGTACCGCGCCGCCATGACGTGGGTGGCCGCCGCCCACACCCAGGTGTGTGACGCAGGCTCGGCGGGGATCATGGCGAGCGCCTCGCTGCTGTACGTGAACGCGGCCTTCAGGCTGTCGACGCGCATCAGATTGCCCGCCAGGGTGTAGCGGACGCGGGCGGCGAGTTCGGAATCCGCGTCCGAGCCGGCCCTGGCGAGAGCGGAGCGGGTGAGGGAGACCGCCCGGTGCGTCTCCCCGGCGTGCGCGGCGGCCGCGGAGGCGCGCAGGGTGAGGGTCACCGGGTCGGCGTCGGGTCGGGCGGCGGAGTCCACCGCCGGCCACAGCTCGAGCGCGGTCTCCAGATGGCGCAGCTCTTCGGCGGGCGCGCCGACCCGCTGGGCGTGGTCGGCGGCTTCGAGCGAGGCGACGAGTGCGTCGGCGAGGTCGTGGCTCTCCCGCGAGTGATGGGCGCGCTCCGCCGCGCTCTTGGCCGAATGGCCCTGAGTGGCAAGGAGTTTGGCGAACGTGCGGTGCAGCCGGACCCGCTCCCCGGGCAGCAGGTCGGCGTACACCGCCTCGCGGGTCAGGGCATGCCGGAAGGAGTACGTGGCGTCCTCGCCGGGGACCAGCAGTTGCCGGCCGACGGCCTCCCGCAGTGCCGACTCCAGCTCGTCCTCCGGCAGTTGTACGGCGTCACGCAGCAGCTCGTGCTCGACGCGGCGCCCGGCGACGGCCGCTGTGCGCAGCACCTGCTGTGCGGTGTCGGAGAGTTGCTCGATACGGATCAGGAGCAGGTCGGCCAGGCCGCTCGGCATGGCGCCGGACGCCGGGCCGGTGTCGCCGGGGAGCGGGTCGGCGGTGGCGGCGAGCAACTCCTCGGCGTAGAAGGCGTTGCCCTCGGCGCGGTCGACGATACGGCGGACGGTCGTGTCGGACAGCGGGTCCGTGCGCAGTCCCCGGACGAGCCGGGCCACTTCGGCGTCGGCCAGCGGCCGCAGTTCCAGCCGGTCGACGGCGGGCAGCCGGACCAGCTCGGCCAGCAGGGGACGCAGGGGGTGGCGGCGGTGCAGGTCGTCCGCGCGGTACGAGGCGAAGATCGCCAGTGGATGCGGCGGGGCGCCCGAGGCCGGGCTCTGGAGGAGACCGCGGCTGAGCAGGAAGCGCAGCAGGTCGCGCGAGGACTGGTCCGCCCAGTGGAGGTCTTCGAGGATCAGCAGGAGGGGGGTGATGTCGGCGGCGTCGGAGAGCAGGGAGGCTATGCCCTCGAAGAGGCGGAGGCGGTTTCCGGTGTCGTGGGTGCCGTCGCCTCCGGTGCCCAGGAGGGGGTTGACCGCGGGGTGGGCCGCGAGCGCCTCGGTGAACCGGTCGTCCGCGGCCAGTACGCCAAGGATCTCCGTGAACGGGAGGTACGGCAGGCCGACGTCGCCGAGGTCCACGCAGTGGCCGGTGAGGACGGTCATGCCGGTTGCGGCGGCGTGGGTGGCGGCTTCTGCCACTGTGCGGGTTTTGCCGACGCCGGCGTCGCCCGCTACCAGTACGGCGTGCGGGTCGCCGTTCTTGGCGCGGGTCAGCACGCCGGTGAGCCGGGCGAGTTCGTCTGCCCGGCCGATGAACGGCGTACCGAATGTCTGTGCCACGGGACCATCCTGGCATGGGGGACCGACAGGGGGCTGTTGGCTTTTTCTCGCCCCCTCCGCCCCTACCCGTCCCGTACCTGGGGGCTGCCGCCCCCAGACCCCCGCTGTCGGCCTGAACGGCCTCGTCCTCAATCGCCGGACGGGCTGAAAACCCCCCTGGGGACGGGAATGGGCGAAAACAACCGCCTCAGGCGAGCGCCTTCTCCGCCTCCGCATCCTCGGTCTCCCGTACCCGCACCCTCCGTAGTGTCGCCGCGGCCAGCGCCGCCGCCCCCAGCAGGAGGACCGCCCCCGCGATCGCCGCCGCCTGCATGCCGCTGGTGAACGCCTCTCGGGCGGCGGTCGCCAGGGCCTGGCCCGTGTCGCCCGGCAGTTGCTGGGCGACTGCCAGCGCGCCGCCCAAGGTCTCGTGGGCCGCGACCGGTGCGTCGGAGGGGATCTCGTTGCGGTAGACCGCGGTGCCGATGGAGCCGAGGACGGCCATGCCGAGCGCGCCGCCGAACTCCGTGCCGGTCTCCAGAAGGGAGGAGGCGGCGCCCGCGTTGCCGACGGGGACCGTGCCGAGAGCGAGGTCCATCATCTGGGACATCACGGTGACGATCCCGGCGCCCACGACACCGGCTCCGGCGAGCACCAGCCACATCGAGTCCGTCCCGGTGAGGGCAAGCAGACCGTAGCCGCCCGCGGCGACGACGAAGCCGGCGGTGACGACGTATGCGCGGTTCACGCCCTGCTGCACAAGGTGGGTCGTGACCGGTGCCGCGACACCGATGAGCACCGAGGGGAGCAGCGCCCAGAGCGCGGCCTCCAGCGCGCTCTTGTCGAGCACCGACTGGATGTACTGGGTTGTGAAGTACGCCGACCCCATCACCCCGAACGCCGAGACGAGGTTGAGGACGACAGCGGGTGCGAATCCGTGCCCGCGGAACAGGGCCGGCGAGATCAGCGGGGACTTCGCGGTGCGCTGGCGCTGTACGAAGAGGTAGGCGAAGAAGAGGCCGACGGTGACCGAGAGGACGTATTCGGTGTGCCAGCCCTCGGCCGTGAGTTCCTTGAGGCCGTAGATCACGGGCAGCACGGCGGCCATCGAGAGAGGGACGCCGATGAGGTCGAAGCGGCCTGGCTCCGGGTTTTTGGACTCGGGGAGCAGGATCGGGCCGAGGACCAGCAGCAGCGCCATCGCGGGGAGGTTGACCAGGAAGACCGAGCCCCACCAGAAGTACTCGACGAGGACACCGCTCATCACCGAGCCCAGCGCGATACCGCCGGTCATGACGCCGGACCACAGGCCGACCGCCTTGGCGCGCTGGCCGGGGTCCGTGAACATCGTGCGGGTCAGCGCCATCGTCGACGGCATCAGCGTCGCGCCGCCGATGCCGAGGACCGCGCGGGCCGCGATCAGGGTCTCGGCACTGTTGGCGTACGCGGCCACGAGCGAGGCCGTGCCGAAGGCGGCGGCGCCGAACAGGAGGAGCTTGCGGCTGCCGATGCGGTCGCCGAGCGAGCCCATCGTCATCAGCAGGCCGGCCAGCACGAACGCGTAGATGTCGAAGATCCACAGTTGCTGGGTGCCGCTCGGCTCCAGGTCCGCGCTGATCGAGGGGATCGCGAAGTAGAGGACCGAGACGTCCATCGAGACCAGGAGCAGCGGCAGCATCAGCACGCCGAGGGCGGTCCATTCGCGACGGCCGGCACGGGCGGAGGGGGTGCCTGACGTGTTCGTCGTGCACTTCGGGTTCGTCATGCCAGGGACTGTACGAGCGTCTTAAACGCTTGTCTAGTACGGACGTGTAAGACGATTGTCTGGTACGGTTGTCTGGATCGGGGGTACGCTGGCTCGCATGGGACACCGTGAGGATCTGCTCGAAGGCGCCAAGCGCTGCCTGCTGGAGAAGGGGTTCGTGCGCACGACCGCGCGCGACATCGTGAAGGAGTCGGGGACGAACCTCGCCTCGATCGGCTACCACTACGGGTCGAAGGACAAGCTCCTCGCAGAGGCGTACGTCTCCCTGGTGGAGGGTCTGTCCGACGCCTTCGACCCTGGTGAGGGCGTCAGCAGCGGCGCCGCGCCGGGCTCCCTGGAGCGGTTTCAGGAGGTCTGGTCGAACATCATCCGCACCATGCGTGAGCCCCACTCGATGTGGCGGCTGAGCATGGAGATCGTGGCCATGGGGGACCAACTGCCCGAAGTTCGCGACCACTTGGCGCGCGCCCAGCGTGAGGGGTCGCGGGGGTTCGTCCCGCTGTTCATGGGCGGCCGGGAGGAGGACGTCACGGAGGAGGAGGTCGACACGGTCGGGCAGTTCTATACGACCCTGATGATGGGGCTCATCGCGCAGTGGACCTTCGACCCCGAGACGGCCACCGACGCCGAGCGGCTCACCAAGGGGCTGCGTCGCGTCATCGAGGCGTCGGAGAAGTCCGCGGGCTGAGCGGGCCGCCGTCCCGCTTCTCGATCGTGCGGTGCGCGAAGTGACCTGGCGGGGTCCGGAAACGGGCGCGCGGGCGATGCCGGTGCACCGCCCGCCGCGGACCTCTGGATCACGAGGTCCAGATGCGCTCCGCGTAGTCCGTGAAGTTCTTGCCGAGGATCTTCTCGATCCGTTCCGAGCGGTAGCCGCGCTGCTCCAGCAGCCGGATCAGCTCGCGGAACTGGTCGACACCGCGCAGGTCGACGACGAACGGATAGGCGTCGTCGCCCTCGCCCGTCGCGCTCACTCCGGCCTCGCGGCGCCGGGCGATCTGCTCGGCGAGGTCGGCCCGGTAGGCGTCCAGGTCGTCGGCGGCGGTGACCGGACCGTCGGTGCCGATGCCGACGTGGTCCTCGCCGCAGACGCTGACCGCGTGGTCGATGTGCTCGACGACGTCGGCGGCGCGGGCGTGCCCCGACGGGTTGAGGAACGGCATGAAGTAGATGCCGACGAACCCGCCGCGCGAGGCGACCAGGCGCAGTTCCTCGTCCGTCTTGTTGCGCGGGAGGTCGGTGAGCGCGCGGCAACCGGTGTGGTTGACGGACACCGGCTGCCGGGAGATCCGGGCGGCCTCCAGGCAGGTCCGCTCACCGCTGTGGGAGAGGTCGACCATGAGGTGGCGGTCGTTCAGGCGCTCGACCACCTCGCGGCCGAAGTGCGTCAGGCCGCGGTTGCGCGGCTCCATCGAGCCGTCGCCGAGTGCGTTCGCCTGGTTGTACGTCAACTGGACCACACGTACGCCGAGTTGGTCGAAGGTGTCGACGCGGGTGATGTCGTCGCCGATCGCGACGGCGTTCTGGAAGCCGTAGATGACGCCGATCCGGCCGTCCCGCCGGGCCTGGCGGAGGTCGGCCGCGCTGCGCACCTTGACGAGGTCGGCCGCGTTGTCCCGCAGGATCGTGTCCCAGACCGCTATCTCGTGCAGCGTGTGCTCGTAGGGCTCCATCTCGCCCATCACATAGCCGAGCGTGATGTTCACCGCGGTCAGTCCGGAGGCGCGGGCCTCGGCCAGTGTGCGCGCGTCGACGGTGAGGTCCTCGCTGGTCTGGCTGAGCTTGCCGGCCGCCGCGGCGGAATGGGGCGCGTTGGGGTTGTCGAGTACGCCCAGCGCGTTGACGATCATGTAGTCGTGGGTGGGAGTCGCACTGGTCATCGGCCGTCGTGTCCCTTCGGGGTGCCTGTCCCCTGATCGGCGTCGGGCGGCTGGTGGTAGTCGCTCCGGTCGTAGCGGTGACCGCGTTTGACGACGAACTCGATACTGCCGAGATGAGTCATGTCGTCGAGCGGATTCGCCGACAGGACGGCGAAGTTGGCGAGCTTGTCCGCCGCGACCGTTCCCATGACGTCCTGTGCGCCCATGCTCATCGCGCCGACCAGGGTGGCCGAGCGGATGACCTGCGCCGCGGGGATGCCGCACTCCCGTGCAAGGAAGGCCATTTCGTCGTGCAGTGCGGGGAAGGGGCGGTCGGGATCGGTCTCGTAGTCGGTGCCCGCGGAGATGGGGACGCCGGCACGGTAGGCGTGGGCCGTGATCGTGGCCGCCAGGCGGGAGTTGGCCCGGGCGAGTGCCAGGGAATCGGCGTCCGTCTCCTCGGGCGCGAAGTAGTGCGTCCACAGGCCGGCGGTCGCGTCGAGAATCGTGCCCTGCCGCAGCATGCGCTCGAACAGGGCCTGGAGGTGCGGGTCTTCGCCGTCGGTGAACCGGTCGTACTCGATCGGCGGCTTGTCCTTGTACGTGGTCAAGGGCTGCTTGGTGCCCTCCTGGGCGAGCGCGGTGGCGTGCGAGACCGAGTCGACGCCGGCGGCGACGACTTCACCAGGGCTCGCGGGATAGACCGTGCCGTGCGCCCAGGCGGCGAGTCCCTGCCGGTGAGCCTCGGCCGTGAGCGCGGCGACCGTCCCGGCGGGCAGGTCGGCGTAGATCTTGACCGCGTGTGCGCCGGTGCCGCGGGCCATGGCCACCGCCAGGGGCAGGTCGGTCTCGTCGGTGATCGCCTGCATCCACGGCACGGCGCCGGGCGTGGCGCCCTGTGCCGCCTCGTGGGTGCGCGGGTCGTCGAAGAAGCTCGGGCCGGCCATGAGCGCGGCGTAGCGGATGTCCGGACCGGGGATCTCGCCGACCAGCGCGGCGCGGGCGAGTTCGGCCACCTGACGGAGGTCGTCGGCCATGTCCCGGATCGCCGTGACACCGCCGTAGACCTGTCGGCGCAGCGCGGCCTCGGCGGTGGCGCGGTCGGGCGGTGTCGCGATGTGCTGGTGCGAGTCGATGAGGCCGGGGATGACGAAGCGGCCCGCGAGGTCGACGACCGGCGCGGCGGCATCGGCGATCTCGTCGGTGATCTCGGCGTCGGGAACGACCGCACGGATCATGGTGCCGTCGGTGACGATCGTCGTCGCCTGCCGTGCCGGGCCGCCCGTTCCGTCGATCAGCGTCGCGCCTCGGTAGACCACGACCGAGCCCGCTGTGGGCGCGGCGAAGGGAGTCGGCGTGCCGGGAATCTCATGACCCATCGAAATGACCCATCGAATCGGCCCCTCAGTGATGGGGGCGCAGGCGAGGTTGTTACAGTAGATGTAACATCTGTATCGTCATTGGTAACGTGGGAAATGTAGCACCGGGGTACCGGGGTACGGGAAGAGGGAGCCGCGCATGCCGAAGTCGTCGAGCTCCGCTGTCGACAAGGCACTGGATCTGATCGAGGCCCTCGCCCGGTCCGACCGCCCACAGCGGCTCAGTGAACTCGCGGACGAGGTCGGCCTGCACCGCGCGACCGCGTACCGCGTCCTGCTCGACCTGGTCCGCCGCGGCTGGGTGCTGCGCACCGACGACCACTACCTCCTCGGCGCCGCCGCGCTCCAGCTGTCGCACTCGGCGGCGCGCAACTCCCTGGTCGCGGTGGGCCGTCCGGTGCTGGAGGCCCTCTCGGAGCGCACGGACATGATGGTCAACCTCCAGGTGCTGGAAGCCGACCGCTCGCGGGTGATCGATGTCGTACGTCCGCGGCGGCTTGAGATGATCAATCACCTGCGGGACGAGATGCTGCCCGTGCACAGGTTCGCCGGTCCGGTGGCCCTGGTCGCCCAGCTCGACGAGGACACCCGGCGCCCCTATCTGCGCCCGGCCGAGGAGGCCGGTCATCCGCTCGCCGGTCCCGGCGGCCTGCTGGCGGACATCGAGCGGGCCGAGCGGACCGGTTACGCCTTCGAGCGCGGGCGGGCCGAGCAGCTCGTCGCCTCCGTGAGCCGCGCCGTGCTCTCCGCGAAGGGGTGGCCGGTCTGCGCGCTCACCCTGGTCGGACTCGACGCCGAGTTCGACGAACCTCAACTGGGCGATCTGAAGCGGCAGTTGCGCGACGCAACGGACGCGTTGCAGGACGCGCTGACGAGTCTGTCGGCCACCCCGGCACGGGCGGACTCCGCGTGACCGGCGGCGTACTGGTCCTCGACCGCTCGCAGACCCGGGCCGCGCTGGACCCGGGGAGGGTACTCGCGGCGGTCACGCGGGCGCTGGTCTCGATCAGCCGGGGTGAGGCGTCGGCCCCTCCCCGGATCGCCGCGCGGGCGCCCGCCGGACTCCTCGGCGCGATGCCGGGTTACGTTCCCGGCCTCGGCCTGGCCGCCAAGCTGGTGTCGGTCTTCGCCGTGCCCGGCCGGTCCGGCGGCAGCGCACACCGCGGTGTCGTGGCGCTGTTCGACGAACACGACGGCCGCCCGCTCGCGCTCATGGACGCCGAACCGCTCACCGCCGTGCGCACCGCCGCCGTTGCCACGATCGGCATGCGCGCGCTGGCCCGCCCCCGGCCCGCCCGGATCGCCGTACTGGGCACCGGAGTTCAGGCCCGAGCCCAGGTCGAGCTGCTCGCGACGCTCGACCCCGGCACGCCTGTCGTGGTGGGTGGGCGCGATCCCGGGCGTGCCCGGCAGCTCGCGGATCTGCATCCGAACGCCTCAGCGGGCTCCGTCGAGGCGGCGGCGCGGGGAGCCGACGTGGTGTTCTGCTGCACCGGCACCCGCGAACCGGTGCTCGACCCGTCGTGGCCGGCCGAGGGCGCCCACATCAGTTCCGTCGGCGGTTCGCACGGACCCGAACTCGACCCCCGCACGGTCCGCGCCGGATCCCTGTTCGCCGAATGGCCGGGTGCCGCGTCCTCGGCGCCGCCGGCCGGCGCCCATGAACTCCAGGGAATCCCGCCGCACCGGATCACCCTGCTCGGTTCGGTTCTCGACGGCCGCAGTCCCGGCCGTCGCGAACCGAACGAGCTGACGGTGTTCAAGTCGACGGGCCACGCCGCGCTGGACGTCGCCGCGGCGGCGGTGGTCCACGAGGTCGCCCGCGCCCACGGGATGGGCACGACCCTGGAGATGTGACGGCCGACCCGACAGGGCCTGGACGCTCCGCCGGAAGTGCCGCGTTGTGCCGCCGATCGTCTGCGGCACCCTCGTGATTGGTCGCTCCCACTTTCGGCTTCGCCCGAGCGGGGGACCCCCATCGCGGCGGAGCCGCAAGATGTCACAGCCCCGCGCCCATCGAGGGCGTCGGCGAACCGCAGCGGACTTCGCCGGACCTGCTCAGGCCGGGAACAGCTCCTCTTCGGCGACCGCGTCGAGTTCCGACCACGCGGCGGCCGTCAGGTCGTCGCCCGCCCACCGTGCGGCCGACACGACCTCCGCGGCGGAACGGAATCCCGCCACCACACCGGCCACGACGGGGTCGCGGAGCGGGAAGCGGACCGCGGCGTGCGGGAGGACCGTGTCGTGGCGGGCGCAGACCTGGGCGAGGCGCCGGGCGCGGCGCAGTATCGCCTCCGGGGCGGGGCCGTAGTCGAAGAAGGCGTCGTCGGGCGGGCTGGGGCGGCTGAGCAGGCCGGAGTTGAACGGCGCCGCGGCGACCACCGAGACCCCGCGCTCCGCGCACGCGTCCAGCAGCGGGCGGGCGGTGCGGTCGACCAGCGTCCACCGGCCGGCCACCATCACGGCGTCCACGTCCGCCTCGGCGACGACCCGCAGCAGCGGGGCGACCGCGTTCATGCCGACGCCGACCGCGCCGATGACGCCTTGGTCGCGCAGGGCGGACAAGGCGGGCAGCGCCTGGCCGAGGGCGGCGTCCAAGTGGTCGTCGGGGTCGTGGACGTACACGATGTCCACCCGGTCGAGGCCGAGCCGGCTCAGGCTGCCCTCCAGGCTTCGCAGCACGCCGTCGCGCGAGTAGTCGGGGCGGCGGATCAGCGTGTCCGGTACGGCGAAGCCCCCGGCGGTCAGGTCGGACCCGGTGGGCGCGGGGTGCGGTTCCAGGAGGCGGCCGACCTTGGTGGAGACCGTGAACTCCGTGCGCGGTCGGTGAGCGAGAGCCGCGCCGAGCCGTCGTTCGGAGAGGCCGAGGCCGTAGTGCGGGGCGGTGTCGTAGTAGCGCACACCGGCGTCCCAGGCGGCGTCGACCGCGGCCAGGGCCTGGTTCTCGTCGAGTGGGGTGTAGAGGTTGCCGATGGGGGCGGCGCCGAAACCCAGCGGGCTGATGCGGACACTCCTGCGACCGAGTCGGCCGGCGGCCGTCATGCGGTGGCCCCGGTCGCGGTTCCGGTACCGGCCGCGGTCTCGATTCCGTACCAGCGCGCCGCCGTCGTGCCGAAGACCGACTCCCGCTCGGCTGAGCTCAGTTGGTCAGTGAGTGTCTCGGCGACGGCCAGGACGTCGTCGTAGCCGGCCGCGAGCAGGCAGACCGGCCAGTCCGAGCCGTACATCAGGTGGTCGGGGCCGATGGTGTCGAGCAGGACGTCCGCGTACGGGCGCAGATCGCGGGCGGGGTCGGGGCCGGTACGGGTGACCAGGCCCGACAGTTTCACGGCCACATTGGGGCAGTCGGCCAGCTCGGTCAGCAGGGCGCTCCACGGCTCCAGGGTGTCCGCGGCGACGACCGGGTTGCCGGCGTGGTCCAGGACGAAGCGGACGTCCGGCAGTTCGCGTACGGTCCGGACGGCCGCGGCGAGTTGGTCCGGGCGTACGAGCAGGTCGTACACCAGGCCCGCGGCGCCGACCGCCTCGATGCCGCGACGGACCTCGGGACGCGCCGCCCAGTCCGGGTCGGCCTCGTCCTGGATGCCGTACCGGATGCCGACGAGCGCCGGGCCGCCGGGCCCCTCGCGCAGTTCCGCGAGACGGTCGGCGATCCCCGGGTCGGTGAGGCTCGTCCAGCCGACGACCGCCCGGACGTGCGGGTCCTGCGAGGCCAGGGCGAGGAGTTCCGGTGTCTCCTCCGGTACGGCGATGGTCTGTACGACGACGGTGGCGTCGATGGCGTTCCGGTCGAGCGCCGGGCGCAGGTCTGCGGCGGTGAAGGTCCGGCGCAGGGTGAGCAGGTCGCGGGTCCAGGGCTGGTCGCGTACCGCGAGGTCCCACAGGTGGTGATGGGCGTCGATGCGCACCGTTCGGTTCCTTGGGTCGGTGGACGGACGGAGGTGACGTGGGCCGAGGCCCTCAGTCGAGGTGGAAGATCTCCTCGGCGGGGGCCCACAACTGCCCCTCGGCCGCGCTGTCCAGCGGCTGTTGGCACGGGTCGGTGAACGTCCACCACTCGCGGGTGACCGGGTCGGCGGCGATCAGTGCGGTGTCGGCGGCGTAGTCGGTCCCCGTGTACTCCAGGTAGCTGAACAGCAGGCCGTCCCGCAGGAAGATGGAGTAGTTGCCGATGTTGGCCTCTTTGATGGCCGCGAGTACGGCCGGCCACGCGGCGGCGTGCAGGGCGCGGTACTCCGACTCCTTCTCGGGCCGCAGCCGGACCACGGCGGCGAAGCGCTGCATGGCGATCAGTCCTCCTTACGCGGCCGAAGCCGCAGTCCGTCCATACCGCCGTCCACGGCCAGCGAGGTGCCCGTGGTGGAGGCCGCTGCCGGGGAGGCCAAGTAGGCCACCGCGGCGGCGACTTCGTCGGCGCTGACCAGGCGGCCGTGCGGCTGCCTGGCCGCGAGCGCCGCGTGTTCCGCCGCCGGGTCGTCCGCCCGGTCCAGCAGGCGGTTGACCCAGGGTGTGTCGGCGGTGCCGGGGTTGACGGCGTTGACCCGGATGCCCTCCGGCAGCAGGTCGGCGGCCATCGCCCGGGTCAGCGAGAGCACCGCGCCCTTGCTCGCCGTGTACAGGGCCCGCTGGGGCAGGCCGGCCGTCGCCGCGATCGAGCTGACGTTGACGATCGCCGCGTGGGCTGAGGTGCGCAGCGCGGGCAGCGCGGCCCGGGTGACCCGCACCAGCCCGAGGACGTTGATGTTCAGCACGCGGTGCCACTCGTCGTCGGTGTTGTCCTCGATGCCGCCCTGCGCGCCGATCCCGGCGTTGTTGACCAGCACGTCCAGACCGCCGAGGACCGAAACGGCCTCCTCGACGGCGGCCACGACCGACGCGTCGTCGCCGATGTCGGCCCGGACGTGGGCGGCGAAGCGGGGTGCCGCCTCGGTCAGGTCGAGTACGGCCACCCGCGCGCCCTCGGCGGCGAGCAGGCGGGCGGTGGCCAGCCCGATACCGGAGGCACCGCCGGTGACCAGGGCACCGAGTCCGTGGAAAGCGCCCAATCTCATCGCGACCTCTCGTGCTGTCTTTAAAGAGCGATCCCAGCAAGGAAGGATCTGCTTCATCTGGCATCCAGGACCATAAGGATCTGATCCCTTGTTACGCAATAGTTCCAAAGAGATGCGGCAATTGATGCGTTAAGTCCGCTTTGTTTAGGACGATTGAACGAACTTCTTCCTCGCTCTTCTCAACACGTAACACCGATGTCATAGTTGCCCCCACCGATGAACCTGATTAATCAGAGCAGTGATCCGGCCTTGCATGAGGGGGACAACGCAGTGGGAGTTCCAACGCAGTTGCCTGGCGAAGGGAATGACGATTCGTCAGGCCGTTACCGGCCCGGTTACGAACTGGTCGCCGAGCAGCTGCTGAACTACATCGCCGAGCAGAACCTTCGCTCGGGGGACCGGCTGCCCACCGAACAGGGCCTGGCACAGATCCTGGGTGCCACCCGCAATGTCACCCGCGAGGCGGTGAAGGTCCTGGCCGCCATCGGCCGGCTGAGTGTGCGGCGTGGCGCGGGAATCTTCGTCGCCGACTCGGGCGGCGGGCTGGTGGACGACCAGCTCTCGCACTTCCGGCCGACGAGCATGGAAGACGTCCTGATGCTCCTGGACTACCGGACGGTGATCGAGTCGGAGACGGCGCGCCGTGCCGCCTCCCTCGCCACGCCGATCGAGGTCCGGACCATCCGGGAGTGCGCCGAGCAGTCGATGGTGGCGGGCAAGGCCGCCGACGGCTACGCCTTCGCCGAGGCCGACACCGCGTTCCACGACGCGGTGGGCGCCGCCGCGCACAACGTGTTCCTGAGATCGAGCGTCGCCGGCGTACGGCGCCTCGCCTCACAGTCCGACGTCCTGCTGTTCCACGGTGACGCACCAGGGTCGCTGGAAGTGGCAGCAGGACAGCACCTCGCCATAACTGAGGCGGTCGCCGCGGGGGAGGCCGATCTCGCGGCGGAGCTGATGGTGGCGCACATCGCCACCACGCAGAGCCAGTTCGAAAGAAAGATCCGCGACCGGCTGTTCAACCTGGACAGTCGAGGCGCTTCCGGCACGCCGGTGCAGCCGTCGAGGAGTACCGGTACCGCGGACGAACCGCGGTCGCCGGACGCGTCCGCGTCGTAAGGCCGCATCACGCCGTCACGGCTCGTGAACCAGGCGATGAGCCCTCGCGAGCCGCCAACGCCGGAGGAACCCGGAGGACGACCGGGCCCCCAGATGTCATGTCATTCAGGCGATTGGATTTCCGTGTCTGCACCGTCTGCACTGCCCGGGCAGCCTTCACCGGCTGCCCGCGGAAGAATAATTGTGCCGCTCCGAAGAGTGCTGGTAGCCGCCCTGTCCCTGGCCACGATCACGGCGCCGCTGGCCGCCGGGTCGGCCCAGGCAGCCCCTTCGAAGGGCCTGAACGTCTATGTCTCGCCGACCGGCAAGAACTCCGGCACCGGCACCTCCGCGCATCCGTTCAAGACGCTGGAATACGCGCGGGACTATGTGCGTGAGGCCAAGAAGAAGGTCAGCGGCGACGTCCATGTGCTGCTGAAGTCCGGCACGTACCAACTGAGCCGCACCTTCAGCCTCACCGCCCAGGACTCGGGCAAGGACGGCTCCCGGATCATCTACGAGGCCGCCCCCGGCGCCAAGCCCGTGATCAGCGGAGGCAAGCAGATCACCGGCTGGACCCCGGCCGACTCGACGGGCAAGGTCTACAAGGCCAAGGTGGGCGACCTCGACACCCGCCAGCTGTATGTGAACGGCGAGCTGGAGACCCGGGCGCGCAGCACGAAGGACCCCTCCGGCTTCAGCAAGACGTCCACCGGCTACACGTTCACCGACAGCGCCATCAGCGCCTACAAGCAGCCCAAGGACCTGGAGGTCGTGAGCAGCTGGGGCTGGAAGCTGCAGCGCTGCGGTGTGGAGTCGATCTCCGGCAACGCGATGACGATGGAGCAGCCCTGCTGGCACAACGCCAACCTTCAGCAAGGCCAGGAGATCCAGACCCCCACCTGGCTGGAGAACGCCCGCGAGCTGCTGGACACCCCGGGTGAGTGGTACCTGGACCAGAGCCAGGACGAGATCTACTACATGCCCAAGGACGGCCAGAACCTGAAGACGGCGGCCGTCACGGTGCCGGTCGTCCAGGACCTGGTCGACCTGAACGGCACCAGGGCCAAGCCCGTCAAGAACGTGTCCTTCGAGGGCATCACCTTCTCCTACTCCACCTGGCTCGCCCCCAGTTCCTCCGACGGCCTGATCGAGGGCCAGGCGGGCTTCCGGATGGTCGGTGAGGGCAACCCCGACTTCAACTCCACCCGTCTGAAGTGGCAGAAGACGCCCGGAGCCGTCAACGTGAGCTACGGCCACGACGTCAGCTTCGAGGGCAACACCTTCACCCACCTCGGCGCCGTCGGCCTGAACCTGAACACCGGCACCCAGGGCACCGACATCACCGGCAACGTCTTCCGCCAGATCGCCGCCACCGGCATCCAGATCGGCGGCGTCGAGGTGATCGACGCCCACCCCGACGACTCGCGGGACATCACCAAGAACACCCTGGTGGACAACAACGTCGTCACCAAGGTCGCCGACCAGTACAACGGCTCCCTCGGCATCCTGGCCGGCTACACCGACCACACGGTGATCACCCACAACAAGGTCTACGACCTGCCCTACAGCGGAATCTCCGTGGGCTGGGGCTGGGGCCTGACCGACGCGGGCGGCGACACCAACTACCCGGACGACAACCTGGGCGTACCGGTCTGGGACACCCCGACGACCAGCCGGGACAACATCGTCACCGACAACGAGATCTACGACATCATGAAGTCGCAGGCCGACGGTGGCGCCATCTACACCCTCAGCGCCAACCCCGGCGGCACGGTGTCCGGCAACTACATCCACGGCGTTCCGACGCACGCCTACGGTGCCGTCTACCACGACGAGGGCAGCCGCTACTGGCAGAACACGGGCAACGCCTTCTGTGACGTGTCGTACCAGTGGCTGTTGTTGAACCACGGCATCGACATCAACGCCACCGGCAACTTCACCACCCAGCCCAACTACAGCGCCCAGTTCAACAGCACGAACAGCAACATCAGCGGCAATGTCACCGTCGACTCCTGCGCCCAGCTCCCGGCCTCGATCGTGAACAACGCCGGTCTCCAGCCGGCCTACCGTCACCTCGACCCGGACCCGGCCGTCACCGACACCAAGGCGCCCACCGCCCCCGGCACCCCGGCCGCGACGACCGACTTCCCGACGGTTGCGGACCTCAGCTGGACGGCCTCCACCGACAACACGGGCGTCACGGGCTACTCCGTCTACCGCGACGGCAAGCTCGTCAGCGCCACCGGCAAGACCACGGTGCGGCTCTCCGGCCTGACCGCGGGACAGACCTACAAGTTCAAGATCACCGCCCGTGACGCGGCCGGCAACGAGTCCGCGACGAGCACGGAACTGACTGTCACCATGCCCTCCGGCAGCGACCTGGCGCTGAAGAAGCCGGTCACCGCTTCGTCGGACTCGGAGCAGAACTTCCCCGCGAAGGCGGTGGACGGCGACCTGTCCACCCGCTGGGCGCAGGGTCTCGGCCTGCCCGACCCGTCCTGGATCCAGGTGGACCTGGGCGCCCAGTACAACGTGAACGGCGCGATCACCACCTTCGAGAAGGCCAGCGGCTACAAGTACCGCATCGAGGTCTCCTCGGACGAGGTCAACTGGAAGACGCTGGAGGACCACACCTCCGCGAACACCACGGCGTCGACCAACTACTCCCACACCAACGAGCCGGTCACCGGTCGCTTCGTGCGGCTGACGGTCACCGGGACCAGCGGTAACGGCGGCAGCGTCTACGACTTCCAGGTCTACGGCACGCCCGCGTCCAGCTCGGACCACACGGCCCCCGCCGCCCCCGGACAGCCCGACGTCACGCCGGTGCTGCCCACCGTGGTGGACCTCAACTGGCCGACCGCGACCGATGACACCGGCGTGACCAGCTATGTCGTCTACCAGGACGGCCAGCGGATCGCCGTCACCGGTGACACCGGCCTGCGGGTCTCCGGCCTGACCGCGGAGAAGGAGTACTCCTTCACCGTGGTGGCCCGTGACGCCGTACTCAACGCCTCGGAGCCCAGTGAGGCGGCCGTCTTCACCACTCCGGCCGCAAACAATCTGGCGCTGAACAAGGCGGTCACCGCTTCGTCGGACTCGGAGCAGAACTTCCCCGCGAAGGCGGTGGACGGCGACCTGTCCACCCGCTGGGCGCAGGGTCTCGGCCTGCCCGACCCGTCCTGGATCCAGGTGGACCTGGGCAAGGACACCAGCGTCTCCGGCGTGGTGACCACCTTCGAGTTGCCCCGTGGCTACAAGTACCGCCTGGAGTACTCGACCGACGGCACCACGTGGTCGACGCTCGACGACCACACCTCCGAGAACACCGTCTCGGCGACCAACTACTCGCTCCCCGACCAGCCCGTCACCGCCCGCTACCTGCGGCTGACCGTCACCGGATCCAGCGGTAACGGCGGCTCCATCTACGAGATCCAGGCGTTCGGCGAGTTCTGACCGCACGCGTCCTCCCCGGGCCTGGCACGGTCCCACAGAAAACGAAAGCCACGATGAAGATCACCCATGTCGAAGTACACCGGATCGACGTTCCGGCGGCCAGCCCTCCATTCAAATGGCGGGACGGACTGAGCGGAAGCGCTCCGGTGGGCGACGGCGCGGTCCTGCACATCGGCACCGACGAGGGAGCCGAGGGGGTGGCCGTGTTCCAACGACCCGGCGCCTTCAACACCCTGCGGGACCTGGTCGATCTGGTCTTCCGCGACGAACTGGTCGGAGCCGACCCGTTCCAGCGGGAGTGGCTGTGGCACCGGGTGTGGGAGCTGGACCGTATCCACGAACTCCCGCTCCCCACCCTGGGCCTCATCGACACCGCTCTGTGGGACCTGGCCGGCCGGTACTACGGTCAGCCGGTCTGGCAACTGCTCGGCGGCTTCCGGGAGGCGATCCCCGCGTACGCCTCCACCTCGACGTTCGCCAGCATCGCGGAGTTCCTCGACGTGGCGGACCAGTGCCTGGAACTGGGTTACGTCGGCATCAAACTGCACGCCTGGGGCGACGCCCGCCGTGACGCCGAGCTGTGCCTGGCGCTGCGCGACCACGTCGGTCCTTCGATCCCCCTCATGTACGACGGGTCGGCCGGATTCGACCTGCCCGACGCGATCCGCCTGGGGCGGGCGCTCTCGGAAGCCGACTACCTCTGGTACGAGGAGCCGATGCGCGAGTTCAGCATCTCCGCGTACCAGGCGCTGGCGGCGGCCGTGGACGTACCGCTGCTGGTCGCCGAGACCTCCGACGGAGCGCATATGAACTCCGCGGACTTCATCAAGGCCGGTGCCGCCACCTTCGGCGTACGGGCCGGTACCACCCTCCGGGGCGGTATCACCGGTGCCATGCGCACCGCGCACCTCGCCGACGCCTACCGGCTGCGGGCCGAGGTGCACGGTTCGGACATCCCGAACCACCACCTGTGCATGGCCATCTCCAACACCACCTATTACGAGTCCCTGGTGACCGCGACGACAGTCGTCCGCGAGCGCCATGTGGATGATCAGGGCCTGGTGCACGCCCCCACGGGGCCCGGCATAGCCCTCCCGCTCGACTTCGGCTACGGCAGCGAACTACTGCCCTTCGTCGAGCAGCCGCGCTGACCGGGAGGTGGCGGTCCGTAAGACCGCCACCGCACCCGGCGCCCCCCATGAGGCGCGTTACCTGACCCACGCAAGAAACCAGAAAGGCAAGACAATGAGGTCTTCCGGATCTCCGAGAGTCGGCTCTTCGACAGCCGTCCCTTCGGTAGTCGGCTCGTCGACAGTCGGCCGACGCCGCACCGTGCTGCGCACCGCCGCCGCCGTGCTCTCCCTGGCCACCGCGGCCGTCCTGACCGGCTGCGCCAGCGCCGACACGTCCACCGGGTCCACCCCTTCGTCGGCCTCGGCCTTCAAGCCGGCCACCCAGAAGGAGGGCTCGCAGATCACGGTGTGGGCCGACTCGACCCGGCTGCCGTCGGTGGAGGCGTACCAGAAGGCGCACCCGGACGTGAAGATGGACATCGTCACGTACGACGGCGGCGCCGACGGCTCCACGTATCTCCAGTCGAAGGTGCAGCTCTTCGACCGGACCGGCAGCGGCTGGCCGGACGTGGTGTTCGGCTCACCCACCGACGTGACCTGGGCCTCCGAGCCCACGACGGCCGACGCGCAGCCGTTCGCCGCGCCCCTGGACAGCGACCTCGTCCCGCAGACCACGCTGGACGGCTTCGCCAAGGGCTCCCTCTCGCCCTGCCAGTTCAACGACCACACCTACTGCCTGCGCAACGACATCGCGCAGGTCGTCCTCTGGTACAACCAGGACCTCATGAACAAGTGGGGATACGACGTCCCCACCACCTGGGAGCAGTACGAGGCCCTCGGCAAGCAGGTCGCCAAGGACCACCCGGGCTACCTCATCGGCTCGGTCGGCGACACCAACTCCCATGAGTCGTACTTCTGGTCCGGCCAGTGCCCGGCGTTCGAGCTGACGAAGCCGGACACCCTGCGCACCGACCTCCAGGACCCGAACTGCACCAAGATGGCGAGCCTGCTCGACGGGCTGATCGACGCGAAGGCCGTCACGACCAAGGGCTTCTTCAGCCAGGGCTTCGCGAAGGACAGTGGCAGCAAGGTCCTGATGGCGTACGGACCGTCCTGGTACGGCCAGTACCTGTTCAAGACCGCTTTCGAGACCCCGGCCAAGCAGATCGCCGCGGCGGCTCCGCTGAAGTGGGAAGGCGAGACCACGGCCGCGACCGGCAATGTCGGCGGCGGCGTGTGGATGGTGTCCTCGCACAGCGGCAACCTCAAGGCGTCCACGGACCTGGTCACCTGGCTGACCACCTCCGACGAGAACCAGGCCGCCGCGCCCACCTACCCGGCCTACACCAAGGCCGCCGAAGCGTGGCTGGCCAACCCGACCAACAGTGACTACTTCGCCAACGACGTGAGCGGACCCTTCAAGGAGGCCGCGAACGAGGTGTGGACCGGCTGGTCGAACACCAAGTTCTCGGACGCCACCGCCTGGTCCAGCGTCGTCCTGCCGGCCCTGACCGCCGGCAAGAGCCTGACCTCGACGCTGGCGGCCTGGCAGAAGGAGATCAGTAACGAGGCGAAGGCCCAGGGATACAAGGTGACCAACCAATGACCTTGCTGGAGACCGAGCGTGTAGCCGTCTCCCCCCTCCGCCGCGGCGCCAAGCCGCGGCGGAGGGGCCCCGGCCTCACGGGTTACTTCTTCGTCGCCGGGTACGCGGTGCTGCTGCTCGCGTTCGGGGTCTTCCCGACCGGCTACTCGTTCTACCTGGCGCTCACCAACGACAAGGGCCAGTTCACCGGAATCAACCAGTTCGTGAAGGTCGCCCAGGACTACCGTTTCGTCCCGGCCTTCACGCACATGCTGATCTACCTGGTGATGTGGCTGGTGGTCCTCGTCGTCCTGGTCGTGCTGGTCGCGCTGATGCTGCGCAGCCGGGTGCGGCCGGGTACGTCGGCGCTCTTCCGCTTCCTCTACTACATCCCCGGCGCCCTCGCCGGGGTCGCCAGTGTCCTGGTCTGGCTGTTCATGCTGGACCCGGACGTCAGCCCGGTGTCCTGGCTGCTCAACAGCATGGGAATGCACAGCTTCGCGGCCGTGCTCACACCCGGCAACCTGCCGCTGATCCTCATGCTGATCGCCTTCTGGACCGGCGCCGGCGGCTGGATGGTCGTGATGTACGGGGCGCTCAACAACATCCCCGACGAGGTGCTGGAAGCCGCCCGGATGGACGGCGCGGGGCCCTGGCGCACCGCCTGGCACATCCAGATCCCGATGATCCGGCAGTGGATCGTCTACATGACCATCATGGCGTTCGCGACCGGCACCCAGCTGTTCGTCGAGCCCCAGCTGCTCCAGACCGCCAGCCTCGGCAGGGTGAGCCCGACCTGGTCGCCCAACCAACTGGCCTACGTCTACGCCTTCCAGCAGGGCGACTTCAACGGCGCCGCCGCTATCTCCGTCTTCCTGCTGGCGCTGGGACTCGTGGCCGCCGGACTGCTGGTCGCCCGCTCGAACCTGTTCAAGTTGGATGAGAAATGACGCAATCCACTCTCACCTCGCCGACAGCGGCGGGCCGACGCCTTCAGCCCTCCCGGATCCTCTCTTTCCTGATCGTGGGCGTCCTGCTGGCCCTGCTGCTGGTGTTCTTCGTGCTGCCGGTGATCTGGCTGCTGCTCGCTCCGTCGAAGACCGCCGGACAGGTGGTGCAGGACAACCCGCTCTCCTTCGGGTCGTTCCAGCAGATCGGCGAGGCCTGGCAGCACCTGTTCGCCTTCCAGGACGGCGCGATGCTCACCTGGCTGCGCAACTCGGCGATCTACTCCGGGGGTTCGCTGATCCTGACGCTGGCCGTCAGTATCCCGGCCGGCTACGCGCTGGCCCTGACGAACTTCCGGGGACGCAAGGCACTGCTGACCATCACCCTGGTCACGATGATCATGCCGCAGGCCACCCTGGTACTGCCGGTCTTCCTGGAGCTCAACAAGTTCCATCTGATCGGCACCATCTGGTCGGTGATCCTGCCCTTCTCCTTCTACCCGTTCGGCGTGTACCTGGTCTACATCTACTTCGGCAGCAGCCTGCCCAGGGACCTCCTGTCGGCCGCGCGCATCGACGGCTGCAACGAATGGCAGCTGTTCACCCGCATCGCGCTGCCGCTGGCGAAGCCGGTGGTCGGACTGGTCGCGTTCTTCAGCTTCGTGGGAAACTGGAACAACTTCTTCCTGCCGTACCTCGTGCTGCCGAAGAGCGAGCAGTTCCCGATCCAGGTCGGCCTGAACCAACTGCTCACCTCCACACCGTCGTTCAACCCGGTGGCCGGTGCGGGTCTGAACATCACCATCCCGGAACTGGCCCTGGCGATCGTGGTCGCGATCCTGCCCGTTCTGGTGCTGTTCCTCTTCTCCCAGCGCACGCTGGTCTCCGGGATGCTCGCCGGCTCGACCAAGGAATGACCGCCACGTGTCCTTGACGTGGGAGGCCGCGCGTCTGCTGCACGGTCACGAGGCGTCCTCCTCAGTCGGATCCCCCCTACGCGGGGAGATCGCGCCGCGTCAAGCACCGCCCGTCAGCAGCAGACCGGCGACCGTCAGGGCCGCGCCGAAGGCGAAGAAGAAGACGAGCAGCAGCAAGCCGCCGGCCACCAGCAGGCGGTCGCCGAGGAGGTCGAGCGCGAAGACGGAGGGGTCGGTCCGGGCGTAGTGAAGGGAGACCTCGCGACCCGCCCAGTAGTAGCGACTGGAGCTGCCGACCGGGCAGACAGCGGTGACCTGATGGCCCTCATGGGTGGTGAAGGTGACTACCGGGGTGAAGAGGACAGCCGACTTGGGGGACTCCTCGGGGCCGTAGCGGGAGGTGAGGACCGCGACGATCCGACCGGTTGCGGGAGCCCGGGAGGCGAGCAGCACCCGACGGCGGACGATCTCCGCCAGTCTGAACGCCAGGACGACCGCGCTGACGGCCATCCACAGCACTCCGAAGCCGATCAGCTCCTTATGGAAGCCGTCGTTGTCGGTGAAGTGGCCGACCAGTACGAGGAGCAGTAAGGACGTGGCGGTGGCGGACGCCCCCAGATCGCGGTCCAGGCGGCGCGGCCCGGACGTCACGCGGAACCGTTCCGGCCGCCCCGCCGGATAGCGCACCTCGATCGCCCGTCCGGGCCAGGCCGCGTCCAGCCCCCGGTCCTCGGCGCTCAGCACCATCTCCCGCCCGCTGTCCGGCGCGACGAAGGTGATCTCCGCGGGAATGCCGGACGACCGCCGGGCCCCCTCCTTCGGCGGGTCCCACACCCGCACCACCCGTGCCCGCGCCCGTATCCGCCGCCGCCCGCCGCCGTCAGCCAGATACCGTCCACCCCGCCACAGCGCGATCCCGACGGCCCCCGCGCACATCGCGACCAGCAGCCCGTCGAATCTCATCCCCGCCCCATTCGTCAACCACGAGGACGACCCACCCGCTGACGCGGTTGCCAGGAGCAGGGCATCGACCGGACGAAGTTCAGCCGATCGCCGATCCCTGAAGGGAACTCGGTCAGAGCCGCGCGCCCTTCAACGCCATGTGCAGCAACAGCCGGTCCTCACCGTCGTCCAGGTCGAGTCCGGTGAGCTGTTCGACGCGGGACAGGCGGTAGTACAGCGTCTGCCGGTGGATTCCCAACTCCGCCGCCGTGCGCCCGGCTTGGCCCGCGCAGTCGAGGAAGACCTCTGCGGTGCGGGCGAGTTCGCGGTGGGCGGGTGCCAACAGGGTTCGTACGACGGGATCGTGGGCCGCGTCCGGAGGAAGGGACGTCAGGAGCCGGAAGGGTCCGATCGACGCCCACTCGGCGACCGGGCCGAGGCGGGGCTCGGCCAGTACGGCACGCGCGGCGGCCGATGCCTCCTGCCAGGCGGCTCCCAGCTCGGCCAGACCACTGCGGGCTCCGGCGACGCCCGCCGCCGCGTCCGCCGCGGCCTCCCGCACGAACCGCGCCGCCGCCGTCAGCGCCGGAGTCATCACCTCGGGCGACCGGAGACGCACGAGCAGCGCCAGACTCTGCCCCGTCGCACCCCACGGCACCGTGCACAGCGCGGTCGCCCCCGGCACCGTACGCACCGATGGGGCCTCGTCCGGGTCCGCGGAGGGCCAGGGGGCCACGCACACCACTGTGTGCAGGCCGTCGCCGCGTGTGCCGAGGCCCGTGCGCAGTTCGGCGACGGCCATGTCGCGCTGCCAGCCGCGTTCGGCGGTGAGGACGGCGCGGAGTTCGCGGGTGAGGTCGGCGCCGGCCTGCGCCTCGTCGGTGAGCAGGGCGCCGATGCGGGAGGCGACCTCCATGGCGGCGGTCAGCTGGTCCGCCGTCGGTCCCGGATCGTCGTCGAGCAGCCAGACGTAGCCACGGACGACGCCCCGATGGCGTACGGGGAGACAGATCCGGCCTCGGTACACCCCCGCCTCCGGGGTGATCGGAATGCGGACCGGAGCGGTGGCCCGGGTGATGCCGAAGCCCTCGAACCAGGTGCGGACCGCCGCTGTGGAGCGACGCGTGAGGATCGAGCGGGCGCGCACGGGGTCGAGGGCCGAGGGGTCCAGTTCGCCCTCGCTGTCGTACGCGGCGAAGGCGATCAGCTCGAAGTCCCGGTTCTCCAGGGTCGCGGGCATGCCGAGGAGCGCCGAGATCTCGTCGACCAGCTCTTGGTAGTCACCCCTGTATTCAGCCGTCACCCGGGCATTCTCCCGCATTTCCCCGAGGGCTTCATACATCTGTCTGAGATCCAGGGCACGGATGCGTGACAGCTGTCGATGGCAGACGATCGGAGGGATCCTTAGGTTTCACGGTGGTTCCCCGTGCCGTACCCGAATCGTCGGGATTCGGCCTCCTGCTGGCTTTGTTGTGGAGGTGCCCCGTGCTGGGTCCCGTGATTCTCGCCGCGTCGCGCAGCGACAGGATGCGCCGCTTCGTGTCGGCGGCCCCCGGCACCAAGCAGGTGGTCGCCCGTTTCATCGCAGGCGAGTCGGTCGACCAGGTCGTTCCGGTCGTACAGGACGCCTGCGCGAAGGGCCTCGCGGTCACCCTCGACGTCGTCGGC
Organism: Streptomyces sp. NPDC093544; assembly: GCF_040683495.1. Classification (NCBI taxonomy): domain Bacteria; kingdom Bacillati; phylum Actinomycetota; class Actinomycetes; order Kitasatosporales; family Streptomycetaceae; genus Streptomyces; species Streptomyces sp. NPDC093544. The sequence continues at coordinate 266,149 of NZ_JBFBEA010000003.1, read as the reverse complement.
GAGGACATCACCACGCGCGAGCAGGCGTCCGCCGCCCGGGACGCGTACCTGGAGCTCGTCGAGCACCTCAAGGCGCTGGACCTCGGCACCCAGGCCGAGATGTCCGTCAAGCTGTCGATGTTCGGGCAGGCGCTGGAGGGCGGGCACGAGCTGGCCCTCGCCAACGTCCGCGCGGTCGTCGAGGCCGCCGCCGCCATCGGCACCACCGTCACGCTGGACGCCGAGGACCACACCACCCTCGACTCGATGTTCGCCATCCACGAGGAGCTGCGGAAGGACTTCCCGGGGACCGGCTGCGTCATCCAGGCCTACCTGTTCCGCACCGAGGCCGACGCGCACCGCCTCGCGGAGAGCGGCAGCCGGGTACGGCTCGTGAAGGGCGCCTACAAGGAGCCCGCCGAGGTCGCCTACCAGCAGAAGGCCGAGGTCGACAAGGCGTACGTCCGGGTCCTGCGCATCCTGATGGAGGGCGACGGGTACCCGATGATCGGGTCCCACGACCCGCGCCTCATCTCCATCGCCCAGGAGCTGGCCCGCAAGGCCGGGCGCAAGCTCGACGAGTACGAGTTCCAGATGCTGTACGGCATCCGCGGCGAGGAGCACCTGCGGCTCGCCGCCGAGGGCCACCGCATGCGCGTGTACACCGCGTACGGCACCGACTGGTACGGCTACTTCATGCGGCGCCTCGCGGAGAAGCCGGCCAACCTCCTCTTCTTCGCCCGCAGCATTCTGACCAGGGGTTGAGAGATGACGACCACCCGCATTTTCGGCCGGGGGTCCGGCCCGCGGCGCAGCCGCAAGGGGACACCGTGTCCCCCGGGAAAGCACAGCGCTCGCTCGATCCTCACCAAGGGCTGACCCACCGCTCAGTTAAGGAGTCACGGAAACATGGACGCTGTAACCCAGGTCCCCACCCCCGTCAACGAGCCGGTGCACGGCTACGCCCCCGGTTCGCCCGAGCGCGTCCGCCTGGAGGCCAAGCTCAGGGAGCTGGCCGAGAACCCCATCGACCTCCCGATGACCATCGGCGGCGAGAAGCGCCTCGGCGGCGGCGAGGCCTTCCAGGTCGTCCAGCCGCACAACCACAAGGCCGTGCTCGGCACCGGCCGGGGCGCCACGCAGGCCGACGCCCAGGACGCGATCGACGCCGCCCTCGCCGCCGCCCCGGCCTGGCGCGCGATGTCCTTCGACGACCGCGCCGCGATCATCCTGCGCGCCGCCGAGCTGCTGTCGGGCCCCTGGCGCGAGACCCTCGCCGCCTCCACCATGCTCGGTCAGTCCAAGACCGCCCAGCAGGCCGAGATCGACTGTCCCTGCGAACTGGTCGACTTCTGGCGCTTCAACGTCAAGTACGCCCGTGACCTGCTCGCCGAGCAGCCCCCGGCGAACTCCCCGGGTGTCTGGAACCGCCTCGACCACCGCCCGCTCGAAGGCTTCGTCTACGCGATCACGCCGTTCAACTTCTCAGCGATCGCGGGCAACCTGCCCACCGCACCCGCGCTCATGGGCAATGTCGTGGTCTGGAAGCCGTCGCCGACCCAGACGCACGCCGCCGTGCTGCTGATGCAGCTCCTGGAGGAGGCCGGTCTCCCCAAGGGCGTCATCAACCTCGTCACCGGTGACGGCATCGCGGTCTCCGAGGTCGCCCTCAACCACCGCGACCTCGCCGGCATCCACTTCACCGGCTCGACGAAGACCTTCCAGCACCTGTGGAAGACGGTCGGCGAGAACATCGCGAAGTACCGCACGTATCCGCGGCTGGTCGGTGAGACGGGCGGCAAGGACTTCCTGGTCGCGCACCCGTCGGCGGACCGAGGGGTGCTCAAGACCGCGCTGACCCGCGGTGCCTTCGAGTACCAGGGCCAGAAGTGCTCCGCGACCTCCCGCGCCTACATCCCGGCCTCCATCTGGAACTCCGGCTTCAAGGAGGAGTTCGCGGCCGAGGTCGACTATCTGACCATGGGTGACGTCACCGACCTGGCGAACTTCGTCGGCGCGGTCATCGACGAGCGTGCCTTCGCCAAGAACAAGGCGGCCATCGAGCGCGCCAAGGCGGACCCGACCTGCACGATCGTCGCGGGCGGTTCCTACGACGACTCCGTCGGCTACTTCGTGCGCCCGACCGTCGTCGAGTGCTCGGACCCCGAGAACGAGGTCTTCAAGACGGAGTACTTCGGCCCGTTCCTGGGCGTGTACGTCTACGAGGACGATAGTTACGAGGAGATGCTGACCCAGATGGAGTCGGCTTCCGACTACGCGCTCACCGGCGCGGTCGTCGCCAACGACCGCGAGGCCGCGGCGTACACGATGGAGAAGCTCCGCTACGCGGCCGGCAACTTCTACATCAACGACAAGTCGACCGGCGCCGTGGTCGGCCAGCAGCCCTTCGGCGGCGGCCGTGCCTCCGGCACCAACGACAAGGCCGGCGCACCGCAGAACCTCCAGCGCTGGACGCTGACCCGCGCCATCAAGGAGACGTTGGTCGCGCCGACCGACTACGCGTACCCGCACATGGGCTGACGCCCAAGGGCGCAGTTTCCGGGCCGGGCAGCCGCCGTTCGGGGCGGCCGTCCGGCCCGCATGCGTGCTGGGAATACTGAGCCCATGACCCCCAGACTGCGCACCGCCCACACCGCGGACCTCACGCCCGCCGAACTCGATGCCGTTCGCACGCTCCTGGACGACGCCTTCGAGGGGAACTTCAGCGACGAGGACTGGGATCACGGCCTCGGCGGCGTCCATGTGCTCGTGCGGGACGAGCGGGGACTCGCCGCACACGGCTCGGTGATCCAGCGCCGGGTGCTGCACCGGGGGCGCTCGCTGCGGGTCGGGTACGTGGAGGCCGTGGGGGTGCGCTCCGATGTCCGGCGTACGGGGCTGGGGGGCCGGGTGATGGCGGAGCTGGAGCGGGTGGTCGACGCGGCGTACGGGCTCGGCGCGCTGTCCGCGAGCGACGAGGGGGTGGCGCTCTACGTCGCCCGTGGCTGGCAGCGCTGGCCCGGTCGCATCTGTGCCCTCGGGCCGGACGGTGTCGTGCGCCTGCCGGACGAGGAGGGTTCGACCTTCCTGCGACCTGGCGCCGCCGGCCTCGATCCCGCGCACGAGCTGGTCTTCGACTGGCGTGACGGAGAAGTGCTCTGACGGTGCGTCAGGCGGCGCGCACGATCATCTTGCCGGTGTTGCCGCCCCGCAGCATCGACAGGAACGCGTCCACGATCCGCTCGAAGCCGTCGAGGACGGTCTCGTCCAGCGCGAGCCGGCCGCTGCGCAGATGCGGTACGGCGAACTCGTACAACTCCTCTTGTACGTCAACGTAGTCGCGCACCAGGAAGCCCTCGATGCGCAGGCTCCTCTCCACGACGTCGGCGTGGTTGAAGTGGGCGGGCGGTGCGACCGGGCTGTTGTACTGGCCGATCGTGCCGACCCGTACGACCCGGCCGCGTTCGCGCAGCGCGCCGATCGCGGCGCCGAGGTGGTCGCCGCCGACGTTGTCGACGAACACGTCGATGCCGTCCGGGGCGGCCTTGGCGAGGAGGTCGCTCACGGGTCCCGAGTGATAGTCGAACGCCTCGTCGTAGCCGACGTGTTCCTTCAGGTACGCCACCTTCGCAGCCGTTCCCGCGCTGCCCACCAGCCGTCCGGCGCCCAGCAGTTGAGCGAACCGTCCGGTGGCCGTGCCCACCCCGCCGGCGGCCCCGGAGACGAACAGGTCTTCGCCTTGCCGGAGTTGGGCGATCCGCGTGAGTCCGACGTACGCGGTCAGGCCGGTGCCGCCGAGGACGCTCAGGTGTGCGGAGAGCGGCACCCCCTCGTGGTGCGGGAGGCGTCTGGTCTCCTCGGGATCGACGACGGAGTGAGTGCGCCAGCCGCGCCGGTGCAAGACGATCTCGCCCTCGGGGAGAGCCGGGTCCCGGGAGTCGACCACGCGGCCGATGGTGCGGCCCTCCAGCGGGGAGTCGAGCTCGAAATCGCCGTCCATCATCTCGCGGTGGTAGGGGTCGACGGACCAGTAGAGGTTCTCGACGAGGGCTTTGCCGGGCGCGGGCTCGGGGACGGGCGACTCGGCGAAACGGAAGTGCTCCGGGGTGGGGAAACCGGTCGGGCGGGAGGTCTGCTGGACGGTCAGCGCGATGTCGTTCATGAAGGGAACCGTAGGGAGGAATGCGGCCATCGGGCAGAGGGTTGCGCTCATGGAACGGCCGCTTCCATGAGCCGTTCTCATGGAAGCAGGTGGGACCCCTGATGACCGGCGAAGACCTTGCCCCGCAGGAGCTGCGGACCCTCGTGGCCATCGCCCATGAGGGTGGCTTCTCGGCGGCGGCCGGCACGCTCGGCATGACACAGTCCGCGGTCTCGCACGCGGTGCGCGGCATCGAACGCAAGGTGGGCGTCGTGCTGTTCGAACGCGGGCGGCGCGGGGCGCGGCCCACGGCCGCGGGGGAGCGGGCGGTGGCGCACGCGCGGCGGGTGCTGCGGATGCTGGACACGCTGGTCGCGGAGGCGCGGGGCGCGGGCGCCGGGCCCGGCGGCGCCGACACCGTCGCCGGGCCGCTGCGCATCGCCGCCTTCCGTAGCGCGGCACTGCACCTGCTGCCGCCCGCGCTTGAGCGGCTGGCGGCCCGGCATCCCGGGATCGAGCCGACCGTGCGGGTGGTCAGGGAGGTGGGGCCGGGCACGGCGGGGGAGGTGGCCGCGGGCCGGGCGGACCTCGGGATCGCCACGCTCGGCACGAGCGCCCCTGTACCGTCGGAGCTGATCGGCGACGTACTCCTTGAGGAGCCGTACGCCCTGGTGCACCCGGCCGGTCATCCGGACCCGCGCTCGCTGCCGCTGGTCGACTGGACCGAGAACTGCTCCTCCTACACCCGGACCTGGTGGGCCGCGCAGGACTGGATCCCGTGTGCGACGGTGCACGCCGAGGATGACGGAGCAGTGCTCTCGATGGTGAGCAGTGGTCTCGGAATGGCCATCATGCCCGCGCTCTCGCTCACGAGTGCACCGCTCACAACCGAGATCACTGATCTCGGTCCGGAGCGCCCGATGCGTTCGATCGGGTACGTCACCACTCCGGAGCTCGCCGCGACGGTCGCCGTTCGTGCGTTGATCAGGGAGCTGCGGGGGTCGCATCTCCGGCGGGCGTGACCCCGGCCGGTCCGTTGTCCCAGGTCAGGGCGGTGTGATCCAATCCGCCGTCTCAGATAGTAGGAAGTCCGAGTAATTGTAGAGACAGACGCGCGCTCCTCGCCTAGCTTTGTAGGAGCCGAACGTCTCGCTCGACCAAGCGAATGGCGGTCGTGAGCCGGAGCCTTTGGCAGGCAACCCCTGCGGCACCGCTCCCCGTCTCTTCCGGCGTCTCGAAACCCCACACCGCACTTCCGGCCGCCCCGCGTCCGGAGGCAAGGAGTCGATTCATCATGGCCGAGACGACCGTCCGCCGAGTCCGTCGTGTGTCTCGTACGAGTGCCTCTCGTACGAGCGAGTCCGACCGCAAGAACGCCGCCGCAGCCCTCCAGCGTGCCCTCGACCGCAGGGACAACGGCGGCGAGACGGGCCACTGAGGCCCGCCACTCGTACGACGGGCCACTGAGGCCCGCCACTCGTACCGGGAGCCGCGCCCGCACGGGGTGCGGTGCGGGGCCTGTGCCCCGCGCCGCATCCCGGAGTAGTCACGCCCCGCACCTTGGAGCACTCACACCCCGCGCCGCACCTCGAAGTAGTCGATGCGCTTGCCGCTCTGCGCCAGCGCCGACACCTTGAGCCGGGGCGCCGCACCCGACTCCGCCTCCACCGAGAGGAAGGAGTAGCCGGTGTAGCGCACGCGCGACCACTCCACGGTCTCGGCCTGCTGGTCCTGCGACTTCGTCCACTGGAAGGTGTCCACGGACTCGCGGTCGGCGACCTTCCCCTCGTAGCTGTCCTTGACCCCGACGGGGAAGCTGTAGAGGCTCCTGCCCGCCCCGCCCGCCGTGACGTACACGATCCCGTCCCGCGTCGGATCCGTCGACGCGCCGACCGGCACCGGCCTGCCCACCTTGCCGCCCTTGATGGCGTCGGTCCGCTCGTACACGTGGTTGTGCCCGTTGATCACCAGGTCCACCTGGTGCTTGGTGAACAGCGTCAGCCAGGCGTCCCGTACGCCCCCGTCGGAGGCGTGGGACGACGTCGAGTACGTGCAGTGGTGGAAGAAGACCACGACGAAGTCGACGCTCCTGCGCAGTTCACCGAGCCGCTTGTCGAGCCAGGCGGTCTGCCTGCCGGCGGTGTAGCCCTTGTTGGCGGGGATCTCGTACGAGACGTCGTTCGCGTCCAGCGCGACGATCCCGACGTTGCCGTAGGTGAAGGAGTAGGCGCCCGGCGCGTTCCGTGCGTCGAAGCCGTTGCCGGGGAGCGTCCAGCGGGCCGACTGTCCGCCGTAGCCGTTCGGTGAGTACCAGGCCTCCATGTCGTGGTTGCCGGTCGTCACCATCCACGGCACCGACTTCGCCACCGACTCGGTCTGCTTGAGGAACAGGTCCCAGGCGCCCGGGTCGTAGGAGTCCGACTTCTCGCCGTGGCCGGTGACATCCGCGTAGCAGATGTCACCCGCGTGCAGATGGAATGCCGGGTGGCGGCCGAGGATCAGCTTGTCGTTGGCGAGCGCGTCCGGGGTGACGCCCTGGTCGCCGAAGGCGGTGAACACGAACTTCGCAGGGGCGGTGGCAGGCGCCGTACGGAAGGAGCCGACCTTGGAACGGCGCTCCTTGGACGCGGGGTCGAGCCCCTCGTGACCCACGCCGTAGTAGTACGTCGTGCCGGGGCGCAGGCCGTCGAGCGCCGCGTGCAGGTAGTACTGGTCCAGCGCGAGCCGTACGCCGGTCAGTCCTGGTGTGTGCAGGTCGCGGAGCTCGGCGTCGATCTTCCTGCTCAGGTCCCAGGGCGCCGGACCCACCCGGATGTACGGCTTCTTGACCGCGAGCGGCACCTGCCACGAGATCCGCATCTGCGTCTTCGGGTCCGCGCCGAAGGCGAGATGACGGCCGAAGGGGGTGATGGCGGAACCGTGCACCAGCCCGGTGGCCGTGGCCGAGGGGCTCTTGGCGTCCGACGTGGTGCCGGACGCGCAGCCGGCCAGCAGCCCGCCGCCCGCCAGCGCGCCCGCGGTCACCAGCGCGCGGCGCCGCGTGAGCTTCGTCCGCAGGTACTCGTGCTGCTCCGCCATGCTCATCCGGCGGGCGAGCCGCGGCGGAATGCCGAAGTCGGGAAGGTGCGCGTCGGAGTCCATGCCGGGGTCCATGGTGGGGTCCATGATGCTGAACTTCCCATCACACCCCAACACCCGCCAAACATGCGGGTGAACGGAGGTCGACGGGTCGGTGCGGCACGGAGGCCGATGTCCGTATGGCGGACACGGCGTGTCATCCCATGGGACGAAGGAGTACGGTGCCGTCATGTCTCGCAGCATCAATCTCGCAGTGATTCCCGGTGACGGCATCGGCCAGGAGGTCGTGGTCCAGGGGCTCAAAGTCCTCTCTGCCGTCCTCCCGCAGGATGTGAAGCTGGAGACGAAGGAGTTCGACTTCGGCGCCAAGCGCTACCACGCCACCGGTGAGACCCTCACCGACGCCGATGCCGAGGCCCTCAAGCAGCACGACGCGATTCTGCTCGGCGCGATCGGCGACCCGTCGGTCCCTTCCGGCGTCCTGGAGCGCGGCTTCCTGCTGAAGCTCCGCTTCCTCTTCGACCACCACGTCAACCTGCGTCCGTCGAAGCTCCTTCCGGGTGTGGCCACCCCGCTCGCCGGCCAGCCGGAGATCGACTTCGTCGTGGTCCGTGAGGGCACCGAGGGCCCGTACACCGGCAATGGCGGCACCATCCGCAAGGGCACCCCGTACGAGGTCGCCACCGAGGTCTCCGTGAACACGGCCTTCGGCGTCGAGCGCGTCGTCCGCGACGCCTTCGCCCGCGCCCAGGCCCGCCCGCGCAAGAAGCTGACGCTGGTCCACAAGAACAACGTGCTGACCTTCGCGGGCCACCTCTGGACGAACGTCTTCAACAAGGTGGCCGAGGAGTTCCCCGAGGTCACCACGGACTACATCCACGTGGACGCCGCGACGATCTACCTCGTCACGGATCCCGCCCGCTTCGACGTGATCGTCACCGACAACCTCTTCGGCGACATCATCACCGACCTCGCCGCGGCCGTCTCCGGCGGCATCGGCGTCGCCGCCTCCGGCAACATCAACCCGAGCGGCGAGTTCCCCTCGATGTTCGAGCCCGTGCACGGCTCGGCACCCGACATCGCGGGCCAGGGCAAGGCCGACCCCAGCGCCACGGTCCTCTCCGTCGCCCTCCTGCTGCGCCACCTCGGCTACGAGTCCGAGGCCGCCCGCATCGAGGACGCCGTCGCCACCGACCTCGCCGAGCGCGTGGGCAAGCCCGCCCGCTCCACCGAGGAAATCGGCGACGCGCTCGCCGTACGAGTAGCCGGCTGACCCCGCCGCTCACTTACGTTTCGTAGTAGCCGCCGGGTCGCATCCGCACCCGGCGGCTTTCCCTATGCCCTCGCCGGGTGTCACCATCTATCCCTGGGCAATCCCCTGGGCCGCATTCACACCGTTTTCGTCCACGGCTCCACTCTTGCGATACTCGAACGCGGAGCCGCGGAATGAGGGAATGCTCGGACGTCCTAGCACTGGCCACTGGCAGTACTGGCGTGAGCGCGGCTCGTAAACACATCATCCGGTGAAGGACATCCACTCATGACGACGCCCACGATCGAGCTCAAGCCCTCTTCGCAGCCCCGCTCCGCTGCGGAGCGCGAGGCGATCCTCGCCAGCCCCGGGTTCGGCCGCTACTTCACCGATCACATGGTGACGATCAAGTGGACCGAGGGCCGCGGCTGGCACGACGGCCAGCTTGTCCCGTACGGCCCGCTCTCCCTCGACCCGGCGAACATGACCCTGCACTACGCGCAGGAGATCTTCGAGGGGCTCAAGGCGTACCGGCAGGCGGACGGCTCCGTCGCCACCTTCCGCCCCGACATGAACGCCAAGCGCTTCCAGTCCTCGGCCCGCCGCCTCGGCATGCCGGAGCTGCCGGTCGAGACGTTCATCGAGGCGTGCGACGTGCTCGTCCAGCAGGACAGGGCCTGGGTCCCGGCGCACGGTGGCGAGGAGTCCCTCTACCTCCGCCCGTTCATGATCGCGACCGAGGTCGGCCTGGGCGTGAAGCCCGCCAACGAGTACCTCTTCCTCGTCATCGCGTCTCCCGCGGGCGCCTACTTCCCGGGCGGCGTGCAGCCCGTGTCCATCTGGCTCTCCGAGGACCGCGTCCGCGCCGTCCCCGGCGGCGTGGGCGACGCCAAGACCGGCGGCAACTACGCCGCCTCCCTGCTCGCCCAGGCCGAGGCCGCCGCCAAGGGCTGCGCCCAGGTCGCCTACCTCGACGCCGTCGAGCACAAGTGGGTCGAGGAACTCGGCGGCATGAACCTGTACTTCGTGTACGGCGACAGGATCGTCACCCCCGAGCTGACCGGCTCGCTCCTCGCCGGCGTCACCCGCGATTCGCTTCTCACCGTCGCCCGCGACCTCGGCCACGAGTCCGAAGAGGGCCGCATCTCCATCGAACAGTGGCAGCGCGACTCCGAGAACGGCACCCTCACCGAGGTCTTCGCCTGCGGCACCGCCGCCGTCATCACCCCCGTCGGCACGGTCAAGCGCACCGGCGTCGAGTGGCAGCAGTCGGGCGGCGAGCCCGGCCCGGTCACGCTGAAGCTGCGCGAGGCGCTCCTCGACATCCAGCGCGGTGTCAGTGAGGACGCGCACGGCTGGATGCACCGGCTCGGCTGACGGTGTTGTCCTGAACCCCGGCCCCCTTGAAGAATGGGGGGCCGGAGAGCGCCCCAAAGAGGCGCGGGGAACTGCGCGACCGGCCACGACGGACCCGCAGGCAACGCACCGGCCTTCCAGCGGAGCGCATACGCGGAGCGCATACGCGGAGCGCATACGCGGAGCGCTCAGCGCCCGCCTTCGGCGCGGGCCAGTTCCTGCCCGGCCGTCCCCCGGTGCGCCGCCCGCTTCGGCGGCAGCGCCAGGTGCACAACACCGCCGACGCCCCCGACAGTAGGAAGCTACAGTCCACCCCTCCCGTCAGCGAGAGCAGCGGCCCCTCGTACGAGGGAAGCGACACCGCCAGGAGTCCGACGACCGTGCCGAGCGTCCACGCCAGCACGGCCTGGATGTTCCAGCCGCCCCGGTACCAGTAGATCCCGCCCCGCGAGCGGCGGTTGAAGACCTGGAGGGCGTCCGGGTCGTACACACCGCGGCAGTGGGCGAAGCCGATGAGGGTGATGACGGCCCACGGGGTGCCGATGGCGGTGAGGAGGAGGACGAAGGAGGTCATCGCGTCCTGCGCGCTGGAGGCGATGGGGGTCCCCCCGGCGCGAGCGAAGCCGACTGCTGGGGGAGCCCGACGAAGACACACACCGTGTCAGCGCGGTGTAGCCGAGCGCGAGCAGCAGGCCGACGACCGAGCCGACCAGCCGTCCGCGCACCCCGAACTGGGCGCCGGAGGAGGTGGACAGGTTTGTCGCCGTGCGCAGGGAGACCAGGGCGAGCGGAGCCGCGATCGCAGTGCCGGCCACCGTGCCCGCCACGATCGAGCCGACCGAGGCCCACCAGCCGAGCCCGAAGGACGCGGGCAGCCAGCCGACGATGATCACGCCGAGACAGAGGTTGGAGCCGAGCAGGATCGACACGAGGTCACACGGTCCGCTGGTGCGCTCCTCGTCGGGGATGGTGTCGACGCCGCGCTGATCTATCGGCACGGCTGGTCTCCTTCACCTTCGACGGCCGCCTGAAATTTGAGTGACGCTCAATGTGGCGTGTTCCAAGCCCACACGTCAATGTTTCCGTTTTATGAATCTCGCGGTTACAGTGATTTAGAGTGATGCTCTAAATCGTGCAAGGCAAGGAGGTGTCGGTTCGTGAGACTGACCCCCACCGAACGTGACCGGTTGCTGCTCTTCGGGGCCGCCGAACTGGCCCGCGCCCGGCGGTCCCGGGGCCTGCGGCTGAACGTGCCGGAGGCGACCGCGCTCATCGCCGACACCGTGTGCGAGGCGGCCCGCGACGGTCGGCGGCTCTCGGAGGCCATCGAAGCGGCCCGGTCGGTGCTCGGCCCGGACGACGTGCTGCCGGGCGTCGCCGACGTCGTCACCGAGGTGCACGTCGAGGCGGTCTTCGACGACGGTTCGCGGCTTGCGGTCGTCAGCGACCCCATCGGCGGCGGCCTCGGGGACCAGGCGCCGGGCGCGCTGCTGCCGGGGCCGTCGCACGCCGAGCCCGAGGCCGTCGTACGGCTCCTCGTCACGAACACCGCGACCGTGCCCGTCTCCGTCACCTCCCACTTCCACTTCTTCGAGGCCAACCCGCGGCTCGACTTCGAGCGGGCGGCGGCCTACGGGATGCGGCTGTCCGTCCCGGCCGGATCGTCCGTGCGTTTCGGGCCCGGCGAGAGCGTCGAGGTCGGGCTGTTGCCCATCGGCGGCGAGCGGATCGCGATCGGGTTCGCCGGTCTGGTCGACGGGCCGCTGGACGCGCCGGGGGCGCGGGAAGAGGCGCTGCGCAGGGCCGCCGCCTGCGGGTATCTCGGAACCGGGGGAGCTGGGCAACGATGAATCCGTACGAGTACGCCGCCACCCACGGCCCGCGTGCGGGCGACCGCGTTCGTCTGGGCGACTCGGGGCTCACGATCCGCGTCGAGTCCGACGCTCAGAAGTACGGCGACGAGTTCCTCGCCGGCTTCGGCAAGACCGCCCGCGACGGACTGCACCTCAAGGCCGCCGCCGTCCGCGACACCTGCGACGTCGTGATCAGCAACGTGGTGGTCATCGACGCGGTGCAGGGCATCCGGAAGGTCTCCATCGGCATCCGCGAGGGACGGATCTGCTCCATCGGACGGGCCGGGAACCCCGACACCCTCGACGGCGTCGACGTCGTGGTCGGTACGGGGACGTCCATCGTGTCCGGGGAGGGGCTCATCGCCACCGCCGGGGCCGTCGACACGCACGTCCACCTGCTGTCGCCGCGCATCATGGAGGCCTCGCTCGCCTCCGGGGTGACCACCATCATCGGCCAGGAGTTCGGCCCGGTGTGGGGCGTCGGTGTCAACTCGCCCTGGGCGCTGCGTCACGCCTTCAACGCCTTCGACGCCTGGCCGGTCAACATCGGCTTCCTGGGCCGGGGCTCGTCGTCCTGTGACGCGCCCCTCATCGAGGCGCTCGCCGAGGGCGGTGCGTCCGGCTTCAAGGTCCACGAGGACATGGGCGCCCACACCCGCGCGCTGGACACCGCGCTGCGCGTCGCCGAGGAGTACGACGTCCAAGTCGCTCTGCACAGCGACGGGCTGAACGAATGCCTGTCGGTAGAGGACACGCTGCGGGTGCTCGAAGGGCGCACCATCCACGCCTTCCACATCGAAGGGTGCGGTGGCGGGCATGTGCCAAATGTCTTGAAAATGGCGGGAGTTCCGAACGTCATCGGCTCATCCACCAACCCCACCCTGCCCTTCGGCCGGGACGCGGTCGCCGAGCACTACGGGATGATCGTCTCCGTCCACGACCTGAAGACCGACCTGCCCGGCGACGCGGCCATGGCCCGCGACCGGATCCGGGCGGGCACGATGGGCGCCGAGGACGTCCTGCACGACCTGGGCGCGATCGGCATCACGTCCTCGGACGCGCAGGGCATGGGCCGTGCGGGCGAGACCGTACGCCGGACGTTCGCCATGGCCGGGAAGATGAAGGCCGAGTTCGGCGCGCTCGACGGTTCTCCGGAGACGGACCACGACAACGAACGCGTCCTGCGCTACCTGGCCAAGCTCACCATCAATCCCGCCATCGCCCACGGTCTCGCACACGAGGTCGGCTCCATCGAGGTCGGCAAGCTCGCCGACATCGTGCTGTGGCGGCCCGAGTACTTCGGCGCCAAGCCGCAGCTGGTCCTGAAGTCCGGCTTCCCGGCGTACGGCGTCGTCGGCGACCCGAACGCGGCGACCGACACCTGTGAACCCCTCGTCCTGGGACCGCAGTTCGGGGCACACGGCTCGACCCCCGCCGACATCTCGGTGGCCTTCGTCGCACAGGCGGCTCTCGACCAGGGCAACGACCTGATGCCCACGCGCCGTCGGCGGGTCGCCGTCCGTGGCACGCGCGGCATCGGCCCCGCCGACCTGCGCCTCAACTCCCGTACCGGAGCGGTCGATGTCGACCAGCGCACCGGCCTGGTCACCCTCGACGGCGACCCGATCCGCTCGGAGCCCGCCGACTCGGTCTCCCTCAACCGCCTGTACTTCCTGTGAGGACCCCCGCTGTGAACACACCTGCCGCCGACGGTTTCCGGATGCCCGCCGAGTGGACCCCGCACGAGCGCACCTGGATGGCGTGGCCGGGCCCCAACCCCACCTTCGAGGACCCGGACGACCTCGCCGAGTCGCGTGCGGCGTGGGCGGCGGTGGCCCGTGCGATCCGCCGCTTCGAACCCGTGACCGTGGTGTGCGGTCCGGGGCAGTCCGCGGCGGCCCGGGAGCTTCTCGGCCCGGACATCGACACCGTCGAGCGCGACCTCGACGACGCCTGGATGCGCGACATCGGTCCCACCTTCCTCACCAACGGGAAGGGCGAACTCGCCGCCGTGGACTGGGCGTTCAACGGCTGGGGCGCCCAGCACTGGGCCCGCTGGGAGCACGATGCGAAGATCGGCGCGTACGTCTCGGACCTCGCGGGGGCACGGACGTACGCCTCGAAACTCGTCAACGAGGGCGGCGCGATCCATGTCGACGGCGAGGGGACCGTCCTGCTCACCGAGACCGTGCAGCTCGGTCCCGAGCGGAACCCGGACTGGACCCGCGCGCAGGTCGAGGCGGAGATCCACGCCCATCTCGGCACCCGCAAGGCGATCTGGCTGCCGCGCGGGCTGACCGGCGACTATCCTCCGCACGGTTTCGGCACGCTCGGCCATGTCGACATCGTCGCCGCGTTCGCGCGCCCGGGTGTCGTCGTCGCGCACTCCCAGCCGGACCCGGCGCACCCCGACCATGAGCTGAGCAAGGAGATCATCGGCCTGCTCCGGGCGGGGACCGACGCGCGGGGCCGGGGGCTGGAGGTCATCGAGATCCCCGCCCCGACGGTCCTGGAAGTGGGCGGACACTGGGCCGACTACTCCTATATCAACCACTACCTCTGCAACGACGGCGTGGTCCTCTGCGGCTTCGACGACCCGCGTGACGAGACCGCGGCCGGGATCTTCCGCAAGCTGTTCCCCGAGCGGACGGTCACGCTGGTGGACGCACGTACGATCTTTGCCGGGGGCGGAGGCATCCACTGCATCACCCAGCAGCAGCCGAAGATCTAGGGAGGCGGGCGATGGCCGGTGCGCGCAGGAACGCGCCCCCGCGTGAGGACGTACTCGCCGCTGCCATGGACATGATCGCCGAGCGCGGTCTGGAGAAGCTCACCATGGCGGCGCTCGGCCGCGAGGTCGGCATGAGCAGCGGCCATCTCCTCTACTACTTCCACTCCAAGGACGAGCTGCTGCTGCGGACCCTGGAGTGGAGCGAGGGCCGCCTCGGGGCCGAGCGGAGTCGACTGCTGACCCAGCCGGCCACGGCACGCGAACGTCTCGACGCATACGTCGACCTGTATGTCCCCGGCGGTCACCGCGACCCGCACTGGACCCTCTGGCTGGAGGTCTGGAACCGCTCACAGAACGCCGACGACGATGCCCGCGAACGGCAGGTCGCCATCGAGGGCGCCTGGCACCGGGACCTGGTGGCCCTGCTCGCCGAAGGCGTCTCGCACGGCGAGTTCTGCGCCGTCGACCCGGACCGCTTCGCCGCCCGGCTGCGGGCCCTCCTCGACGGGTTCTCCATCCATGTGGCGATCGGACTGCGCGGTACGGACCGAGGGCAGATTCTCGGCCACGTACGGGAGTTCCTGGACGAGGGACTCCTCCCGGACGACTGATCAACCGCCCGGGTTGTACGCAA
Organism: Streptomyces sp. NPDC093544; assembly: GCF_040683495.1. Classification (NCBI taxonomy): domain Bacteria; kingdom Bacillati; phylum Actinomycetota; class Actinomycetes; order Kitasatosporales; family Streptomycetaceae; genus Streptomyces; species Streptomyces sp. NPDC093544. The sequence goes on along the minus strand of NZ_JBFBEA010000003.1, from coordinate 251,125 downwards.
TACGGCGGATTGACCCTGTAGTGGGTGGTGCGTTTGCATCCAGGTGTGCCCTTGGCACGGGGCCGGGGGGCGACACGATTCCAGGGGGAAATCATGTTGAGAGCCGCAGGTGTGTCGGGCGTTGGCTTAGGGGTGACGCTGCTACTCGCACTCACCGCGCCGACCGCGTCCGCCACACCGCATGCACCGCATACGCCCACGGTGGAGAGGGTGAGCACGACCGCCGACGGTAGCCAGGCCGACGGAGAGTCGAACGGCGCCGCGATCAGCGCCGACGGTCGCCACATCGCGTTCACGTCCACCGCGCCGAGCTTCGGCTGCGCGAATTTCTCCATGTGCCTGCTCACGAAGGACCTGACCGACGGCGAGGTCACCACGATCGACATCGGCAGCGGCTACACATATGGCTCGCCCGTGCCGAGCGCCGACGGGAGCCGTATCGGCTACACCGCGGGCACTCGGTTCCTGGCCCCGTACCTGTACGACCGAGCCACCGGCAGTTCGGAGAAGCTGTGGCCCGAGAACCCGCCCGGTTTCAACGAGTTGGGTCGCGTGCAGTCGATCAGTCCGGACGGCACGCACGTCGCGTACACCATCGGCAACCGCAACGGCTCGGAGAACTTCAGGCTGTTGTACGTCCGCGACACGGCCACCGGCGCCGACGAGCTGATCTCACCGGCCGAGGAAGGCGACAAGGCCGGGGCCTCGGTGAGTGGCGACGGCGAGCGTGTCGCGTACGCCGTCCGCAGCGACTCCGAGGAGGACCCGGTCGACGTCTTCGTCGAGGACCGGGCGACGGGCGAGCGGACCCAGGTCGACAAGGACCTCGGCGTCGCCGGCCTGGTCCGCATCACCGCAGACGGCCGCCGTGTTCTCCTCAACGCCGAGGGCGGTGTGTACATCCACGACCTCCGCACGGGCGAGTCGCGGCGCGTTGCCGAGGGGACCGGCTTCTCGGCCACGGCGGACGGCCGGTACGCCGTAGTCGCGGGCGAGGACGGCGAGCGGGTGCGGGACCTGCGGACGGGGCTGCGCGGGGCCGCCCTCCCGCCGAGCGCCCAGTCAACAGACGACGTGCTGACCGCCAACGGGCGTGCGGTGGCGTTCAGTTCGACGGCGTCCCACTTGGTGCCGGGTGACACCAACAGGGAGTGGGACGTGTTCGTCTTCTCGGGCGCGCTCCGGGAGAACCCGGAACCGATGCCCTCAGTCACCGAACGGATCAGTGTGACGCCGGACGGGCAGCAGCTGCCCGGGGCGTCCTACGACCCGGCGATGGGGGAGGGCAAGGTCGTCGCCTTCACCTCGCAGCGGGCCGACGACCCGAAGGACACGAACGTGTTCGTCGTGGCGGGTGGCGCGGTCTCCTTGGTCAACTCCAGTGCACAGGGCCCGTCGCACGAGGGCACGCCCTGCTACAGCGGACGCATGGTCGGCTACGTGGCCCCGCTCGAATCCGACGGCGCCCCCGGCGTCCACATACGCAACCGCTCGGTCGGCAAGCTGACCAGCCTGGGCTCCTACCAGGGCGTCCGCTTCACCTGGATGGGACAGCCCAGCGTGGACCCCAGCTGCCAGTGGATCACCTACGCCGCCACGCTGCCCGCCACCGACGCCGACCCGCACCCGCAACCCCGCGTCTACCGTTTCAGGTTCAACGGCGGCACCACCGACGTGGTCAGCGCGTCCACGGGCGAGGCGGCGGGCAACCCGTCGATCAACGAAGGCGGCCGGTACATCGCCTTCGAGCAGGGCGGCGGCAGCTACGTCCGCGACCTGGACACCGGTGACTTGGAGAAGGTCAGCAACAGCTCCTCGGCTCCCTCGATCAGCGCGGACGGACGCAAGGTCGCCTTCCAGCAGGGCCGGAACGTCTACGTCCGTGACCTCGAAGCCGGGACCACGACCGGGGTCAAAGGCGCGGAGCCCTCGCTTTCCGGGGACGGCGCGCAGGTCGCGTACACCTCGGGCCGTTCCGTGTATCTGCTCGAACTCGCCACCGGTAAAAGTCAGTTGATCAGTGTCGACCGTTGGGGCGGCCGCAACGACCTACCGGCAAGGCACCCATCCGTCAACGCCGAAGGCACCGTCGTCGCGTTCGAGTCGGCGTCACCCGATCTGGTGGAAGGGGACACCAACGGGGTGCCGGACGTCTTCCTGAGGACAGTGCAGTGACAACGACCAACCACGGGGGAATGACCATGCACAGCAGCACAACTCACCGCCGCGTCGCTCTGGCGGCCACCGTTGTCGCGCTCGCCGCCACAACGGCGCTCACCGGACCCACGGCGAGCGCCGCACCCGGCGCTCCGCGCACCGAGAAGGCGAGCGTGGCCCCGGACGGCACGGACGGCAACGCCCCCTCCGGTGGGGGGAGCATCAGCGCGGACGGCCGCTACCTGGCCTTCGTCTCCTCCGCCGACAACCTTGTCGCGGGCGACACCAACGGGCTGGCCGACGCCTTCGTACGCGACCTGAAGACCGGCACCACCCGCCTGGCGAGCAACAGGGCGGACGGCAGCCCTGGGGACGGCCACGTCCTGGACGTCTCTTTGAGCGCCGACGGCCGGTATCTGGCGTTCACCTCCAATCCCACCTACGACACCGCCGACAACCATGTCTGGGTGAAGGACCTGAAGACCGGCGCCCTCCAGCGGGTCGACGACACCGTCGCCCCGGGCTACAGCGCGGCGAGCAGCCCCGCCCTCAGCGCCGATGGCCGCTATCTCGCCTTCCTCGCCCTGAACACGGGTGAGGCGCCGGCGGGAGACAACACCAACCGGGCCTACCGCGTCGACCTCGTCACCGGCAAGACCGTCCGGATCAGCCAGGTGCCCGGTGTGGGCGTCTGGAAGTCCGCTGCCGCCTATCCCTCCATCAGCGCGGACGGCAGCCGGGTCGGCTACATGTTCTTTGTCCCGCACCCCTTCCCGGGCGACTGGAGCGACGCCTACGTCCGTGATGTGCGAAGCGGCGAGCTGTTCCAGATCGACAAGGCGCCGGACGGCAAGGTGTCCGACGCGCAGACCGAGTCACCGCAGGTCAGCGCCGACGGGCGGTACGCGGTGTTCAACTCGCTGGACTCGCAGCTGACGCCGGGCGACACCAACAACGCCCACAACGTCTTCATCCGAGACCTGAAGACGGGGGAACTGCGCAGCATCGACGCCGCCGACCCGGCCGCCAGCTCCGGCGCCCCGTCGCTCAGTGCCGACAGCCGGTACCTCGCCTACCTTTCCGCCGACCTGCGTGATCCCGACCGCACCGGGCAGGTGTACGTGCGCGATCTGCGGACCGGGCACACGGTTGTGGTGAACCCCAACACCCAAGGCGGAAACAGCCAGGCGGCGGTGTTCGACCTGGCGATCGACCGGCACGGCCGCCAGGTGGCCTTCAGCAGCTGGGGCACCGACCTCGTGCCCGGTGACACCTACGACACCACCCACGTCTACGTCCGTCACCTGAGGTGATCGACCGCATCCTGAGACAACGGTGAGCGAGGCGCGGGGGCTGTGCCAGACTGCCCCCGTGCTCTCGTTCGCCACGATTATTGGCAGCAGGCGCGCCGGTCCGCAGTGACCGCCACGTACCACCACGTACGGGCGGGCACCGTCGTCTTCGACCCGCGCGCAGACCTCTCGCACCCGCGAGGGGTTTTTCGTTTTCCTGGCCCACCTCAAGCCGGGAAAGGAGCGCGAGGGATCATTGGAGGACGGTGGAGCCGGTCATTCCGGTACAGACCGAGATCCAAACCTCAGGAGCCAGACACATGACGGACACCAGCGAACTCGACGATTCGTTCCACGTCTTCGACACGACCCTGCGTGACGGCGCGCAGCGCGAGGGCATCAACCTCACCGTGGCGGACAAGCTGGCCATCACTCGGCACCTGGACGACTTCGGGGTGGGCTTCATCGAGGGCGGCTGGCCCGGTGCCAACCCGCGTGACACCGAGTTCTTCGCCCGCGCCCAGCAGGAGATCGACTTCAAGCACGCCCAGCTGGTCGCCTTCGGCGCGACGCGCCGCGCCGGTGCCAAGGCTTCGGAGGACCCGCAGGTCAAGGCGCTCCTCGACTCCGGCGCCCAGGTGATCACCCTGGTCGCGAAGTCCCACGACCGCCATGTCGAGCTCGCGCTCCGCACCACCCTCGACGAGAACCTGGAGATGGTCCGCGACACGGTCTCCTACCTCTGTTCCCAGGGCCGCCGGGTCTTCGTCGACTGCGAGCACTTCTTCGACGGCTACCGCGCGAACCCCGAGTACGCCAAGGCCGTCGTCCGCGCCGCCTCCGAGGCGGGCGCCGACGTGGTCGTCCTCTGCGACACCAACGGCGGCATGCTCCCGGCCCAGGTCCAGGCGGTCGTCGCCACCGTCCTCGCCGACACCGGCGCCCGGCTCGGCATGCACGCCCAGGACGACACGGGCTGCGCGGTCGCCAACACGCTGGCCGCCGTCGACGCGGGGGCCACGCACGTCCAGTGCACGGCGAACGGCTACGGCGAGCGGGTCGGCAACTCGAACCTGTTCCCGGTCGTGGCCGCCCTGGAGCTGAAGTACGGCATGAAGGTCCTCCCCGAAGGCGCCCTGCGTGAGATGACGCGCATCTCCCACGCCATCGCCGAGGTGGTGAACCTGACCCCCTCCACCCACCAGCCGTACGTCGGTGTCTCCGCGTTCGCCCACAAGGCCGGCCTGCACGCCTCCGCGATCAAGGTCGACCCGGACCTGTACCAGCACATCGACCCCGAACTGGTCGGCAACACCATGCGGATGCTGGTCTCCGACATGGCGGGGCGCGCCTCCATCGAGCTCAAGGGCAAGGAGCTCGGCGTCGACATCAGCGGTGACCGCGAACTGGTCGGCCGGGTCGTCGCCCGCGTCAAGGAGCGCGAGCTCCAGGGCTACACCTACGAGGCGGCTGACGCGTCCTTCGAGCTGCTGCTCCGCGAGGAGGCCGAGGGCCGTGCCCGCAAGTACTTCCGCGTCGAGTCCTGGCGAGCCATCGTCGAGGACCGCCCCGACGGCAGTCACGCCAACGAAGCCACCGTCAAGCTCTTCGCCAAGGGCGAGCGCATCGTCGCCACCGCGGAGGGCAACGGCCCGGTCAACGCCCTCGACCGCGCCCTGCGCGTAGCCCTCGAAAAGCTCTACCCCCAGCTCGCCAAGCTGGAGCTCGTCGACTACAAGGTCCGCATCCTGGAGGGCAAACACGGCACCCAGTCCACCACCCGCGTCCTCATCTCCACCTCCGACGGCGCGGGCGAGTGGTCGACGGTAGGAGTCGGCGAGAACGTGATCGCGGCCTCTTGGCAGGCACTGGAGGACGCATGCACCTACGGTCTGCTGCGGGCTGGGGTGGAGCCGGCGGAGTAGGTGACGGGGGATTTTTCTCGCCCCCTCCGCCCCTTCCCATTCCCGTCACTTGGGGGCTCCGCCCTCAAACCCCCGCTCCTCAAACGCCGGAGGGGCTGAAATTCTTCAGCCCCTCCGGCGTTTGAGGACGAGCGCGTTCAGCGCGATACGGGGGTCTGGGGGCGGAGCCCCCAGAAGCAAGGGACGGGTAGGGGCGGAGGGGGCGAAAAACCCCACCTCCACACCCGCCCGCCCCGCACCCCCTACTGCAGATGCCACTTCTGGTTGGCAGCCCCCGTGCAGGTCCAGATCTGCGCCCGAGCTCCGTTCGCCGACGAATTCCCGGTCACATCAAGGCACTTGTTGGCCCCGGTATTGACGACATCCCCGGTGGTGGAGTTGTACGTCCACCGCTGAGCCCCCGTCCCGTTGCAGTCGTAGAGCTGAAGCTGTGCCCCATCGGCAGTGGACGCCGACGTCACGTCAAGGCACTTCCCGAGGGCCTGAACCGACCCGTCAGCCTTGACCGTCCAGGTCTGCGCGGTCGAGCCGTTGCAGTCGTAGAGCTGCACGGCGGCCCCGTTGGCCGACGAACCCCCGGCCACATCAAGGCACTTACCGGCAAGCCCCACAAGGGCCCCGCTCTGGTCGCCGCCACCGGCCTGCGTCCCGGACCAGGTGAAGGTCGCAGAGGTCTTGCCGGGCAGCGAGTAAGTCGCGTGCTGCGAACCCCAGTTGATTGTCACCGTCTTCGCGGTGGACGCGTCGTTGTACGCGATCAGCGCCTTCGACCCGTCCGGGTTCCGCCACGCGACATTGGGCACGGACGTACTCGCCGTGGAGGCGATCCGCTGCGCGCCCGGCTTCACGAACTTCGTGAGGTGCCCCATCGTGTAGTACTCGATGGTGTAGTCGACCTGTCCGCTCTGCGCGTCACCGTTGTGGACGGTGACGAGCCCGGTGCAGGTGCCGCAACCACCGTTGTGCGGTCCCATGTTCTGGTCCACGGCCAGCGACCACTTCGTGATCGACTTCGCCCAGTTCCGGGTGTAGTCGACGATGTTGAGCATGTCCTCACGCTGCTGGTTGGCGATCCAGGTGCCACCGGAGTGCTCGGTTCCGAAGGCGTCGAGCGTGGGGTACTGGTTGTGGACGGTGGTCTGCTTGGTGACGTCGCCGCCGTAGCCGTGCCACGCGATCCCGCCGAAGTTCGGGTGCGTGCGGACCGCCGCGTCGTCGACCGTCGAGGCGGCGTACGAGTCGTACACGTCCCAGTTCCAGTCATGCGCGAGCACCTTGGTCGACAGCCCCGCCGCCTGGAGCTTCGGCAGCAGCTCGCTCTTGGTGAAGTAGGCGAGCCCGGAGGCGTTCCAGCTCATCGAGGGGTACCCGGAACAACACGTCGGCTCGTTCTGCACGGTGACGTACGAGACGGGCACACCCTGAGCCTGGTACGCCTGCAGGTACTTCACGAAGTACGAGGCGTACGCCCCGTAGTTCTCCGACTTCAGCCAGCCGCCGTTGAGCGACCCGCTGTCCTTCATCCAGGCGGGCGCCGTCCACGGCGAGGCCATCACGGTCAGTGAGGGATTGAGAGTGCGCGCCTGCTTGGTCAGCGGTACGACATCCGCCAGGTCGTGTGCGATGGAGAACTGGGCGAGGTTCGGATCTGTCTGGCCGGCCGGCACGTCGTCGTAGGAGTACCCGTACCGCGCGAGGTCCGACGCACCCATCGGATTGCGTACGAACGACAGCCCGATCCCGTCCGTCGGCGAGAACAGTTTCGTCATCGCGGCGTCGCGCTGGGCCTGCGTCAGTGCCCCGCTGCTGTTCATCAGCCAGGCGGCGGTGTCGGTGAAGGAGGCGCCGCCGCCGGTGAACGTCTGGTAACGGGTGTTCTCGTCCACGGTGATGTTGTCGCCGGTTCCGCCGCTGCCGGCCTGGAAGGCGAAGGGGGTTTGCGGCTGCAATCCACGGGTGACATGGCGGCCGCCGGTGTCGTCCGTCGTGGTCAGGTAGGCGGTGACCTGCTCGCCCGCCGCGTGGGCGGGAACGGTGCCCACGGCGCCGAGTCCGGCCGTCGTCAGCAGCCCGGCGACAAGCAGCCGGGCCGCCCGGCGGGTTCTTTTCGGGCTCCTCGGGGGTCTTGCCGTGCTCGTGGTGCTCATCGGTGCGCAGCCCTTCTGGGGGTGGGGGATGGGGGCGTGCGAGGCGTGAGTAAATGACGGCTGCGGGCGCGAGTCAAGGGGTCGCGCGTTCAGAGGCTGAAGGAACAACTCTCCTGATCCAGTGGGTTATTGCGCGTGTACCGGTTCTGACGTGAAGTCTTGACTGCTTGCCGGGACGCCAGTTAACTCACGGCGTGATCTAAGTCGTAAGAGTACTGAAGAGCACTTATGAGTACTCAGGAACACCGAAGAGGATTTGAAACACGAACCAAGAGGATCAACGAGAGTCGAGGGAAGGTCCATGCGAAGAACCGCCCTGCTCGTTTCCGCCGCCTTGCTCACCGGGCTGCTGCCCCTGGCCTCCGCGTCAGCCGCCGCGCAGGCCGACGACCCGCCTCCTGCCCCCGTCGACACCTTCGAGGGCGAGGTCCCGTTCGCGAATCCGCCCGCCGAAGGCATCTTCACATGGGGCGGCGACACCGACGATCCGCCCCAACTGGCCCTGACCGCCCGCGCGGACGCCCCCGAGGGTGCCAAGGTCCTCACCGGCACCTACGACATCAGCGGCTATGGCGGCTACAGTCACGACTTCGCCTCCGGCCAGCCGGCCCATGACTGGTCCGCGCACAAGGGCATCCGCTTCTGGTGGGACGGCCAGAACAACGGCAAGCAGATCCCCTTCGAGATCAAGGACGGCGGCGCGAACGGCGGGGCCTCCGAATTGTGGACGACGTCCTTCACGGACGACTTCACCGGCTGGAAACAGATCGAGATCCCTTTCGCCGACTTCATCTACCGCACGGACTACCAGCCCGTGGGCGGCATCGACCACGTCCTCGGCCTCACTGAGATGTGGGGCTACTCCCTCACGCTCCCCGTCGGCCTCAAGGCCCAGTTCGCCATCGACGGCGTGGAGTTGTACGGCACCGCCGACCAGTCACTGCGTGCGAGCGTCCTCACCAACTCCACGGTGTATCCGGTCAAGGAGGGCGGCAAGGCCAACGTCAAGGTCTCCGTCGCCACCACCGGTGCGATCCCGCTCGACGAGCCGGTGACCGTCGCGTACGAGACGGCCGGCGGCACCGCCGACTCCGGCAAGGACTACAAGCCCGTCACGGGCTCGATCACCTTCCCGGCGGGCACGGCCTCCGGCGCCTCGCGCACCGTCTCCGTGACCACCCTCAAGGACAGGTCCGGGGAATCCGCCGAGACGATCCCGCTGAAGCTGACGGTCACGGGAGCCAAGGCCCCGGTCGAGACCCCGCAGGTTGTCATCGACGCCCACGGACTCCCGTACCTGGACCCGAAGTTGTCGGTGAAGAAGCGCGTCGCCGACCTCGTGTCCCGGCTCTCCCTGGAGGAGAAGGCCGGTCAGATGACGCAGGCCGAGCGCAACGCGATCAGCTCGCAGAGCGACATCGCGACGTACGACCTCGGCTCGCTGCTCTCCGGCGGCGGCTCGACCCCCACGCCCAACACCGCCGAGGCGTGGGCGAAGATGATCGACTCCTTCCAACTCCAGGCGCAGGCAACGCGGTTCCAGATCCCGCTGATCTACGGCGTGGACGCGGTACACGGCCACAACAACCTCGTCGGCGCGACGGTCATGCCGCACAACATCGGCATCGGCGCCACTCGTGATCCCCAACTCGCCGAGGAGACCGGTGAGGTGACCGCCGCCGAGGTCCGCGCCACCGGCGTTCCGTGGACCTTCGCGCCCTGCCTGTGCGTGACCCGCGACGAACGCTGGGGCCGTAGTTACGAGTCCTTCGGTGAGGACCCGGCCCTCGTCGAGTCACTGGAGACGATCATCCAGGGTCTCCAAGGCCGCCCCAACGGCAAGGACTTGAGCGACAGCGACAAGGTCCTCGCCACCGCCAAGCACTTCGTCGGCGACGGCGGCACCGAGTACGGCTCGTCCACCTCGGGCTCGTACACCATCGACCAGGGCATCACCAAGGTCACGGAGCAGGAGCTGGAGGCGGTGCACCTGGCGCCGTACCAGGACGCCGTGGACCGCGGCGTGGGCTCGGTCATGCCTTCCTACTCGTCGGTCGACATCCTCGGCGACGACGCCGGCCCCGTGAAGATGCATGCCAACGCGGCGCTCATCAACGGGGTGTTGAAGGACGAGATGGACTTCGACGGCTTCGTCATCAGTGACTGGGACGGCATCAACCAGATCCCCGGTGACTACGCCTCCGACGTCCGTACGTCCATCAACGCGGGCCTCGACATGATCATGGTCCCGTACGCGTACAAGGACTTCCACACCACGCTCATCAGCGAGGTGAACGCGGGCCGGGTCAGCGAGGAGCGCGTGGACGACGCCGTATCGCGCATCCTCACGCAGAAGTTCAAGCTCGGCCTCTTCGAGGAGCCGTACGCCGACACCAGCGGCGCGTCCGACATCGGCTCGCCCGAACACCGGGCCGTGGCCCGCGAGGCGGCGGCCGAGTCGCAGGTCCTCCTCAAGAACGCGGGCAGCGTACTGCCGCTCAAGAAGTCCCAGAAGGTGTACGTCGCCGGGTCCAACGCCGACGACATCGGCAACCAGACCGGCGGCTGGACCATCACCTGGCAGGGTTCCTCCGGCGCGATCACGGAGGGCACGACGATCCTGGAGGGACTGCGGAAGGCCGGGGGCGGGGGCAACGTCACCTATTCCAAGGACGCGTCGGCTTCGACCGCCGGCTACGACGTGGGTGTGGTCGTGGTCGGTGAGACCCCGTACGCCGAGGGCGTCGGTGACGTGGGCAACGGCAACGACCTCGAACTGACCGCCGCGGACAAGGCCGCCGTCGACAAGGTCTGCGGCGCCATCAAGTGCGTGGTCCTGACCGTCTCCGGACGGCCGCAGCTCGTAGGCGACCGGCTCGGCGACATCGACGCCCTCGTAGCCTCCTGGCTGCCGGGCACCGAGGGCTCCGGCGTCGCGGACGTCCTCTACGGCAAGCGTCCCTTCACCGGCCAACTCCCCGTCACCTGGCCCAAGTCCGAGTCCCAGCTGCCGATCAACGTCGGCGACACGTCGTACGATCCGCAGTTCCCGTTCGGCTGGGGTCTGACGACGCTCACCAAGACACCGGAGGGTGGCACGGCGACCTTGAAGGCCCTCGCCCTGGCCGCCAAGGCCGCCGAAAGGACGGGATCGACCAAGGCAGGCAAAGCCGCCGTCACCAAGGCCCGCCTCCTGGTCCAACAGAAGATCGGCACCAACATCACAGCAGCCGTCTCCAAGCCCTTCGCCGACGCCGACCACCTGCTACTGACGGGGCGGTACGCGGACGCGGTGGCGAAACTCAAGGAGGCGTACGCGGCGACGTAAGCACTGCCAAACGCCGGACGGGCCGGAGATCTTTCAGCCCGTCCGGCGTTTGAGGACGAGCGCGTTCAGCGCGATACGGGGGTCTGGGGGAGGTCTGGGGGGCGGAGCCCCCAGGAACAAGGGACGGGTAGGGGCGGAGGGGCGAAAAACCCACCTCACCCAACCCCACCCGCACAGCCACATTCAGCCACCGTCAGGTACCGTCGAAGACATGAGGGCCGCACGCACCAGAGTGCTCCCCGGACTGCTGAGCGCACTGACGCTCGCCGCCCTGGCACTCCTCACCGCCCAGGCACCCACGGCCCACGCGGCCACCGACATAGGCACGGTAGCCGCAGCCCTCCGCGAGTCCCCGGTATACGTGGACCCCGCAGCCACCGCCCAGCTCTCCACCGCGGACGCCGACGCCCTCACCAAGAAGATCAAGACCGCGGACAAGCCCGTCTTCGTAGCGGTACTCCCCGCGGACTTCCCCACCCAGAACCTCTTCCAGAACCTCCGCACCTCCACCGGCATCACCGGCCTGTACGCGATCAGGCTCGGTGACCAGTTCGACGCCCGAGCCGACTCCGCGGTGATGTCCACCACCGCCGTGCAGAACCTCGTCACCAGCGTCCAGAACGAGGACACCAACACCCAGCTGAACGACTTCGCGGACCGCGCGCTAGCCAACATCGGCGGCGCGGCCCCCGCGAGCTGGGACTCCGGCGGCACCGACGGCGGCGTCTCCACAACCGCCCTGATCACGGTCGGCGCGGTGGCGGTACTCGGCGGTGCGGGCGCCTACACACTCGTACGACGGAACAAGCGCCGCAAGGCGGAGGAACAGCGCGCGGCCCTCGACAAGCTCCGCGTGGTGGTGGACGAGGACATCACGGCGTTCGGCGAGGAACTGGACCGTCTCGACTTCCACCCCGCGGAAGCGGGCGCGGACGACGCGATGCGCGCGGACTACGAGCGCGCGCTCGACGCGTACGAACAGGCGAAGTCGTCCATGGCCGCCGCCCAGCACCCAGAAGACGTACGCGTCGTCACCAAGGCCCTGGAGGACGGCCGCTTCTCCCTCGCCGAACTCGCCGCCCGCCGCGAGGGCCGCCCGGTCCCGGAGCGCCGCGCGCCGTGCTTCTTCGACCCGCGGCACGGCCCCTCGGTCGCCGACGCGACCTGGACCCCGGCCGGCGGCGCGACCCGCGAGGTCCCGGTCTGCGCGGCGGACCGGGCCCGCCTGGCGGACGGCGCCGACCCGGCGATCCGCGAGGTGGACACCGAGTACGGCCGCCGCCCCTACTGGGACGCGGGCCCGGCCTACGGCCCCTGGGCGGGCGGCTACTTCGGCGGCGGCCTGCTGCCCGGCCTCCTCGTCGGCACGATGCTCGGCAGCATGATGGCCAGTCCCGCGTACGCGGCCGACTACGGCTCCGGATACGGCGACTTCGGCTCCGGCGGATACGACGGCGGCGACGTCTCGGGCGCCGACTTCGACTCCGGCGACTTCAGCGGCGGGTTCGGCGGCGGAGGCGGCGACTTCGGTGGCGGGGGAGGGGACTTCGGCGGCGGCTTCTGACGATGGGGCGGCCGCCGAAGGACCTCAGGCCGCTCCCGTCACTTGAACGCGGCGACGTTGCGCTCCGCCCACTGAGCGAACGTACGCCCCGGACGCCCGAGAATCCGCTCCACATCCGGGCTGACCCGCTGTTCCTCGGCCGTGGGCGTCCCCAGGATCCCGAGCGTGCTCTCCACGACCAGCTCGGGCATGAACCCCAGCATCTGCTCCCGTGCTTCGTCGCGCGTCTGCTCGACGAACCGCACCGGCTCGCCCAGCACGTCCGCGATCGCCGCGACCTGCTGCTTGGGCGAGACGGGCGCAGGCCCGGTCAGTGTGTACGTGCTGCCGCCGTGACCGGACTCCCGCAGCGTGACGGCCGCGACCTCGGCGATGTCGGCCGGGTCGATGGTCGGCAGCGCGACGTCACCGAACGGCGCGGCGGCCACCCGCCGCGCGCGAACCGTCTCGGCCCACGGATACGCGTTGGAGTCGAAACCCCCCGGCCGGAGCACGGTCCACTCCAGCCCCGACCGCTTGACAGCCTCCTCCAGCTCCGGCGGATGCCGTAGCGTCCCGACGCCCTGCGACGAAAGAAGGACGATCCGTCGTACACCCCCGGCCCGAGCAGCGTCGAGGATCCCGCTCGGATCCCCGACGGTCGCGAACCATTCGCCGGAGATCAGTAGGAACAGCGCCTCGGCCCCGTCGAGCGCGGGCTCAAGGCCCTTGGGTTCACTCAGATCGGCCTGGACGTGATGCACCCCCGTGGGCACGTCCTCCGCTGAAGCCCCGCGCGAGACGGCTGTCACCTGTTCACCCGCTGCGGCCAGCGCCCGCACGAGCGGCCGCCCGACATTGCCCGTCGCTCCCGTTACCACGATCATGTTCGCTCCCCTGAGACCTGCTGAGGCCTGTTGTGACCTGTTGGCCGGGCCCTCTGTGGGCCTGATAGGAAGCTACTAGCGGTGGCATAGTAGGTACCTAGAGGAAAGTAATGGAGAGAGGGGGAGATTGTGACCGAAAGCACATCGCGGGCGATGGTGACGGACGTGCCGATCGACCCGGCAGTGGCCTGCCCCATCACCCCGGTCGTCGACATCGTCTTCAGCCGCTGGACGACCCCGATCCTGTGGTCGCTCAACGAGTACGGGCGGCAGCGCTTCGTGGAGCTGGAACGCGGCATCACCAAGATCACGCCCAAGGTGCTGACCCAGCGCCTGCGCCAACTGGAACGAGACGGTCTCGTCGTGCGCACCTATCACCCCGAGGTCCCGCCACGCGTCGAGTACGAGATCAGCCAACTGGGCCGCAGCCTGGCCCCGCTCTTCGCCACCCTCGCCGACTGGGCCACGGTCAACCTCGACAAGGTCGAGGACGCTCGCCAGGACTACGACGCCCGCTGAGTCCACGCGGTCCTCGCCGGACACTTGGCGGAACCTCTGCCACCGGCCCACGATGAGAGCGTGACGAGTCTCTACGAACACGCGGGCGGCGATGAAGCCCTGCACCGCCTGGAGGAGATCTTCTACGCGAAGGCGCTCGCGGACCCCGTCCTGCGCGAGGTCTTCCCACGCCGCGAACCGCACCACGTCGACCATCTGACCTGGTTCACCGCCGAGTCGTTCGGCGGCTCCGACCGCTTCACCCGGGAACTCGGCTTCGCGCACATCATCAAGGTGCACCGGGGCCTGCGGATCACCGACGAACAGCGCGACCGCTTCGTACAGGTCTATCTGGAGTCGCTCGACGAGGCGGACCTGCCGGACGACGAACCCTTCCGCGCCGCCGTCCGCTCCCACGTCGAGTTCGGCTCGCGCGTCGCCCAGCAGAACTCCCTCGCCGAGACGGACGAAGAACTCCACCCACTCCGCGAAGTCCCGCACTGGGACTGGTAGTTCACCAAGGTCCTGTGCGGCGGATCAGGTCGGAGGAGACAGCTGCACTGATCGGCCGGCCAGGCCGCCCTAGGGGGAGCTCGGGGGAGCTAGGGCGGGCCCAACGGCTCGGTGGCCGCACGCGGCACGACCAGCCCACTCTCGTACGCCGTCACGACTGCCTGCGTACGGTCGCGCAGGCCGAGCTTGGACAGAACGCGGCTGACGTGCGTCTTCACGGTCTCCTCGCCGACGTGCAGCCGCAGGGCGATCTCGGGGTTGGACAGGCCCTCCGCGATCAGCCGCAGCACCTCCGTCTCACGCGGCGTCAGCGCGCCGAGCGTCTTCCGCGCGGGCATCCGGGGCTTCAGCCGGGCGAACTCGGCGATCAGCCGGCGCGTGATGGCGGGCGCGAGCAGCGCCTCCCCGGCGGCGACGACCCGCACCGCCTCGAAGAGCCGCTCCGCGGTGACGTCCTTGAGGAGGAACCCGCTCGCCCCGGCAGCGAGAGCGTCGTACACATGCTCGTCGAGGTCGAAGGTGGTGAGGATGAGCACGCGTGGAGTGCTCTGAGCGGCGGCTTCGCCAAGGCCCCGGAACTCGCCCCGGCCCCGGAGTTCGCCCCTGCCCGTGACCTCGCCCCGGCGCGTGAGCTCGTGCTGGCCCGTGGCCTCGCCCCTGCCCGTGGGTTCGTGCTGGCTCGTGAGCTCGCCCCGGCCTGTCCGTTCGTCAGGGCCCGCGCGCTCGGCGGTCATCGCCTGCCCGGCCACTGCCTGCCCGGCCATTGCTTGTGCGGCCGTTGCTGCGGGCGCCATCAGTTCGGCAGTCGCCTGGATCCCGTCCATCACCGGCATACGGACGTCCATGAGGACCACGTCGGGTTGCTCCGCCCGGCAGATCCGCACCGCCTCGGCGCCGTCGCGCGCGGTGCCGACGACCGTGAAGTCCGCCTGGGTGGCGAGGAGCCCGGCGTATCCGGCACGCACGACCTCATGGTCGTCGGCGACGACGATACGGACCGGGGCGGTCGCTTCGGCATGGGTGTCGGTGCCCGTATGGGTCTCGGTCATACAAGGGCCTCCGCCCGTACGGGAAGCCGCGCCTCGACGAGAAACCCGCCGCCGGGTGCCGGGCCGGTGCGGAGGGTGCCGCCGACCGTGGCGGCGCGCTCCCGCATGCCGAGGAGCCCGTGGCCGGCGTCTGAGACTTGCGAGACGTCCGAGGCATCCGAGTTGCCTGTACTGGTGGGAGGCCCCGGGCCGTTGTCGCGGACGCGGATCGCCAAGTCATCCTCCGAATAACGGAGTTCGACATCGACGGCGGCCCCCCGCGCATGCCGACGGGCGTTCGTGAGGGCCTCCTGGACGATGCGGAACGCGGTGACCTCGATGCCCGGGTCGAGCGCGGCGACAGGGCCCGTGACGATCAACCGGGTGCGGCAGCCGGAGGCGTCCCGGGAGTCGTCGACCAGCTCCATCAGCTGGCGCAGCCCAGGCTGCGGGCGCCGTGTGACACCCACGTCGGCGTCCTCCCGCAGTACCCCCAGCAGTCGCCGCATCTCCGTCAGCGCGCTCCGCGCGGTGTCCCCGATGGCGAGCAGCCGGGTGGCGCCGTCCGCGGGGAGCCCTGCCGTGGTCAGCCGGGCGGTCTCGGCCTGGACGGCGATCATCGAGATGTGGTGGGCGACGACGTCATGCAACTCCCGCGCGATCCGCGCCCGTTCGCCGCGTGCGGCATGCGCGAGCAGTGTGTCCGCGAAGGCCCGCTCCGTCACGCTGTGCGCGAGTGCGGCACTGCGGACGTGATGCGCGATGCCGGTCGCGGCTGCGGCGGACGCGAGCGTGGTCACGAGCACGGCCATCACCCGGGTGGTGACGTCGTCCTGGCTGGCGAGGGCCAGGACGACGTACGGCAGGACGAGCGCGCCGCTGAGCCGGGGCGCCCCTGCTCTCCCGAGCCAGTACACAGAAGCCAGTTGGGCCACGACCCCCGCCAGGGTGAGCGCCCGGAACGGCGTCAGCGCCAGCACTCCCGCCGAGGTCACCGCGACAGCTGCCCCGGCCCGCACGGCCACGGCACGGTCGGCCCCGAGCACGAAGGTGAGCGGAAGGGTGGTGCAGACACCGAGCAGCAGGGCGAGCGCCAGATTCTCACGCAGGCTTCCGACCCGGAGGATGACCTCCGCGCAGGCGAGGAGAGCAAGGGCAACCGGGTACGTCACGGGGGCCGGGAAGCGCCGTACTCGCCCCCACACCCCCGCGACCCCATCGTCGCGTCGCGCAGTGTCCTCGCTCATGCACGCCATTGTGCCGTCGGCGGCGACGCAGCGCGTCACCCTGGGGTTTCTCCCCCGCGTGGGGGACTCGCCAGGCGATCCGTCCCTCATGCCAGGGGTGCCGAAGACGGCTCTCTGGCGGGACGACTCGAAGCCCGCCGATCCCTAATCTCGCTGAGCATGAGTGACGCAACGATCGAAGTCCAAGACCTGCGCAAGCGGTTCGGCCGGACCACCGCGGTGGACGGGCTGTCCTTCACGGTCGAGCCGGGCCAGATCACCGGATTCGTAGGGCCGAACGGGGCGGGCAAGTCCACCACGATGCGGGCCGTGCTCGGCCTGGACGCTCCCGACGAGGGGCGCGCGCTCATCGGCGGCCGCCCGTACCACGCCCTGCGCTCCCCTCTGTTGGAGGTCGGCGCCCTGCTCGACGCGGCCGCGCTGCACCCGAGCCGTCGCGGCCGCGACCACCTGCGCTGGCTCGCGCACTCGCACGGCCTGTCCCTGCGCCGCGTGGACGAGGTCCTCGAACAGGTCGGAATGGCCCAGGCCGCCCGACGCCGCGCGGGCGGCTACTCGCTCGGTATGCGTCAACGTCTGGGCATAGCGGCCGCGTTGCTCGGCGACCCCCCGGTTCTTCTTCTCGACGAACCGGTGAACGGGCTCGATCCCGAGGGCATCCAGTGGATCCGCGGCTTCCTGCGCCGGCTGGCCGCCGAGGGCCGAGCCGTCCTTGTCTCCAGCCATCTCATGAGCGAGTTGGAGGACACCGCCGACCACCTGGTCGTCATCGGCCGCGGCCGCCTCATCGCCGACACCGCCGTCGCCACCCTGCTCGCGGCCGCGTCCGGCGACCGGGTCGCTTTGCGCACGACCGCGCGCACGGAGGCGATGGAGCTGCTCGCCCGAGCGGGCGGCACGGTCGCCGTCACCGGCGCCGACACACTGACGGTCACCGACCTCCCCGCGGAGCGGATCGTGGAACTGCTCGGCGCGGCCCGGATCCCCTTCGCCGAAGTAGGCGCCCACCGGGCGACGTTGGAAGAGGCGTACATGGAGCTCACGCGACACGCGACCGAGTTCACCTCGACCTCCGAGGGAGAGGTCGCCCGATGACCTCCCCATCCCCCTCTCCGACAGTGACCCCCTACCGCTCACAACTCCCGGCCGGCCGGGACGGCTTCGCACGGCTGCTGCGCGCGGAGTGGACCAAGTTCTGGACCGTGCGTGTCTGGGTGCTGGTACTCGTCGTCGCGGCGGCGGTCACGGTCCTGATCTCGCAGCTCGCCGCGAGCGGCTCGTCCACCAGTTCCGGCGGGGCACCCGTCACCCTCGCCCCGGACGGCGCCCAGGTCACCGACACCTTCCGCTTCGTCCACCAGCCTTTGACCGGCGACGGCAGCGTTACGGTCCGGGTGTCCGACCTGAAGGGGCTCGGCGGCCGCGACCCGGAGCCCTGGGCGAAGGCCGGGATCATCATCAAGGCGAGCACGGAGGTCGGCAGTCAGTACGCGGCCCTGATGGTCACCCCGGACCACGGCGTCCGTCTGCAGTGGAACTTCACACAGGACAAGGCAGGCAGCGGCGCGTCCGGCGACCCGCGCTGGCTCCGTCTGACGCGGACGGGCGCACAGCTGACGGGCTATGAGTCGGCGGACGGCTCCGACTGGACGAAGGTGGGCTCGGTCACGCTGCCGGAGCTGGCGAAGTCGACCCAGGCGGGCCCGTTCGTCGCCACTCCTCAGCACAACGAACTGCGCCGCTCGTTCGGCGGCACCTCGGAAACGGCCGGCAGTACGAACATCACGGCGAGCTTCGACCACCTCGCCGTCATCGGCGGTGCCAAGGGAGCGCCCTGGACCAGTACGGACGTGGGCGCCCCCGATCCGAACGCCCCCGGCGCCCCGCAGTCCGGCCCGGCGCACCGGGAACCCGGCACCACTCAAGTATCTGGCGCCGGCGTCTACACCGTCACAGGCCAGGGCGACATCGCCCCGGACCAGACCGGTCCCGATGTCATCCAGATGAGCTTCCAAGGCGTCTTCGTGGCCGTGGTGTTCATGGTGGCGCTGGGAGCCCTCTTCATCACCACCGAGTACAAGCGCGGCATGATCCGTACGACGTTCGCGGCGACCCCGCGCCGCACCCGCGTCCTGACGGCCAAGGCCTTGGTGATCGGCGGCGTCACATTCGCCGTCGGCCTGGTGGCAACGGCCATCACCTTCCCCCTGGCCCAGAGCACCATGCGCTCCAACGGGTTCAAGCCCCCTGTGTATCCGGACCTCTCCCTCCTGGACACCACGGCCCTGCGAGCGGTCGTAGGCAGCGCGGCACTCCTGTCCCTGGTAGCGGTCCTCGCGCTCGCCACCGGGGCGATACTCCGCAACAGCGCGGCCGCGATCACCGTGGTCGTGGTCCTCGTGATACTCCCGCAGATCCTCGCCTTCGCCCTCCCGCTCCCGGTCGGGCAATGGCTGCTCAAGCTGACCCCGGCGGCAGCGTTCGCGGTCCAGCAGGGAGTGACGTATTACCCCCAGGTGGATCACAACTGCCTCCCGGAGAGCGGCTGTTACCCCCTCGCTCCCTGGAACGGCTTCGGGGTCCTGTGCGCATATGTGGCCGTGGCCCTGGCGCTGGCCGCCTGGCGCCTGCGCAGGAGGGACGTATGACGTGGTCGTTCCACGCGGAGTGGACGAAACTCCGCACGCTGCCGAGCAGTTGGCTTCTCCTGGCCGCGACCGTGGTCCTGACGATCGCGGTGGGCACGGCCTCGGTGTCGGCGGTCACCACCCGGGACTGCCTCACGGCGGCCGCATGCCACGAGGACACCGTGAAGCTCAGCCTCACGGGCGTCTGGCTCGGCCAGGCGACGATCCTGATCCTCGGAGCCCTGTCGATGGGAGCGGAGTACGGCACGGGCACGATCCGCACCACGCTCACGGCGATCCCTCGCCGTTCGCGAGTCCTGGCGTCAAAGGCGGCCGTACTGGCCACGGCCACAGCAGCGGCCGGCACCCTGGCGATCACCGCTTCCCTCTACGCGGCCCGCGTGATCCTCCCGGGCAACGGCTTCACTCCCGCCGAGGGCTACCCCCTCCTCACCCTCACCGACCCGACCACCCTCCGCGCGGCCCTAGGCTCAGTCCTCTGCCTGATCCTCATAGCCGTCCTGGGCCTGGGCCTGGCAGTCCTCCTACGGGACACCGCGGGCGCGATCACCCTGGGCCTCGGGCTCCTGTACGTCGTCCCACTCCTGGCCGACCTGCTCGGCTCCGCAACCTGGAAGGACCGCATTGAGCGCTGGGCCCCCATGCCGGCCGGCATGGCCATCCAGGCAACCCGAGACCTCGCCCGACTCCCTATAGGCCCGTGGCCAGGGTTGGGGGTACTGGCGGCGTACGTGCTGGGTCTGCTGCTGGTCGGTGCCGCGGTGTTCAGGTGGCGCGACGCTTAGGACTTGTCCTTGCCGATCAAGCCGGCAAGGCACCGCCGCTTTCCTTCGACTCGACCGGCCGGACAGGTCCCAGGTGGTGCCCCGGAGAGTCAGCCGGCGTCCGGCAGAGCCAGCCACTCCTGCCACGACAGATCCCGCCCGATGAACCGGGGCCGCTCGAAGGGCCAGTCCTCGGCGATCCACCGGGGTACGAGCGAGTCCAGGTCCCGCTCCAACTCGCTGCCCACGCGCTCGTCCACGACCCACCAGGAGACCTCGGCATCAGCACCGGCCTTCTCCGGAGGATCGATGTAGACACACCCGAACTCCTCGGTACCCGCGTCATTGAACAACACGTAGTTGAAGGACTCATGGGCCTCGATCTCGGCCGCGTGACGCTCCAGGTCCTTCTTGTTCGCGTCGTACGACATGGTCTCGGCGGGCCACCCCCACGCCTCACCGAAGATCGACCACAGCCGCTCGCGCGAACCCATCACGGTGGAGTAGTCGATGTCCGCGTCCGCCCCGGTGATCGGACGCAGGTGATACCCGCCCGGCAACTCGATGCGAAGGGGATGTACGAAGCCAGCGGGCAACCAAGTCATGGGCGGAGGTTAACTGCCATTTCCGGTTGACCGCACCGGGTTATTTCCTGGCACCGAGGCACCGAGGCACCGAGGCACCGAGGCACCGAGGCACCGGAGTTGCGGGGGAGCGGGACCCCTGCAAGTTGGCGATACGGTCGGAATTGTGTCTTCGCGTCCCGGCGTCGCTGCCGGACATGGCGAAGCGCCTGTCCTCTGGTTACCGGGGTATCAGAGGACAGGCGCTTTGAATGGTGTCGCGAGTGCCGGAGGCGCTGCCGCAGACTCAGGCGGCGTTCTTGATCGCCGAGATGTCGAAGACCAGCTTGATCTTGTCGGAGACGAGGACGCCGCCGGTCTCCAGGGCCGCGTTCCAGCTGAGGCCCCACTCGGAGCGCAGGATCTCGGCCTTGCCCTCGAAGCCGACGCGCTGGTTGCCGAACGGGTCCGTCGCGGCACCGTTGAACTCCAGGTCGATGGTGAGGGGCTTGGTGGTGCCCAGGAGCGACAGGTCGCCGGTGATCCGGTAGTCGTCGCCGCCCAGGGCCTCCGCCTTGGTGGAGCGGAAAGTCATCGTCGGGTACTCGTCGATCTTGAAGAAGTCGGCGCTCTTCAGGTGGCCGTCACGGTCCGGGGAACCGGTCTCGACGCTGTCCATCTTGACGTCGATCGAGGCGGTGGACTTGGACGGGTCCGCGCCGTCCAGGTGCAGGGTGCCCTCGGCGTCCTTGAAGCTCCCCTTGACGTTCGTCACCATCGCGTGACGGGCGACGAAGCCGATCGTCGAGTGCGCCGGGTCGATCGTGTAGTCGCCGGTCAGCGCGGCCAGGTCGGGGTTCACCTCGCCAGAGGTGGTGTCCGTGCCGGTGGCGGAGGTGTCTGTGCTGTCTGTCTTGCGGCCGAAGATGCCCATGATGTGCTCCTTGGGGGGACGGGTCGCGGTTTCGTCCGGAAGCCGCGACGTGAGGCTGTTGATCGAGGCTGTTTAAGTTTCAACGATGCCAACAAGAGGGAACGTAGACCTATTCCGTTCAAGTTTCAACATCATCCGCTACGTGTTCACGACGTTACGTTGCGTCCCGTCGCTCCGCTCTGCAAGTGGGGTCCCGAGGTGGGGTCCCGGCGCGGGGTCTCGACGCGGCGTCCCAAGGTGACCTTCCGGGCGGCCGTTCACTCCAGGGATGGCATGTGCTCCTCATGAATGTGAGGTGACTCTCAGTTGACGAGTTTGTCCGACTCCTACAAGCCAGGGGCCCCCTGAGCAGTCAGATCGCCTGCCTGAAGCTGTGGTTCTGTTCAGGGCTACCAGGAAAACGGCCCGGAGACTGTACGGAGTCGACGGCCCCCTTTCGGCGGTGGGCTTCGTAAGGTCGCTACATGACCGTTTTGGATGAGGCCGAATCCTCAGGATCCTCAGGCGAACCCACGGACGCGCGCGGGCGTGTGGCCGAGCTGCACGCGATCCGTGCGGAGGCGCTGCGGGGCCCCAGCGAGAAGGCGACCGCCGCACAGCATGCCAAGGGCAAGCTGACGGCGCGGGAGCGCATCGAGCTGCTGGTCGACGCGGGTTCGTTCCAGGAGGTCGAGCAGCTGCGCCGGCACCGGGCGACCGGGTTCGGCCTGGAGGCCAAGAAGCCGTACACGGACGGTGTGATCACCGGCTGGGGCACGGTCGAGGGCCGCACGGTCTTCGTGTACGCGCACGACTTCCGGATCTTCGGCGGCGCGCTGGGCGAGGCTCACGCCACGAAGATCCACAAGATCATGGACATGGCCATCGCGGCCGGGGCGCCGCTGGTCTCCCTCAACGACGGCGCGGGAGCCCGTATCCAGGAGGGCGTGTCCGCGCTCGCCGGGTACGGCGGCATCTTCCAGCGCAACACGAAAGCCTCCGGCGTCATCCCGCAGATCAGCGTGATGCTCGGCCCCTGCGCGGGCGGCGCGGCCTACAGCCCCGCCCTCACCGACTTCGTGTTCATGGTCCGCGAGACCTCGCAGATGTTCATCACCGGCCCGGACGTCGTCAAGGCGGTGACCGGTGAGGAGATCACTCAGAACGGCCTGGGCGGCGCCGACGTACACGCCGAGACCTCCGGCGTCGCGCACTTCGCCTACGACGACGAGGAGACCTGCATCGCCGAGGTCCGCTACCTCCTGTCGATGCTGCCGCAGAACAACCGCGAGAACCCGCCGCGCGTCGCGTCCGAGGACCCCTCGGACCGGCGCTCGGAGGTCCTGCTCGATCTGGTCCCCGCGGACGGCAACCGCCCGTACGACATGACGAAGGTGATCGAGGAGCTCGTCGACGACGGCGACTACCTTGAGGTGCACGAGCGTTGGGCCCGCAACATCATCTGCGCGATGGCCCGCCTCGACGGCCAGGTCGTCGGCATCGTGGCCAACCAGCCGCAGTCGCTCGCGGGTGTGCTGGACATCGAGGCCTCCGAAAAAGCTGCGCGCTTTGTCCAGATGTGTGACGCTTTTAACATTCCGATCGTCACTCTCCTGGATGTCCCCGGGTTCCTTCCCGGTGTCGACCAGGAGCACGGCGGAATCATTCGGCACGGCGCGAAGCTGTTGTACGCGTACTGCAACGCGACGGTGCCGAGGATCTCGCTGATCCTGCGCAAGGCGTACGGAGGTGCGTACATCGTCATGGACAGCCAGTCCATCGGCGCGGACCTCACGTTCGCCTGGCCGACGAACGAGATCGCCGTGATGGGTGCGGAAGGCGCGGCCAACGTCATCTTCCGCCGCCAGATCGCGGAGGCGGAAGACCCCGAGGCCATGCGCGTACGCATGGTCAAGGAGTACAAGGCCGAGCTGATGCACCCCTACTACGCGGCCGAGCGGGGCCTTGTCGACGATGTCATCGACCCCGCCGAGACCCGGGAAGTGCTCATCAGGTCCCTCGCGATGCTGCACACCAAGCACGCGGACCTGCCCTCCCGCAAGCACGGCAACCCCCCGCAGTAACCCTGCGGATCCTCCGCGGCAGCGCTGCGGAAACCTCTCTCACGGAGACTTGAACCTATGAACAACGCTGACATCCGCGTCGAGAAGGGCCACGCCGAGCCCGAGGAAGTCGCCGCCATCACGGCCATCCTGCTGGCTCGCGCGGCGGCTGCGCCCGCTTCCGCCACGTCCCACAACGCCGCCCGCCCCAAGGCCGGCTGGCGCCGCCTGGAGCGCGAGCCCGGCTTCCGGGCACCGCACAGCTGGCACTGACTCTTTCAGCGCGCACACGGCCCCGCTCTCCCTCCGGAGAGCGGGGCCGTGGCTGTTGTGTCGGTTCAGGCCGCCGGGGGAGTCCACGACAACGGCCCCCGCTCCTCCGTACGGAGAAGCGGGGGCCGTTGGGCGAAGAGTCGGGTCCCGGGGTAGACCGCTAGCGCAGCCGCGCCATCAGCGCGTGCTCCACGAGCGTGATCAGCGCCGACTTGGCGTCCGCGCGGTGGCGGGCGTCCGTCGTGATGATCGGAGCGTCCGGCCCGATCTGCAGGGCCTCGCGGACCTCTTCCGGGTTGTACGGCTGGTTGCCGTCGAAGCCGTTCAGCGCGATGACGAACGGGAGACCCGAGTTCTCGAAGTAGTCGACCGCGGGGAAGCAGTCGGCGAGTCGGCGGGTGTCGACCAAAACGATCGCTCCGATGGCGCCGCGGACCAGGTCGTCCCACATGAACCAGAAACGGTCCTGGCCGGGAGTGCCGAACAGGTACAGGATCAGGTCCTGGTCCAAGGTGATGCGTCCGAAGTCCATGGCGACGGTGGTCGTCGTCTTGTCTCCGGTGTGCGTGAGGTCGTCGATACCCGCGGACGCGGACGTCATGACGGCCTCGGTACGCAGCGGGTTGATCTCCGAGACGGCCCCGACGAACGTGGTCTTGCCCACGCCGAAGCCGCCCGCCACCACGATCTTCGCGGACGTGGTGGAGCGGGAAGGCCCTCCGCTAGAGCTTGCGAAGTCCACTGAGCACCCTTTCGAGCAATGTCACGGCTGGCTGGCCGCCGGCGCTCTCGTCGCCGCCGGGCTGATGAATGGCGACCAGGCCCGCTTCCGCCAAGTCGGCGACGAGAATCCTGGCCACACCGAGAGGGATCGTCAGCAGTGCCGAGATTTCGGCCACCGACTTGATCTCCCGGCAGAGGTTGCAGATCCGCTGATGCTCGGGCAACTGCCCCTGCATCTGGTGCGGTTGTGCGGTCGTGTGCACCAGCGCCTCGATGGCGAGCTGGTAGCGGGGCCTGGTACGGCCGCCCGTCATGGCGTACGGGCGTACCAGAGGGTTGTGCGTGGACCCGGCCGGTGACGGCTCGGGGTTGCGGCGCTGCGGCTGTACGGGCTGGATGCGCGGCGCCGACGGCTGGTCGTACGGAGAAGGCCCGGGACCCTGGGGTGCGTACGGCTGCTGACGCCGAGGGGTCGGCGCGGAGGGGAAGTTGTACCGGTTCGGGTTCTGTGAACCGTCACCCTGGTCGCCCTGCCCCTGGCCGGGGCCGTACGACCAGTTGCCCGAAGACGAACCGCCTGGGGGTGTTGCCACTTTCTCCTCCTCCGACCGTGCCGGGCACCCATCAATGTGGGACCGCGTCCCGAAACCTTATGGCCTCGGGACACCAAGACGCACCGTCTGTCTGTTAGTTGAGAAGGCTCCCCTGGAGCTCTGCTCGAAGGTCCGGGGTCAGGACCGTACCGGCACGATCCACCAGAAGCGCCATCTCGTACCCGACGAGGCCGATGTCTGCCTCCGGATGTGCGAGTACGGCGAGGGATGAACCATCGGAAACGGACATGATGAAGAGGAATCCCCGCTCCATCTCCACAACCGTCTGGTTCACATGGCCGCCCTCGAAGATGCGGGAGGCTCCCGCGGTCAACGAGGTCAGACCGGATGCGACGGCTGCCAACTGGTCGGCGCGGTCACGGGGAAAGCCTTCGGACATCGCCAGAAGGAGTCCGTCGGCGGAGACCACCACCGTGTGGGACACCCCAGGGGTGTTGTCCACGAAGTTGGTGATCAACCAGTTCAGGTTCTGCGCCGCCTGGCTCATCGGGCTCACACTAACGCTCCTGGTTGTAGGTGCTGTCAGGACCGAAGCCCTGGCCGTTCGTGTCACTACCTGCGTTGCGTCCCTGCTGCACGCCGCGGCGCAGGTTGCTCAGCCTGCCCCGGATGTCCTCAGGGGCGCGGGAGACCTGGGGGCCGCCCTGCGGGGTCGATTCCGCGGTTCCCTCGACCAGGTTGGCCTTGGGTACCCGCCGTGGCAGACCGGAGGGGGTGACCCCGCCTGCCTTGGGCTTCTTGAGCTGCTCGGCGCGCTGCCACCGGTCGTCGTTGGACGAGCGCCAGTCGTCGGGGCCCTTTGTGGTCGCCGGCGGAGTCTGGTCCCTCTGCTCCACGGACCGCTGGCCGTTGCCTGTCGCGGTGGCGCCGCGACGGGGGAGACCGGCGTCGGTCAGGGTGTGGGGGGCGGAGGGGGCAGGCCCCGGTCGGCCAAAGCCTACGCGGTCCGGCTCACCCGCGTCAGCGGTCTTCGCGGATTCCGCTTCCGGAGCGTACTCGGACCGGTACGGGTTCTGGCTCGCGTCCTGCTGCGGCCAGTCATCCTGGTGGGACGGCTGGGCGAAGGCCGAGAACGTCTCCGGGGCGGCGCTCCGGTTGCCCGTGTGCTCGTCCTGGACCGGCTCCGCATACGCGGGCTCCGGGTAGCCGCCGTTCGTCGGGAAGTACGTCTCGTCGTACGACCCCTGCTGCGGCTCCTCGTACGTCGTCTGCTGGTCGTACGTCGCCTGCTGCTCCTCGTACGGGGCCTGGCCGTTGTCGTACGGGGCCTGCCCGTTGTCGTAGGGCGCTTGTCCGCTGTCGTACGGGGCCTGTCCGTTGGCGTACGCGCCCGGCTGGGCCTCGAAGCCCTCCTGGTAGCTCTGAGCCTCCAGAGCCTCCGGCTGGCCCCCTGCCTGGGCCTCCAGGGCCGCACGGCGCTCCTCGCGCATCAGCGAGCGGCCCACGGGGTCCAACTCGCGTATGTCGTCCGGCACTTCGTAGCGGCTGTCGTCGAAGCCGAGCTCGGCGGCCGTAAGCAGCGGCTGCTGGCCGCCCTGGAACGGCTCGCCCTGGAAGGACGGCTGCGGCTGCTCCGGCATGATCTGCGAAACCGTGAACTCGTCGCGCTGGAGCTGCTGCTCGCCGCCGCCACCACCGTGGGTGATCGCGTCGGGGAGCATGACCAGGGAGGT
This sequence comes from Streptomyces sp. NPDC093544, assembly GCF_040683495.1. Lineage (NCBI taxonomy): Bacteria > Bacillati > Actinomycetota > Actinomycetes > Kitasatosporales > Streptomycetaceae > Streptomyces > Streptomyces sp. NPDC093544. The sequence continues at coordinate 224,326 of NZ_JBFBEA010000003.1, read as the reverse complement.
CGTACCGGCCTGCTCGCCCGAGGGGCGGAGCTGGACGCGGATGCCGTGCCGGTCGGACAGCCGGCCGACCACGAACAGGCCCATGCGCTGCGAGATCGCGGCGTCCACGGTCGGCGGGTTGGCCAGCTTGTGGTTGATGTCCGCGAAGTCCTCGGCGGTGAGGCCGATGCCCTTGTCGTGGATCTCGACCATGATGCGGCCGTCCGGGAGACGCGTCGCGGTGACGCGGACCTTGGTCTGCGGGGAGGAGAACGTCGTCGCGTTCTCCAGGAGCTCGGCGAGCAGGTGCACGAGGTCGGTCACGGCGCGGCCGTGGATCTCGGCCTCCGGGACGCCGGAGAGCTCGACGCGCTCGTACTGCTCCACCTCGGAGGAGGCGGCGCGCAGCACGTCCACCAGCGGGACCGGCTGGTCCCAGCGGCGGCCCGGCTCCTCGCCGGCGAGGACCAGGAGGTTCTCGCCGTTGCGGCGCATACGGGTCGCGAGGTGGTCCAGGCGGAAGAGGTTCTCCAGCTGGTCCGGGTCGGCCTCGTTGTTCTCCAGGTCGGTGATCAGGGTCAGCTGGCCCTCGATCAGGGACTGGTTGCGGCGCGACAGGTTGGTGAAGATCGCGTTGATGTTGCCTCGCAGGAGGGCCTGCTCGGCGGCCAGTCGTACGGCCTCGCGGTGGACCTGGTCGAAGGCGCGGGCGACTTCGCCGATCTCGTCCGTGGTGGTGATCGGGATGGGCTGTACGCGGGTGTCGACGCGACCCGGGTCGGTGCGCGAGAGCTGGTCGACCAGCATCGGCAGGCGCTGCTCGGCCACGTTGAAGGCCGCGTTGCGCAGTTGGCGCATCGCGCGGCTCATCTGGCGGGCGACCATGCCGGCCAGGATGAACGCGGCGAGCAGGGCGATCACGACGGCGGCACCGGTGATGATGGCGTCGCGCTTGGCGCTGTCGGAGATGTCGGAGGCCTCGGCCACGGCCTTGTCGGTCAGATCCGACTCGAGCGTGCGGTAGGCGTTGTACTTGGCGGTGTTGACCGCCCAGTAGTTGTCCGCGGTGATGCCCTGCGAGGCGAGCGCGTCGCGGGCGCTCTGGTCCGTGGACGAGAGCGTCGCGAGGGCCGAGACCATCGCGGTGTCCCCGGACGGCGGGGGCACATAGGTCTGGCCCTGGGCCGCCGCGGCCTCGGCGGCGGCCTTGGCCTGGGCCTCGCCGTCGGACTTGAGTTTCTTCTGGGCGTCCTCGAGCTTGGCCGCGTCGGCCTCGGTGCCACCACCGATGTACTCCTCGACGGCGATGCCCTCGAGGTAGGCGTACGAGGAGAGGGCGACGCGCTGGCTGCCGAGGTCCTGGGCGGTGGGGCCGGGCTTGAGCAGCAGGTGCATGCCGATGGACCGCTGCAGTGACGCGGCGGCCTTGGAGAGCGAGACCGCGTAGACGGTACGGCCGTAGCTGGTGATGTTTCCGGTGCCCAGACCGAGTTCGTTGGAGAACTCCATCAGCGGGTGCTGGATCTGGGTGTAGCCCTCTTCGGTCTGCACGCCGGTGAGGGCGGAGGTGTAAGCGGCCTTGCGCAGCGTGGCGAGGCCGGGCTCGACCTTGCGGAAGATCTCCAGACGGCGTTGCAGGCCGGCCGTCTGCGGCATGTTCTGAGCGGCCTCGTCGAAGGCGTCGGCCGCCGCGTCCGTGTCCGCACGGGCCTTTACTACGGTCGCGTCCTTCTCGCCCTTGCCGGTCAGCAGCGGCGCGGCGGAGACGTCGCGCTCGACGTACAGCCTGTCGCCGTAGGTCAGCGCGGCCTGCACCAGACGTGCCGTCTTCTCGGCGTTCTCGGCCTCCTGCCAGGTGTCGATCGAACTCCTCACCTGGAAGCCGCCCATGACCAGGCCGACCACCACGGGGATGAGCAGAATCGCGTTCAGCCTGGTCGGCACGCGCCAGTTGCGCGGGGAGAAACGACTGCCGCTCGGTGCGGGTACCGGCGTGGGCTCCGGGGAGCCGGGCATCTGTGCGGTCGCCGCGACACGCGGCGGCGGGGTGAAGTTGCCCCGTGCCGACGGCTCGGGACCGTTCTTGCTTCGCCTCACTCGACCAAAACCTCTCGGCGTCGGCACCTACGTTGTGCCGCGGTGTCTCCGGCGCCCTTGACTACTGGGCAGGTCAGCGCATTCCAGCACGTCACTCGGCGCCCTTCCAAACACTCGGAACCCATGATTCCAGGTGAGGTAAGCCCCAGATAAAACGGTCATAAAGAACGAGCCCCGCCAAAAGGCGGGGCCTTTGTGAGCACAGCGGTACCGGGTGAACGCGATGCGTGTCGGTGCCCGTGAAATTCTCTGTCGAAACGTTATGAACACTGTTGCCGACCGTGTCAAACGACACAGCCGGCTCCAGGGTGTCTACGACAACTGCCTTATGGAACTGTCGACTTGTGGACCGGGATAAACGCACCATCCGTTGCCCCCGGCCCTGCCGCCCGCTACCGCAGACGGGCCATGAGCGCGTGCTCGACGAGCGTGATCAGTGCGCTCTTCGCGTCCGCGCGGTGCCGGGCGTCCGTGGTGATGATCGGAGCGTCCGGCCCGATCTGGAGGGCCTCACGGACCTCCTCGGGGTTGTACGGCTGGTGCCCGTCGAAGCCGTTGAGGGCGATGACGAACGGCAGCCCGGAGTTCTCGAAGTAGTCGACCGCGGGGAAGCAGTCGGCGAGCCGGCGGGTGTCGACCAGGACCACCGCGCCGATGGCGCCGCGGACCAGGTCGTCCCACATGAACCAGAAACGGTCCTGACCCGGCGTACCGAACAGGTACAGGATCAGGTCCTGGTCCAGGGTGATGCGTCCGAAGTCCATGGCCACCGTGGTGGTGGTCTTGTCCCCGGTGTGGGTGAGGTCGTCGATGCCCGCGGACGCGGACGTCATGACGGCCTCCGTGCGCAGCGGGTTGATCTCCGAGACGGCCCCCACGAACGTGGTTTTGCCGACGCCGAAGCCGCCCGCCACCACGATCTTCGCGGAGGTGGTCGCCCGGCCTCCGTCAGAGCTTGCGAAGTCCACTGAGCACCCTTTCGAGCAAAGTCACGTCCGGCGCGCCGCCGTTGCTCTCGTCGCCGCCCGGCTGATGGATGGCGACGAGTCCGGCCTCGGCGAGGTCCGCGACAAGGATCCGTGCCACACCCAGTGGCATGGACAGAAGTGCCGATACCTCGGCGACGGACTTCACCTCACGGCACAGGTGGCAGATCCGCTGGTGCTCAGGGAGCAGCCCCATCAGCTGCGCCGGGTCGGCCGTGGTGCTGATCAGTGCCTCGATGGCGAGCTGGTAGCGCGGCCGGGTCCGGCCGCCGGTCATCGCGTACGGACGTACCAGCGGCTGGTCGCCCTCTTCCTCGTACGTATGTGCGTACGGATCATGAGAGGCGTTGGGCGGGGTCATGAATCCTCCGGGCGGGACAGCAAGTGAGTCAGTCGTGCCGTCTGTTGAGGCCGGTGGGGGGAGATTGTGTCGGCCGGACGGTGATTTCGTGCTGTGGGTAGAACCCAGGGCCGTTAGTGGAGCAGACTTCCCTGTAGTTCGGCGCGCAAGTCCGGCGTGAGCACTGCGCCCGCGCGGTCGACGAGCAGCGCCATCTCGTAGCCGACAAGGCCGATGTCGCAGTCCGGGTGTGAGAGGACCGCCAGGGACGATCCGTCCGAGACGGACATCAGGAAAAGAAACCCGCGCTCCATCTCCACGACTGTCTGAGCCACCGTGCCGCCCTCGAAGATCCGGGATGCCCCGGCCGTCAGCGAGGTGAGCCCGGACGCGACCGCCGCGAGCTGGTCGGCGCGGTCGCGCGGAAAGCCTTCGGACATCGCCAGAAGGAGACCGTCGGAGGACACGACGACGGTGTGGGACACCCCCGGGGTGTTGTCCACGAAGTTGGTGATCAACCAGTTCAGGTTCTGTGCGGCCTGGCTCATCTGACTCAACTAGTGCTCCTGCTGGTGAGTGGGGCTGGGGAAGCTGCCGGTCTGGCCGGTGCCGGCCTGGCGACCCTGCTGAATGCCCCGACGGAGATTGGTCAGCCGGCCGCGTACGTCATCGGGCGCACGCGAGACCTGCGGACCGGTTTGGTGCGTTTGCTGCTGTGCCGTGCCCGCGACGAGGTTGGCTCGCGGTACGCGGCGCGGCAGGCCTGAGGTGGTGACCCCGCCCGCCGACGGCTGACGGACGCGTTCTGCCTGCCGGACGAGATCGTCGTTCGGCGAGGTGCGCCAGGACGCCTGGGGGGCGGCGGGCGCAGGTGCGGTGGCGGGCCGCGGGGGAACCGCGGGCGCCTGCGGCTGCGGGGTCTGGGGGGAGACCTGCGAGCCGTTGGTCTGATTCTGGGCTGCTGCTGCCGCCGCGGCCTGCTGACCGTGGAACCAGTTGGTCTCCAGCGTGTCGTACAGCGGCGTACGTCCGTCACCGGGGCCCGCCGGCGGCAGGGCCTCGGGCTCCGGCGGAGGCACGGGCCGCTGCGGTGCCTGTGGAGGCCCCGACGGCCGCTGCGGTACCTGCGGCCGCTCGAACTGGCCGGTGGAAGACGGGCCCTGGCCGTTGCCGTACCCGGAAGTCGAGAACTGGCCGGTGGACGACGGGTCCTGGGAGGCGCCGTAGCCCGGGGTGGCGAACTGGCCCGTGGTGGACGGGTTCTGGCCCGGGCCCGAGGAACCGAAGACATCCGGGCGGACGAACTGACCGGAGTTCTGACCGGGGTTCTGACCCGAGTACTGCCCCGTGCCCTGACCGGAGTACTGCCCGGGGTTCTGCTGCGGGACGGCACCGGGGCGCGGGGCGTCGTAGTCGGGGCGGGCGAACTCGGAGGTGGCGGCGGGACCTTGACGGTCGTCGATCCGCGGGAACTCAGAGGTGGCAGCGGTGGCAGCGGTGGCGGCCGGGCCCTGACGGTCGTCGAAGCGCGGCATGCGCGAGGTGGAGTCGGGCTCCTCGTGGCCACGCGGGGTGTCGAGGGACGCGCGCGGCACGGGCGGCTGGGCGTTGTCGTCGCTCCAGCTCGGCCGCGACTGCGCGCTGCCACCGGGGAGTTCGGCGCGTGCGCCACCACGGCCCGGAAGCTGCGGCCTGCGACGGCTGCCCTTGCCGGTCGGCGGCTGCTGCGGAGGTGCGGCCGCGGGGCCGCCCTGTCGCGCACCGGGTGCGTCGCCGAAACCGCCCTGCCGGTTGCCGGACGTGTCACCGAACCCGCCCTGACGGGCACCGGATCCGTCGCCGAAGCCCTGCACACCGGTTCCCGCGGCCTGGAGGCCCTGCGGGGCACCCGGCGCGCTCGCCCCGAAGGCGTTGGTACCGGCACCGGCCGGAGCCGGCCTGCCCTGCGGCGGATTGCCCGGACCCTGCGGTCCACGCGAACCACCCGGCGAACCCGGGCGACCGCCCTGGCTGCCGGGGAGCGCCGCACGCGGGCCCTGGCCCGCACCGACCTGGCCACGCTGCGGCGGGGCACCGACACGTCCGGGGTTACCGCCGCCACCGAGGGCCGGACCGCCCTGACCGTTGCCGCGGCGAGCCGCGGCGACACCGGCGGAGGCCTGCGAGGCGGCCGGACCGGCGCCCTGACCCGGCTTGTTCGGAACCTTCTTGCCGCCCTGGGCGACATCGACGGGAAGCATGACGAGCGCGGTAGTGCCACCCGAGTCGGACGGGCGCAGCTGGATCCGGATGCCGTGGCGCTGCGACAGACGGCCGACCACGAACAGACCCATGCGGCGCGACACCGAGACGTCCACGGTGGGCGGCGAGGCGAGCCGCTCGTTGATCGCCGCGAGGTCCTCGGGGGAGAGGCCGATACCGGTGTCGTGGATCTCGATCAGCACGCGGCCGTCGGGCAGCGCGTGACCGGTGACCTTGACCTTGGTCTGCGGCGAGGAGAAGGAGGTCGCGTTCTCCAGCAGCTCGGCGAGCAGGTGCACGAGGTCGTTGACCACACGGCCGGCCACTTCGGTGGTCGGCACGGAGGACAGCTCGATGCGCTCGTACTGCTCCACCTCGGAGGCGGCGGCGCGGAGCACGTCGACCAGCGGGACCGGGCGGGTCCAGCGTCGGCCGGGCTCTTCACCGGCGAGAACGAGGAGGTTCTCACCGTTACGGCGCATGCGGGTCGCGAGGTGGTCGAGCTTGAACAGCGAGGACAACTGGTCCGGGTCGGCCTCGCGGGACTCCAGTTCGGAGATGAGCGAGAGCTGACGCTGGATGAGGCCCTGGGAACGGCGCGAGAGGTTGGTGAACATCGCGTTGACGTTGCCTCGAAGGAGGGCCTGCTCGGCGGCCAGTCGTACGGCCTCGCGGTGCACGTCGTCGAAGGCCGCGGCCACCTTGCCGATCTCGTCCCGGGAGTGCACACCGACCGACTCGACGGAGGTGTCGACGTCCTGCGGGTCGGACTCGGAGAGCTGCTTGACCAGCTCGGGCAGCCGTTCCTGGGCGACCTTGGTCGCGGTGTCCTGGAGTCGGCGCAGCGAGCGGATCATGGAGCGGGCCACGACGAAGGCGCCGACCAGCGAGACACCGAGGACCAGGAGGATCAGCGCACCCGAGATGATCGCTTCACTCTCGGCCTCGTTGCGCAGCTCACGGGCCTTCTGCTCCATCTCGCCGAGCAGGGTGGTCTCGATGTTGGACATCTGCCCGATCTTGGTCGAGTCGTCGTCGACCCAGTCCAGATACGAGCGCTTGTCCCGCGTTGCCAGACCGTTCTTGCTGGCCAGCACACGCTTGGCGTAGTCGTCGGCCGCCTCGATGGTCGGGTTGCCGCTCTCGATGGGCTTGAGGAGCTCCGCGGAGCCTTCCCCGTAGATGCTCTCGAAGCTGCTGAGGTCGGACTCCTGGCTCTGCTGCGCCGAGAGCGCGTACTGCCGGTCGTTCTCGGACAGCGAGCCGAAGGTCGTGTTGCTCTCGGGCAGCGCGGCGGCGATGACCGCGCGCTGGACGGAGGCGTACTCCTTGGCCGAGGAGAAGGCGGCCAGCGCACGCGTGCGCTGGATCATCTCCGGGTTGCTGGTGGCCTCGGCCATGTCCTGCGAGAGGTCGAGGAGCTGGGTGATGACGCGGTGGTACGCCTCGACCGTCTGGGTGGAGTTCTCGGGCTCGTCGTAGGCGTCGCTGCGGATGCTGTTGAGCTTCTGCAACTCGCGGGTGAGGCCGACGAGGCTGTCCCGTACGCCGGTGAGCTGTCCGTCCGTGCTGGAGTCGTCGATCTCCTGGACGCCCTCGAGGAAGTTCTTCTTCGAGATGTCCGTGGCGTCGCGGGCGCCCTTGACCGTGGGGGAGGTGGCCGCGGCGCCGTGCACCAGTGGCCCCGCCGTCGTGTCGCGCTCCTTCTGGAGCGCGGCCGAGAGCTCGGTCGCCTGCTTGGTGATGTCGGTGAGCAGCTTCATGTTGTCGAGCTGCTGGATGTCGTCCATCGACTGGTTGATGCGGAGCGCGCCGAGTGAGGTCGCGGCGACCACGGGGAGCGCGAGCAGCGAGACCAGGCGCGTGGAGATGCGCCAGTTGCGCAGGGCTATTCGCGAGCCGGGGTGCGTTGCGCCCTTCGGAGTCCTCGCGGCCGGTTTGGCGGGAGCCGTCGCGCCGGGGCGCGCGGAACGTTCACCGCTGCCGCCGACCTCTGCCGGTCCCGGGTTCTGGGCGTGCTGGGGCGAGGAACCGCGGTCGGTCCCGCCGTGCGGCTCCGGCTCGGCCGGAGCGCTGCCATCCCTCTTGAAACGTCCCTGCACTAGCGTCGCAACCTCTGGACCAGGCGCCCCTCCGCAAAACGGTGGGACGGTGTCGGCGTCGTTCAGGAGCGCAGATGCGCCCCCTGGTGGTCGTCAGTGACCGGCGCTGGATCCCCCTTCCCGCCGCTGCTCGGCGCTGCGTTGCGCCCCCTGCGCGCCGGTTCGATCCCGCGGCGGTCCGTGGAATTCCAGCACAGTGCCGGATCTCCAACAAGGGCCGAGTACCAGGCTGTGACCTCCGTGACAGCTTGTGAGGGCTGCGTCACGAGACGTAGAAAGTGATCTCGTACATAACGGACTTATGCCTACGAGGTGTTGGGGTGCTCGGGGTGTCCCAGTCGCCATGATCAGGAGCGGAATGTCGGCTTCCGTGGCGCAATGTCGGTTTCGCCAGGTCGAGCCCGCGGCCTGAATTGACCGCTTTGCCTGCTAGTAAGTGAGGAAACTCACACCACGATCATGGCGTCTTCGCGGCTTCGCCCGGGAATTGCATGTTTAGCCTGACGCTTTACAGGGATGGCGAATCCGACAACCTGCGCCCGCGCGGGGGCCCTTGAGCCCGCCCGGCGCCCACGAGGACAAGGTCGAGTACAACAGTGAAGACGACGATGATGTTCCGCAACATAGCCAACCCGCGACGCACCACGCTGGCCCACCTCAAGGACGCCGACGAGCTGCAGACGCCGGAGCAGCCGGAGCACTCGGTCGACCTCCCCGCCCAGACCGCCAACCCCCGCCGCACCATTCTCATGGAAGCGCCGGTCGCCGCCGCTGTCCCGGAGTAGTCCGCCCGCCGGCGGCCCGTTGCCCGAGCCGCCGGCGTACGGATGCCGGGGCGCCCGCCGATATGCGCGAGGCGCCCGGCCCTTCCCGCGTTAGCCTGGAGCGTCCTACTCCAGCCAGCTCAGTGAGGGGCGCAACGATCCCGTGCGCATCGCCAGGTTCTCCATCGACGGCAACGTCGCCTTCGGCGCGGTCGAGGGCGACAAGCCGGACGAACTCGTCCTCGACATCATCAAGGGCATCCCGTTCGCGGACTTCGAGCTCTCCGGCACCAAGGTCCCGCTGAACAAGGTGCGGCTGCTGCCCCCGGTGCTCCCCAACAAGGTCGTGGCCTTCGGCCGCAACTACGCCGAGCACGCGCGAGAACTCGGCAACGAGGTGCCCGACGCCCCGTTCGCCTTCTTCAAGCCCTCGACCTCCGTGATCGGCTCCGGCGACGAGATCCAGTACCCGTCCTTCTCGAACGAGCTGCACTACGAGGCCGAGCTGGCCGTGGTCATCGGCCGCATGTGCCGCGAGGTCCCGCGCGAGCGCGTCAAGGACGTCATCCTCGGCTACACCTGCGCCAACGACGTCACCGCTCGCGACGTCCAGAAGCGCGAGAAGCAGTGGGCCCGGGCCAAGGGCTTCGACGGCGCCTGCCCGCTCGGCCCCTGGGTGGAGACGGACGTGGACCCCTCCGACCTCACCATCCAGTGCACGGTCAACGGGCAGCAACGCCAGCTCGGCCGCACCAGCGAGATGATCCACTCCATCGAGGATCTGATCGTGAACATCACCGAGGCCATGACGCTGCTCCCCGGCGACGTGATCCTCACGGGCACCCCCGCGGGGGTCGGCCCCCTGAACGTCGGCGACGAGGTCGCCGTCACCATCGAAGGCATCGGCACTCTCACCAACAAGGTGATCAAGCGTGGCTAACGGATCCGTCCGCGTACGTTTCTGTCCCTCCCCGACCGGCAACCCTCACGTGGGCCTGGTCCGCACCGCCCTGTTCAACTGGGCGTTCGCCCGGCACAACGAAGGCACCCTGGTCTTCCGCATCGAGGACACCGACGCGGCCCGCGACTCCGAGGAGTCGTACGACCAGCTGCTCGACTCGATGCGCTGGCTGGGCTTCGACTGGGACGAGGGCCCCGAGATCGGCGGCCCCCACGCGCCGTACCGCCAGTCGCAGCGGATGGACCTCTACAAGGACGTCGCCCAGAAGCTCCTGGCCGCGGGTCACGCGTACCACTGCTACTGCTCGACCGAGGAACTGGACGCCCGCCGCGACGCCGCCCGCGCCGCCGGCAAGCCGTCCGGCTACGACGGCCACTGCCGTGACCTCACCGCCGAGCAGACCGAGGCCTACCAGGCGGAGGGCCGCACGCCCATCGTCCGCTTCCGGATGCCCGACGAGACGATCACCTTCACGGACCTGGTCCGCGGCGAGATCACCTACCTCGCGGAGAACGTCCCGGACTTCGGGATCGTACGAGCCAACGGCGCGCCCCTGTACACGCTCGTCAACCCGGTCGACGACGCCCTGATGGAGATCACGCACGTCCTGCGCGGCGAGGACCTGCTCTCCTCCACCCCGCGCCAGATCGCCCTCTACAAGGCGCTGACCGAGCTGGGCATCGCCAAGGAGACCCCGGCCTTCGGCCACCTCCCGTACGTCATGGGCGAGGGCAACAAGAAGCTCTCCAAGCGCGACCCGGAGTCGTCGCTGAACCTCTACAGGGAGCGCGGTTTCCTCCCCGAGGGGCTGCTCAACTACCTCTCCCTGCTCGGCTGGTCGCTGTCGGCGGACCGCGACATCTTCTCGATCGAGGAGATGGTCGCCGCCTTCGACATCGCGGACGTGAACCCCAACCCGGCCCGCTTCGACCTCAAGAAGTGCGAAGCCATCAACGGCGACCACATCCGCCTGCTCGACGTGAAGGACTTCACGGAGCGCTGCGCCCCCTGGCTGAAGGCCCCGTTCGCCCCGTGGGCGCCGGAGGACTTCGACGAGGCGAAGTGGCAGGCGATCGCCCCGCACGCCCAGACCCGCCTCAAGGTCCTCTCCGAGATCACGGACAACGTCGACTTCCTGTTCCTTCCGGAGCCGGCCTTCGACGAGGCGTCCTGGACGAAGGCCATGAAGGAGGGCAGCGACGCGTTGCTGCGTACGGCGCGGGAGAAGCTGGACGCGGCCGACTGGTCCTCGCCGGACTCCCTCAAGGAGGCCGTCCTGGCCGCCGGCGAGGAGCACGGCCTCAAGCTCGGCAAGGCCCAGGCCCCGGTCCGCGTCGCCGTCACCGGCCGCACCATCGGCCTGCCGCTCTTCGAGTCCCTGGAAATCCTCGGCAAGGAGAAGGCGCTGGCACGCGTCGACGCGGCGCTGGCGAAGCTGTAGCCACAACTGCGCATGCACAGGGGGGCGGCGTCCGGTCCGGGCGCCGCCCCCTTTGTGCGCTGAGCGACAGACATGCGCCCCCACCCGGAGTTACCGTCGGATCATGAGCATCAAGGCCTTGGTCTGGGACGTGGACGACACGCTCTTCGACTACACGGGCGCGGACCGGGCCGGAATGCGCGGGCACTTGGCGGCCGAGGGCCTGCTCGACGCGTACGAGACCGTCGAGCAGGCCCTCGCGCGCTGGCGGGAGATCACCGACGCGCAGTGGGCGAGATTCGCGGCGGGGGAGTCGGACTGGCAGGGCCAGCGCCGGGACCGGGTCAGGGCGTTCCTGGGTGAGCCCCTCGGCGACGCCGAGGCCGACGGCTGGTTCGAGCGGTACGCCGGCCACTACGAAGCCGCCTGGGCCCTCTTCCCGGACACACTGCCCGCCCTGGACGCCCTCGCCGCCAGCCACCGGCACGCGATCCTGTCCAACTCCAGCTTCCACAACCAGGACCGCAAGCTCCGCGTCCTGGGCGTACGCGACCGCTTCGAGACCGTCCTGTGCGCGGCCGAACTGGGTGTCTCCAAGCCCGCCGTGGCGGCCTTCCACGCCGCCTGCGACGCCCTCGGCCTGCCTCCGCACCAGGTCGCGTACGTCGGCGACCACCCGGAGATCGACGGACTCGGCGCCGCCGACGCCGGGATGCTCTCGATCTGGATCGACCGTGGCGGTGCTCACGCCGCCCCCGAGAGCGGTCCGAGAGGCCCGCACCGGATCGCTTCGCTGGCCGAACTCCCCGTGATCCTCGGCGCGGATACCCGTTTTGGAGCGCCGTCCACCTTCAGGTAATGTTCTTCCTGCGCCGCCGGAGAGCGGGCCGAAAGGTCTGAAAACCGGAGGCGCTAGCTAGAACGGAATCCCCGTCGGGGGTTGTGTTTCAGTGGCCTATGGTGTAATTGGCAGCACGACGGTTTCTGGTTCCGTTAGTCTAGGTTCGAGTCCTGGTAGGCCAGCTCGCAGAGCTTATCTGCAACAGCAGAGATCAACTCTGCAAGGCCCCCGTTGTGTAGCGGCCTAGCACGCTGCCCTCTCACGGCAGTAGCGCCGGTTCGAATCCGGTCGGGGGTACAGATCCTTCTCAGGGAGACAGTCCGGGTCGCACCCGCTGGCTCTCATGCAGGATCGCTAGGGCCCCCGTTGTGTAGCGGCCTAGCACGCTGCCCTCTCACGGCAGTAGCGCCGGTTCGAATCCGGTCGGGGGTACTTGGACGGTCTGGTCTAGACCATTCATTGGGCTATGGTGTAATTGGCAACACGACGGTTTCTGGTTCCGTTGTTCTAGGTTCGAGTCCTGGTAGCCCAGCTGGATCACTTGTGGTCCTTGCCCCCGTTGTGTAGCGGCCTAGCACGCTGCCCTCTCACGGCAGTAGCGCCGGTTCGAATCCGGTCGGGGGTACTCGATTCGATGGCCCCCCACTTCGGTGGGGGGCCATCGGCGTTCTGTGCTTCAACTCCGCGTACGGCGCTGTGAGTTCGGCGCCCTGTTGCCGGTACTCCGTTGTCCGTCGTCCGGGGGGCCTGCCGCGGCGTTGAGGCCGGCCCTGTCCCGGGGTGCGGATCAGCCGGTGCGGCGCAGGGCCTCGGAGAGGCGGCCGGCGGCGTCGATGACGGCCTGGGCGTGCATGCGGCCCGGGTGGCGGGTCAGGCGCTCGATCGGCCCGGAGACCGAGACTGCGGCGACCACGCGGTTCGAGGGTCCGCGTACGGGAGCGGAGACGGACGCGACGCCCGGCTCGCGCTCGCCGATCGACTGGGCCCAGCCCCGGCGGCGTACGCCGGAAAGAGCCGTCGCGGTGAAGCGGGCGCCCTGTAGCCCCCGGTGCAGGCGCTCCGGCTCCTCCCAGGCCATCAGGATCTGGGCCGAGGAGCCCGCCTTCATGGTGAGCGTGGAGCCGACCGGAACGGTGTCCCTGAGGCCGGAGAGGCGCTCGGCCGCGGCGACGCAGATGCGCATGTCGCCCTGGCGGCGGTAGAGCTGCGCGCTCTCGCCGGTGAGGTCCCGCAGGTGCGTGAGCACCGGGCCCGCCGTCGCGAGGAGGCGGTCCTCGCCGGCGGCCGCGGCCAGCTCGGCGAGGCGGGGGCCGAGAATGAAGCGGCCCTGCATGTCGCGCGCCACCATGCGGTGGTGTTCAAGTGCCACGGCGAGGCGATGTGCCGTGGGTCGTGCCAGTCCGGTCGCCGCGACCAGTCCCGCGAGGGTGGCCGGACCGGACTCCAGAGCGCTCAGGACAAGGGCTGCCTTGTCCAGAACGCCGACGCCGCTACTGTTGTCCATGAAACGATACTCGCGTCTCACTCTGTGAAACGCAAGTTCAATTTCTCGTGGAACGCGCCACCCTTGTAGGCATGCGGCCCGCGGACCAACGGGCCCGGCGGAAGACGTCCGATACGAGGGGTACGAGCGTCGCCGCACCGGAAATCTCTAGTTGGGCCGGCGCCACACAGGCCGGCCGGAGGGAAAGCGATGGGTAGGACACTCGCGGAGAAGGTCTGGGACGACCATGTCGTCCGGCGCGCCGAGGGCGAGCCCGACCTCCTCTTCATCGATCTGCACCTGCTGCACGAGGTGACCAGCCCGCAGGCCTTCGACGGGCTCCGCGGGGCCGGGCGCCCCGTGCGCCGCCTCGACCTCACCATCGCCACCGAGGATCACAACACCCCGACCATCGACATCGACAAGCCCATCGCGGACCCGGTCTCCCGGATCCAGCTGGAGACGCTGCGGAAGAACGCCGCCGAGTTCGGCGTACGACTGCACTCGCTCGGTGACGTCGAGCAGGGCGTCGTCCATGTCGTGGGACCGCAGCTGGGCCTGACCCAGCCGGGCACCACCGTGGTCTGCGGCGACTCGCACACCTCCACGCACGGCGCCTTCGGCGCGCTGGCCTTCGGCATCGGCACCTCGCAGGTCGAGCATGTGCTGGCCACCCAGACACTGCCGCTGGCCCGCCCCAAGACCATGGCCATCACCGTCGACGGTGAACTGCCCGACGACGTCACGGCCAAGGACCTGATCCTGGCGATCATCACGAAGATCGGAACGGGTGGCGGCCAGGGCTACATCCTGGAGTACCGCGGCTCCGCCATCGAGAAGCTCTCGATGGAAGCCCGCATGACCATCTGCAACATGTCGATCGAGGCCGGCGCCCGCGCGGGCATGATCGCCCCCGACGAGACCACCTTCGCCTATCTCAAGGGCCGCGCCCACGCGCCCGAGGGCGAGGAGTGGGACGCCGCCGTCGCGTACTGGAAGACGCTGAAGACGGACGCGGACGCGGAATTCGACGAGGAGGTCGTCATCGACGCCGCCTCCCTCGCGCCGTTCGTCACCTGGGGCACCAACCCCGGCCAGGGAGCGCCGCTTTCGGCGGCCGTCCCCGATCCTGCTTCGTACGAAGACGCTTCGGAGCGCCTGGCCGCCGAAAAGGCCCTGGAATACATGGGGTTGACCGCCGGACAGCCGCTGCGCGACATCAAGGTCGACACCGTCTTCGTAGGTTCGTGCACCAACGGCCGTATCGAGGACCTGCGTGCGGCCGCCGCGCTCGTCGAGGGCCGCAAAGTCGCCGACGGCGTACGGATGCTGGTGGTCCCCGGCTCGGCGCGGGTCGGTCTGCAGGCCGTGTCCGAGGGTCTGGACGTGGTCTTCAAGGAGGCCGGCGCCGAATGGCGGCACGCGGGCTGCTCGATGTGTCTGGGCATGAACCCCGACCAGCTGGCCCCCGGTGAGCGCTCCGCGTCCACCTCCAACCGCAACTTCGAGGGCAGGCAGGGCAAGGGCGGCCGTACGCACCTGGTCTCGCCGCAGGTCGCCGCCGCCACCGCCGTGCTGGGCCACCTGGCCTCCCCGGCGGACCTGTCCGACGCCGACGTCCCTGCGCCCGCTGGAGTCTGAGAAGTCATGGAAGCATTCACCACGCACACCGGCCGGGCCGTCCCGCTGCGCCGCAGCAACGTCGACACGGACCAGATCATCCCTGCTCACTGGCTCAAGAAGGTGACCAGGGACGGTTTTGAGGACGGGCTCTTCGAGGCCTGGCGCAAGGACCCGTCCTTCATCCTCAACCAGCCCGAGCGGGTGGGCGCCACGGTCCTGGTCGCCGGTCCCGACTTCGGTACGGGCTCCTCGCGCGAGCACGCCGTCTGGGCGCTGCAGAACTACGGCTTCAAGGCCGTCATCTCCTCCCGCTTCGCCGATATCTTCCGCGGCAACTCGCTCAAGAACGGCCTGCTCACAGTGGTTCTGGAGCAGAAAATCGTGAACGCCCTGCAGGAGCTCACGGAGAACGACCCCGAGGCCGAGGTCACGGTCGACCTGGAGGCCCGCGAGGTGCGCGCCGAGGGCGTCACCGCCTCCTTCGACCTGGACGAGAACGCCCGCTGGCGGCTGCTGAACGGCCTGGACGACATCTCCATCACCCTCCAGAACGAGGGCGACATCACCGCGTACGAGGCCAAGCGGCCCTCGCACAAGCCGAAGACGGTTCAGGTCTGACCCGCGGGCCGGATCCACGGTCGGCTCACAGGCCGTTTCACCGCTGACGCAGGTCTGATTTCGGCCACCGCAACACCCCTCTGTACCCCCAATCGTGGACGGTTGGGGGTACAGCTGTGTCTGCCTCCAAAGTGCCTTCGGATGCGTTGGTGAAATGCCTCAACTCCCGTAGTTACAAAGGCGGTTGCCGGGGTAGCCGACCTATGGTGCCGGGTGCCGCTCGGGCGCTCAGGAACCCCTCTGGGGACGGCAGTTACCCCCTGCGCAGGCGACAACTCGCCCCAGATGGCACAATCTGTGCATGGGACACGACGGCCAACTCGAGCTCTATGCGGCAGTCGCGGCCCAACTCAAGGAAGCGCACACAAGAGTGCGTGCACTGCAAGTCCCGGAGGGCGTACGGATGGCGCTGACCCGGAAGCTGCTGGTCATTACGGCCGCGGCCAAGCACGATCTCGCCGATGCGACAAGGCGTCTGGAGCGGTTCACCACGGACCTCGACGAGGGCCGATTCCTCGAAGAGGAACGCTGAGTTACTCCACGACAGTCCGAGTTCGTTGCGGCACAAGGGTGATTAGCCCGTTTCGTGTTTGATTTGCGGTATATATCTGCCTAACGTGCGAAAAAGCTTGAACGCATTCGTTCGGGCTATGTCTCCGAAGGGGAAGACGTGAACAAGGCGCAGCTCGTAGAAGCGATTGCCGACAAGGTCGGCGGGCGTCAGCAGGCCGCCGACGCGGTCGACGCCGTACTGGACGCAGTCGTCCGCGCGGTTGTCGGCGGGGACCGGGTCTCGGTCACCGGCTTCGGTTCCTTCGAGAAGGTTGACCGTCCGGCCCGCTACGCCCGCAACCCGCAGACCGGGGAGCGCGTTCGGGTCAAGAAGACCTCTGTGCCGCGCTTCCGTGCGGGCCAGGGCTTCAAGGACCTGGTGAGCGGCTCGAAGAAGCTCCCGAAGAACGACGTCGCGGTCAAGAAGGCCCCGAAGGGCAGCCTCTCCGGCGGCGCTTCGGCCACGGTGAAGAAGGCCGCGGCCAAGAAGGCCACCACCGCCAAGAGGGCGACGGCCAAGAAGGTCACCGCCACCGCGAAGAAGGCGGTCGCCAAGAAGACCACCGCCACCGCCAAGAAGACCACGGCCAAGAAGGCGACCGCCAAGAAGACCACGGCGACCGCCAAGAAGGCCGCGGCCAAGAAGACCACCGCCAAGAAGGCGACGGCCAAGAAGGCCCCGGCGAAGAAGGCGACGGCCAAGAAGGCCCCCGCCAAGAAGTCGACGGCGCGCAAGACCACCGCCAAGAAGGCCACCGCCCGCTCGTAGCGAGGGCACGGAGGCAACTCACGCGCCGGGCCGGGCTCCCATCGGGAGCCCGGCCCGCGGCGTGTTCGGCCGCGCAGGTCCTGGGGCTCAGCCCCTAGAAGGTCTGCTTCTAGAAGGTCTGCAGGGTGATCAGTGTGATCCGGCGTTCCTCGCCGTCCCCCTCGGTCTCGACGCGCACGCGCTGACCGGGACGCAGCAGCCGCAGCCCGCCGGCGTCGAACGCCGGGCCGTCGAAGGGCACAGGGGTGCCGTCGTCGAGCAGCACCTGGCCGCTACGGGTCTCGGGGTCGTACGTGTACGCGGTCGCCTGCATGGCGGAAGCCTATCCAGCGCCGGGGTCCAAGTCGGCCGGTGCCGGGCGCGAGCTGGGCGGCGAATGGTGTCAGCCGCCCGGTTGGCCGGGGATGAGCAGGAGTGCGGCCAGTGCTGCCGTACGTGGGCCCACGCCAAGTGCCAGTGCCGCTCGCAGGTCGTCGCCGGTGTCCACGTCCTGACGTACGGAATCCACGCCGTGGAGGCGGAGTTCCACCGCGCCCGAGGCGTGATGACGGGCGCGGGAATCGGTGCCGAAAGTCGGGAGCAATTCCTGACCCGGCGCTGCGGCCAGCAGAGTGGTGCCGATTGCGGCCGCATCGGGGAGAAAAGCGCGGGGAAATTCGGCGGCAGCTTCGAGTACCCGCGCCAATTCCAGCGTCCGCAGCGCGGGCAGATCGGCGTTCAGGGCCGCCACGGCGCTTTCGGGAGTTCGGGAGCGTACGGCGGAGCTGCCGTGCGACAGGGCGGCGTTGAGGCCGCCTGCCGGCTCGCCGGTGACAATGCGGGCGCCCAGCGCGGCAAGCTCCCGCCCGGCCAGGGCGTCGTCCGTGACTACCGCCACATCGCGGACCGCTGCGCAGGCCAGCGCCGCTGCCACGGTGTCCTGCGCGAAGGCGAGGGCGAGCCCGGGGCGCAATCCGTCATCGGCGGTGTCCGCCAGCCTGCTCTTGGCCCGCGCCAGAGGTTTGAGCGGTATCACCAAGGTCCATTGCACGAGCGCTCCGTCTCTCCCTTGTCGGCCCCATTGTGACCCGGCCGCCCTGGCGGTTCGCACGCCGGGGCGTACGGTGTTCTCGACAGACAGGCGGCCTGGGGCGACACTTGTGCGGCCCCCCAGGCCCTGGAGGAAGGTGTTCGCGTGCCCCGCCGCAGAATCGGCTTCTGGTACCGCTTTGCAGCGGTCCTCTGCAAACCGCCGCTGATGGTTCTGATCAAGCGGGACTGGCGCGGGATCGAGAACATTCCGGCCGAGGGCGGATTTATCACCGCGGTGAACCACAATTCCCATGTGGATCCGTTCATGTATGGGCACTATCAGTACAACACCGGGCGTGTTCCGAGATTCCTGGCGAAGAGCAGCCTTTTCCGGAAGGGGTTCGTGGCCGCCGCGATGCGCGGCACCGGACAGATCCCGGTGTACCGCGAGACGACGGACGCGCTGAGCGCTTTCCGGGCCGCGATCGACGCTGTTGAGCGCGGCGAGTGCGTCGCGTTCTATCCCGAGGGCACCATCACCCGCGATCCCGGCCAGTGGCCGATGACCGGCAAGACGGGTGCCGCCCGCGTCGCCCTGCAGACCAAGTGCCCGGTGATTCCGGTCGCCCAGTGGGGCGCCAACGAACTCCTGCCGCCGTACGCCAAGAAGCTCCACGTTCTCCCGCGCAAGACCCACCACGTCCTCGCCGGCCCCCCGGTGGACCTCTCGCGCTTCTACGACAAGGAGATGTCCCCGGACGTCCTCAAGGAGGCGACCGAGGTCATCATGGCGGCCATCACCGCGCAGCTGGAGCAGATCCGCGGCGAGAAGGCACCCCGGACGCCCTACGACCCGCGCCAGGAGCGGATCGAACAGCGCCGGCGGAGCGCGGCCCAGGAAAGCGCCGCAAGGCAGATCGCCGCGCAGGAACAGGACCTCCACGAAAACGCGCAGGCGTTGCACAAGGCACAGGCGCGGCACAAAGCACAGCAGGAAGAGGGGCAGGGCACGTGAGCAAGCCGGTCAAGGCGGCTGTCTTCGGGACCGGATCGTGGGGTACGGCCTTCGGCATGGTGCTCGCCGACGCGGGATGCGACGTCACCCTGTGGGCGCGCCGCGCCGAACTCGCCGAAGCGGTCAACTCCACGCGCACGAACCCGGACTACCTGCCGGGCGTCGAACTCCCGGCGAACCTGCGGGCCACCACGGACGCCTCCGAGGCCGCGCACGAGGCCGACTTCACCGTGCTCGCCATTCCCTCGCAGACCCTGCGCAAGAACCTCGCGCAGTGGGTGCCGCTGCTCGCGCCCGACACCGTCCTCGTCTCGCTCATGAAGGGCGTCGAACTCGGCTCCACCATGCGGATGAGCGAGGTGATCGAGGACGTCGCCAAGGTCGGCCCGGACCGCGTCGCCGTGGTCACCGGACCCAACCTCGCACGGGAGATCGCCGCGCGGATGCCGGCCGCCGCCGTGGTCGCCTGCCGCTCCGAAGAGGTCGCCCAGCGCCTCCAGGCCGCGTGCCACACGCCGTACTTCCGCCCGTACACCAACACCGACGTGGTGGGCTGCGAACTCGGCGGCGCCGTCAAGAACGTGATCGGGCTCGCCGTCGGCATCGCGGACGGCATGGGACTCGGCGACAACGCCAAGGGCTCGCTCATCACGCGCGGGCTCGCCGAGACCTCGCGCCTCGGCCTCGCCATGGGCGCCGACCCGATGACGTTCGCCGGACTCGCGGGCCTGGGCGACCTGGTGGCCACCTGCTCCTCGCCGCTGTCCCGCAACCACACCTTCGGCATCAACCTCGGCAAGGGCATGACCCTTCAGGAGACGATCGCGATCACCAAGCAGACCGCCGAGGGCGTCAAGTCCTGTGAGTCGGTGCTGGATCTGGCCCGCGGGCACGGTGTCGACATGCCCATCACGGAAACGGTCGTCGGCATCGTCCACGAGGGCAAGTCGCCGGTGGTCGCCCTCAAAGAGATGATGTCGCGCAGCGCCAAGCCGGAACGACGCTGAGCGACAGGCGTCAACAGGCGCTGACTGAGGCGGGTACCAGCGGGTACGCTCAAGGCGATATGAGCACTGAGAACCTCCCCCAGAGCCCTGAGCAGCCGCCTCGCAAGCCGCGCGTGGCCGTCGTCTTCGGCGGCCGCAGCTCCGAACACGGGATCTCCGTGGTCACGGCCGGTGCGGTCCTGCGGGCGATCGACCGGACGAAGTACGACGTCCTGCCGATCGGCATCACCCAGGACGGCCGTTGGGCGCTCACCGCCGACGAGCCGGACCGCATGGCCATCGTCGACCGGCAGCAGCCGAGCGTGGACCGACTCGCCGAGTCCACCGAGGGCGGCGTGATCCTCTCCGTCGACCCGGCCAACCGTGAAGTCGTCTACAGCGAACCGGGTTCCGTCCCCAAGGCCCTTGGCGACGTCGACGTCGTCTTCCCCGTGCTGCACGGCCCGTACGGCGAGGACGGCACCCTGCAGGGCCTCCTGGAGCTCTCCGGAGTCCCGTATGTCGGTGCGGGTGTGCTCGCCTCGGCCGTCGGCCAGGACAAGGAGTACATGAAGCGGGTGTTCACCTCCTTCGGGCTGCCCGTCGGCCCGTATCTGGTGATCCGGCCGCGCGAGTGGACCGGCGACGAGCAGGGTGCCCGGCGGCGGATCGCCGACTTCGCGGGTGAGCACGGCTGGCCGCTGTTCATCAAGCCCGCGCGCGCGGGGTCCTCGATCGGCATCACCAAGGTCGACTCCTTCGAGGGACTCGACCAGGCGATCGCGGAGGCGCAGCGCCACGACCCGAAGATCATCGTGGAGGCGCTGCTGCGCGGCCGCGAGATCGAGTGCGGGGTCCTGGAGTTCGAGGACGGACCGCGCGCCAGCGTGCCCGCCGAGATCCCGCCCGTGCAGGCGCACGCCTACTACGACTTCGAGGCGAAGTACATCGACTCGACACCCGGCCTCGTACCGGCCCCGCTGACGCCCGAGCAGACCGCGGAGGTCCAGCGGCTCGCGGTCGAGGCATTCGAGGCGGCCTCCTGCGAGGGCCTGGTGCGCGCGGACTTCTTCCTCACCGAGGAGGGGGAGTTCGTGATCAACGAGATCAACACCATGCCGGGCTTCACGCCCATCTCGATGTACCCGAAGATGTGGGAGGCGAGCGGCGTGGGCTACCCGGAGCTGGTGGACCGCCTGGTGCAGGCGGCGCTGAACCGTCCGACAGGGCTCCGCTAGCAGCTTCCGTAGCACCCCGTACGTCAGCAGCTCCGACAGCACCCCGTACGTCAGTCAGCTCCGGATGGCACCTCAGTACGTCAGTCGGCGATCCCTTCGGGGATCGCCTTCTTGACGGGCGCGGCGAAGTCGGTGAGCGGCCCCGCGCCCAGGTCGGCACGCTCCTTGGGGAGCCTCACCTCGACGTATGCCGTGCGCAGGCTCGTGGTGAAGACGTACGACCCGTCGTCCTGCTTCTCGACCAGCCAGCCGACCCCGTTCACTTCGGCGCCGTCGGCGTTCGGGTCGTTCATCTTGGCGGGCCGTTCGACACCGCAGCGCAGTATGATCGCCGGGCTTCCCCAGCCCGCGGTCAGCGCGGACCGGGGCTCGGGATCGTTCCGGTCGAGGTCGTTCACTTTCTCCGGCAGCTCCTTGTCCAGGTTCTCGCACAGCTTCGTGACCTTCGCGTCCGGGCTGGGAACCACAGCCGAGGCGTCGTCGTCTGCCGAAGAGCAGCCCGTGGCGGCAATCAGCAGAACGAGAACGGGCAGCCCGAAGGCAGCGGTGTGCCGGTGACGGAAGAAGTTCACCGGCCAAGGGTAGACGGGGGCTACAGGTGCACGACCGGACAGGTCAGGGTGCGGGTGATGCCGTCCACTTGCTGGACTTTGGCGACCACCATGCGGCCGAGGTCGTCGACCGTGTCGGCCTGGGCACGCACGATCACGTCGTACGGTCCTGTCACGTCCTCGGCCTGGATCACCCCCGGGATCTTGCTGATCGTCTCGGCGACGGTCGACGCTTTGCCGACCTCCGTCTGGATCAGGATGTACGCCTGTACCACGGAACCTCCAGGGCGGCCACGAGGATCATGTGGGGAAAAGGAACGCCACGGTATCGCGTCGCCGCTCGCCGCGGGGAGACCCGCGGTGACTGGGGCTTGCGTGCCGGGGTGCACGGACTGCACAAGTTGACGGCCAATTCGACCGTACCGAGCACGGAGACGGCACGCGACCGCACCGAGGACGGTTCGCGTGGCGCGGCGCAGGCGGTACGCCACGCGGTTCGCACGAGACGTACCGTGGCGCAGACAGGAAGAGAAGGGGCAGTACGACTATGAAGGGCACCGTGGGCGAGTTGGGGGAGTTCGGGCTCATCAAGGAGCTCACCTCGCGTCTCACCACCACCCCGGCGGTCCGGGTCGGCCCCGGCGACGACGCCGCGGTGGTGGCCGCGCCCGACCGCAGGGTCGTGGCGAGCACCGACATCCTCCTGGAGGGGCGGCACTTCCGCCGTGACTGGTCGACGGCGTACGACGTCGGTCGCAAGGCCGCCGCGCAGAACCTCGCGGACATCGCCGCGATGGGCGCCGTACCGACCGCGCTGCTGCTCGGCCTGGTCGTACCGGCCGAACTCCCGGCCACCTGGCCGTCCGAGCTGATGGACGGGCTGCGCGACGAGTGCCAGGTCGCGGGCGCCTCCGTGGTCGGCGGCGATGTCGTACGCGGCGACACCATCATGGTCTCGATCACCGCGCTCGGCGATCTTCGCAACCACGAGCCGGTGACCCGGGGCGGGGCCCAGCCCGGTGACGTGGTCGCCGTGACGGGCTGGCTCGGCTGGTCGGCGGCCGGGTTCGCGGTGCTCTCCCGGGGCTTCCGCTCGCCCCGCGCCTTCGTGGAGGCGCACCGGCGCCCGGAGCCGCCGTATCACGCGGGTCCCGCGGCGGCCGGGCTCGGCGCGACCTCGATGACGGACGTCAGCGACGGGCTGATCGCCGACCTCGGGCACATCGCCGAGGCGAGCAAGGTGCGCATCGACATCCGTTCCGGCGCCATCGACATCCCGACCCAGATGAACGACATCGGGCAGGCCGTCGGCGTCGACCCCATCCAGTGGGTGCTCACCGGTGGCGAGGACCACGCGATCGTCGCCACCTTCCCGCCGGATGTGAAGCTGCCCGCCCGCTGGAAGATCATCGGCGAGGTGCTCAACCCGTCGGCGCTGCCGCAGGTCACGGTCGACGGGGCGCCGTGGACGAGCAAGGGCGGCTGGGACCACTTCGGGGACATCGAGTCGTGAGTGCCCCGCCGCGTGTGCTGACGGTCGCGGGCTCCGACTCCGGTGGCGGGGCAGGGATCCAGGCCGACCTGAAGACGATGCTCGCGCTCGGCGTGCACGGTATGAGCGTGATCACGGCCGTCACCGCGCAGAACTCCCTAGGCGTGCAAGGCACTTGGGAGTTGCCGGTGGAGGCCGTGCGCGCCCAGTACCGCAGCGTCGTCGACGACATCGGCGTCCAGGCGGTCAAGACCGGCATGCTCGCCTCCGCCGAACTCGTCGAAGCCGTCGCCGAGTTGATCGGCTCCACGGCCGCGCCGGCCGTCGTCGACCCGGTCGGCATCTCCAAGCACGGCGACTCGCTGCTCGCCGCTTCCGCGCTGGATTCCGTACGGACGAAGCTGCTGCCTGTCGCGACCGTGGCGACGCCGAACCTCGACGAGGTCGCCCAGCTGACGGGTGTGCGGGTCGATTCGGAGGAGGGGTTGCGCGAGGCCGCGGCGGCTGTGCTGACGTACGGCCCGAAGTGGGTGCTCATCAAAGGCGGCCATCTGCCGGGAGACGCCGTCGATCTGCTGACGGACGGAACGGAGGAGCACTGGCTGCGCGCCCCTCGTTACGACAACAGGCACACGCACGGCACCGGCTGCACGCTCGCCTCGGCCATCGCCTGCGGGCTGGCCAAAGGCGAGAGCGTGCCGGAGGCCGTCGCGGCGGCCAAGGAGTACGTCACGGGGGCGATCGCGGCCGGGTTCGCGCTGGGGGGCGGGATCGGGCCGGTGGATCATGGGTGGCGGTTCAGGGCGGGTGCGTAGGCGTCGTTCGTGGACGTGGTGCGTCGACGTCGTGCGTAAACGCTTACG
This sequence comes from Streptomyces sp. NPDC093544, assembly GCF_040683495.1. Taxonomy (NCBI): domain Bacteria; kingdom Bacillati; phylum Actinomycetota; class Actinomycetes; order Kitasatosporales; family Streptomycetaceae; genus Streptomyces; species Streptomyces sp. NPDC093544. Next base: position 200,394 of record NZ_JBFBEA010000003.1, on the reverse strand, counting down.
TAAGCGTTTACGGTCGCTGTTTCGCTTCTCGCGCGGGCGCAGCAAAAAACCGGCCCACCGTGAGGTGGACCGGCTCAGTGCAAGCGAACCAGCAGTGGCCGCGCGCTAGCGGTTGTCAGCGCGTGACCTTGCCGGCCTTGATGCACGAGGTGCAAGCGTTCACGCGCTTCGGCGTCCCGCCCACCACGGTACGAACGCGCTGGATGTTGGGATTCCAGCGACGGGGCGTACGGCGGTGCGAGTGCGAGATGCTGTTGCCGAAGCCCGGCCCCTTGCCGCAGACGTCGCAGTTGGCAGCCACGGGCTCACTCCAAAAACTTCAGATGCACTTACGGTGGATCCCGGCATGCCGGGATCAAGATCTAGGATCTGAGTGGCGGTGCCAGGAGGAAGGCCCGATGAGATCGGGCAACCGGAGCAGCATACAACGACTGCGTCCAGACAACGAAACTACCATGGCTGCTCTGGGCCATGCCCCGGCCCTCCGTAGGCCCCCTACCGACAGTAACCCCTTCTGGGTCTACGCTGCGTCCACGTCCAGCAGCTCAAGGAGGCGCAGGTGCCGCAGGTGCCGCAGACGTTCGATGCTCTCGCGGTGCGCACCTGGTGTCGTCTCGCTCTGGAGGCGCTGGGGCGGGCGCGCGAGGAGATAGACGCGATCAACGTCTACCCGGTGGCCGACGGGGACACCGGCACCAACCTGTATCTGACGCTGGAGTCGGCGACCGCGGCGGTCGAGGCGGTCTTCGAGGGGCACGAGGTCGGCGCGGGGTACGGCGCCGGTGCGGGGTGGGAGGTCGGTGGGGGCAAGCCGACGCTCGCGGACGCGGTCCGGGCGATGGCGCACGGCGCGCTGATAGGCGCCCGGGGCAACTCCGGGACGATCCTCGCGCAGCTGTTGCGCGGCATGGCGCAGGTGCTCGCCGCCGACAGTGAGACCGCTCACACCGACGGGCCGGGCCTGCGGCTGGCCCTGCGGCGAGCAGCCGACTCCGCCCGCCAGGCCGTCGCCCACCCCGTCGAGGGCACGGTCCTCACGGTCGCCTCGGCCGCCGCAGACGCGGCCACCGGCGCCGAGGGGGACTGCGGCACGGTCGCGCGCGCGGCGTACGAGGGAGCGCGGGCAGCTCTCGCCGCGACGCCGGGGCAACTGGCCGCCCTGGAGCGCGCCGGCGTCGTCGACGCGGGCGGACGGGGGCTGGTGGCGGTGCTGGCGGCGCTGGTGGAGACGTTCACGGGGGAGGCGCCGAGGGCGTTCGCCGGACCTGCGGAGGTCCACGCGCGCGTGGCGGGTGTCTCGACTGACGTCGATGTCGACATCGTTGGCGTCGGCATCGGAGGAGTGCATCCCGACGTGTGCGGGGACCCGGTGCCGGAGGAGGGCGGGCCCGCCTTCGAGGTGATCTACCTCCTGGAAGCGGCGGACGCGGCCGTGGCCCGGTTGCGGGACCGGCTCGACCGGCTGGGCAACTCGCTCGTCGTCGTCGGCGGGGACGGGCTGTGGAACGTCCATGTGCACGTGGACGACGCGGGTGCCGCCGTGGAGGCGGGTGTCGAGGCCGGACGGCCGTACCGGATCAGGATCACGCATTTCGGGCTCGAAGACGTCCACACCGGGGGCCCGGGGCGGCCTCCCCGGGAGCGCGCACAGCGTGCCGTCGTGGCGGTCGTGCCTGGAGAGGGGCTGGCCGGGCTGTACGCGGAGGCCGGGGCGACCACTGTGCTCGCGCGGCCGGGGGAGCCGCCCGCGAGCGGAGAACTCGTCGAGGCCGTACGGCGTGCTCACGCGCGCGAGGTGGTGCTTCTGCCCAACGACGCCGAACTGCGCCACACCGCGGCTGCGGCCGCCGAGCAGGCGCGTGCGGAAGGTGTCCGGGTCGCGTTGATCCCGACCCGCTCCGCGGTCCAGGGCATCGCCGCGCTCGCCGTCCACGAGCCGGAACGCCGCTTCGACGAGGACGTCGTCGCCATGACCTCCGCGGCCGGTGCCACTCGCTACGCCGAGGTTGCCGTCGCCGAGCGCCAGTCCTGGACCATGGCCGGCATCTGCCAGGCCGGCGACGTCCTCGGCCTCATCGACGGCGATGTCGCCGTCATCGGCTCCGACATCGCCATCACGGCCGAAGCCGTCCTGGACCGCATGCTCTCCGCCGGCGGCGAGATGGTCACCCTCGTCCTGGGCGACGAGGCGCCCGACGCCATCGCGGACCGCCTTGAAACCCGGGTGCGGGAAGGGTATTTGGCGGTGGACACGGTGGTGTACCGGGGTGGGCGGCAGGGGGCGTTGTTGTTGATCGGGGTGGAGTAGGAGGGCGGGTGGGGGCGGGTTTTTCGCCCTCTCCGCCCCTACCCATCCCTGGGGTCTGCCGCCCCCAGACCCCCGTTCGGCCTGGACGGCCTCGTCCTCAAACGCCGGACGGGCTGAAACGGCGCGGAGGGGGCGGGAAAAGCCCACCCACCCCCCGTCAGCCCTCCGTATTCGCCGCCATCAGCTTCAGCATGTTCTCCGCCTCCGCGCGCCGCGCCTCCGCGGTCTCTCCATCCCACCCCGCGTACGCGGCAAGGACCGCACGCGCGCGTGCCGCGGCCGCGGCGGGCCGGCGGAGGTCGGCCTCTAGCCAGCCGGCGGCGAGTTCGGCGCCGGTACGGACGTCGAGGAGCTCGTCCCCGAGGGAAGCGAACGCGGAGATCGCTTGGGTGAGGTGGCCCAGGGCCTCCTCGAAGGAGGGCCTGGCCGAAGCCTCCTCCGCGTCGTCCGGCACGGAACGGGCCACCAGGTCACCGAACTGACGGTAGGTGTGCCCGAGTTCGGCGACGAGACGGAGACGCACGGCGTCGCTCTCGTCCCCGGCCGCATCCACGGCTGAGCCGGACGCGACCGGCGTGTCCTGGATCGCGGCCTCGCACTCCCGCACCGCCGCCGCCATCAACTCCCGCGCCCCGTCGAGCCCCGCGTCCGTACGGGCGGCCGCCCAGGCGCGGGCCCGCAGCGAGCGGACCAGCCCATGCACGTTGCCGAGGTCGCGCCAGAGATCGCCGGCGCGCGCGTACGCCTGGTCCGCCTGGGCATGCAGCCCGGCGTTTCCGAGGGCCTCGGCGGCGAGATGGGCGAGCATCGCGTGGTCGCGCTGCTCGGGCCAGTGGCGGGCGATGTCGGCGGCCTGCAACCAGCGTTCGGCGGCCTCGCGGTGATCGCCGAGTTCGGTGAGACAGTCGCCGAGCCACCAGTGGGTCTGCACGATCGCACCGTCGCCGTGCATGTCGGTGGTCAGATCGGGCAGCGCCGACTCCAGTATCTCTGCGGCCTCGGCCCACCGCCCCTGACGGACCAGGAAACCGCCGAGCTGATGCCGGGCCCAAGCGCCGAGCGTGGCACTCTGGCCCGCTTCGTCGGCCCAGTGCGCGGCCTCCAGGGCGTGTTCGGCAGCGGGCCCGAACTGGTGGGTGCCGCCGAGGATTTCAGCGAGCTGAAGGTGCAGCTGTGCATGGCCCGGCGCCTCCAGGTGGGGCCCGCCGTGCTCCAGTGCCGCGCGCGCCGCCCGCTCCGCCGCTTCCATGTCGCCGCGGTGCAGGGCGATCCCGGCGAGCCGCGCCTCATGCTCGACGGCGAACCACGGCAGCCCGGCCGACACATACGTCTCGACGGCCAGGCCGAGCAGCTCCGCGGCCTTCTCGGCGTCCTCCGCACGCGCGGCGAGCTCCCCGAGCATCGCCTGTGCCTCCGCGGCCCGTGAAGCCAGCCGCACGTCCTCGACGTGCGGCTCGGCAAGGGCCAGCAACTCCCGGGCCGCCACTTCGGCAGCGCCTGCGGCGTCACCTGGCTGCGGGCCCGCGCCCGCGTCGCCATCCAGCCGATGCATCAGAATCCGCGCCCGCCCCACCAGCACGGACGCCGCTTGAGACACCCCTGTGCCGCCCTCCGCGAAGAGCGCGAGCACCCGCTCGTACAGCTCCGATACGGCCGTCAGGGCCTCCTCGGTGTCGCCGGTCAGGGCGAGTACGTAGGCGGCGCGGGCGTGGGCGGCGAGGGCTTCGCCGGGGTCGTCGGCCTCGGCGTAGAGCTCGGCGGCGCGGTGGAAGAGTTCGATGCCCTCCGGGCCGCGCTCCATCGCCGCGTGGTCGGCGATCTCCGCGCGGTCGCGGACGTCCAGCTCGTGGCCCTCGGCGGCACGCGAGACCGCCGCCCAGGCCTCGACCGCGTCCGGGCTCCGGGAGTCCGACAGACGGCGGGCCTCGGTGAGCAGCGCGGGCAGGTCGGACTCGGCGGCCTGTTCCGCGCCGGTCTGCGGACGGGGGGCGTGCACCGTGGGTGCGGGGCGCGTGGAGCGCACGCCAAGCGGCAGGCGGTCGACAAGTGCCGGCTGGTTCATCCGCGCACGGGCACGCGTGCTGACGTACGACGTGCCGTTGCGCTCGTCGAAGCGCGCCGCCAGCGAAAGTGCCTCCCCGCGCGCGTGGGCGGCGAGATCGCTCGCTGTCCACACGCGGCCGACCGGCCCGGGAACCGTCTGGTCGCCGAGCCCGAGCGAGGCCAGGCGGTCCATCAGGAGGGCCACCACCGCCATGAAGTTCAGCTTGCTGCGCGGGTCCCCGGAGTCCGTGAAGTACGCGGGGCGCTCGGCGAGCAGCTCCAGGGCGCGCGCCTCGTTGCCGGAGAGCACGCAGAACTCCACATGGTCCGCGTATGCGCCACGCATGCTTTCCATGGCGCGGACGAGCCGGAAGCCCCGCAGATGATTGGCGCGCGCCTCGTCGACGCGCCCCAGGCGCAGCAAGGGGACCAGCGAGGACGCGAGGACGGTGTGCGGTTCGTGGGCGCAGGAGTACTCGCCCTCCAGGACCGGGCCCCACAGCCCCAGCGCCTCCGCGTCGGAGCCGCGCAGTGCCTGCCACCACCCCTGGCCGTGCAGCTCGCACGCGTGGCAGTCGGCCATGGTGTCCCGGTCGGCGGCCAGCCAGGCGGCGTACGCCCGCTCGGCGCGATCCAGGTCCCCGAGGTGGGCGGACACACTGAACTCGGCGCTGCGCACGGCCCGTTCGGAGTGGCCCGCCAGCCGGTAGCGGTGTTCCATCTCGCCGAGCCACTTCTCTATGGAGGCGAGCGGAATGTGCGGCTGGTCCAGCATTCCGGCCGACATCCACTTGAAGACCCAGTGCAGAGAGTGGATCTCGTACTCGTCGAAGTCCTCGGGGTGTTCGTCCCACATGCGCAGCAGGCGCGCGAAGGGGACGAACATCTTGGCCTTCTCGGAGCTGTAGTTGTAGACCTTCAGCTGGTGTGCGAGTGCCTCGATCACCGCGAGGGGGATGCCGAGCTTTTCGGCCTCGGCCAACAGCTGCTCCGCGCGCGCGTTGCGGGCGGGTCCCTCCGGCTGCTCGAAGTTTTCCGCCATCGCCTGGCGGAGAGCGTCGAAGTCCGTGATGGGGTCGATCCCGCTCATCGGTGGCCGTCCTCCCCGGAGTTGGTGTGTGTGGCCCACTCGAGAAGGCCGATGAAAGCGCGGTTCAGGAGCGCGGAGTCCGCCGGCCGCAGTGGGCGCTGGGCCATCAGCAGGGCCTGCCCGTAGAGGGACTCCGTGGCGGTGCCGATCAGCTCCGGGTCCTTGAGTGAACTGATCCTCCGGATCAGCGGGTTGAGGTGGTTGAGCACCAGACGCGCGCGTGGAGCGCTGCCGCGCAGCGAGCCTAGGATGCCCGCCCACAGGTCGTCGGCCTGGTCCTCGGCCTCCGCGCGGGCCTGTTCGTGACGGGCCGCCCGGTCGTCCAGATGCAGCGCCGGGACCGAGAGCGGGTGGAAGGCGCGCAGGACCACATCGCAACCCAGGGGGTCGAGTCTGGCCCGCGCGGCCCCCAGGAAGGCCGACAGCGCCAGTTCCTCGGCCGGGTCGACCGAGTCCAGGTGCGCCGTCACGGTGTCGGCGTCCAGCTCCGAGACGACCGTTCCGGGGCGCACCGACGGCAGCGCCTCGACCAGTTCGCTGTCGTACGTGTAGCCGCCGTTGACGACCCCGACGCCCTGTGCGGAGGCGATCGGCGCGACCTGGCGGTACTCCTCCACGGTCCGCGTGAAGTGCACCACGGGGTGCCGCTGGGCGAACTCCTCAAGGGAGAGCCGCCCGTCGGTCGTCTCGAAGGGCAGCCACGGCAGCATCGTGCGCAGCATCTCGGTGTCGTGCCGGGCCAGGGACTTCACGCCCAGGTAGTGGACCGAGAGGAAGGCCGCAAGCCGCTCCGGGTCGCCGGCCGCGAGCCCGGTCAGCCAGGACCGGATCCGCTCGCCGAGCGCCTCGCGTACGGCGGCGAGGGTCTCGTCCTCGTACAGCGACTCGCGCGACGCGGTGGGCCGCAGACTGTCCGTGTCCAGGACGCAGCGCACGAAGAACGCCCAGTCGGGCAGCAGTTGTTCGGCCCGCTCGGTGAGCAGCATGCCCTTCAGGTGCACCCGATGGCTCGCGCGCTGGGCCGGGCTGACCGAGGACGGCAGGACGTACGCGACGCCGCGGATACCGGCGAGCGGCACGGCCAGGTCGATCGAGTCCAGCGGCGTGAACCCGAACAGGTCGTGGCAGTGCCGCGCCAGGGCCACCCGTCGGGTGGCAGGGCTCGGGTACGCGCGGTCCCAGGGCGCCGGGAGATCGGTGATCGCCTCGTCGCCGACCCGCACGTCGTACGGCAGCAGCGCACCGAAGTCCCGTGCCAGCGACCGGACCTTCTCCTCCGTGAGCCACTCGCCGGCACCGGCGCGCGCCACCAGATGCACGGTGGTGCCCGGTTCGGTCCGCGCCTCGTGCGGCAGAGTGCGCACGGTGTACGAGCCGTCGTCGGCCGCCGTCCACTCCACGGGCGCCGCGTCGGGCGTACGCGCGCTTCGGCTGACGACCCGGATCCGCTCGGCGACCACGAAACACGCCAGCAACCCGATGCCGAACTGGCCCAGGAAGTCGGAACGCGCCGCCTCCAGACCGTCGTTCCGCTTGGAGCTGCGGCCGATGGTCGCAAGGAGGCTGTGCACATCGGACTCGGTGAGCCCGATGCCGGAGTCCTCCACGCGCAGAGTGCCGCCCTCGGCGTACAGGCGCACGGTGGCAGGAGCGTCCGGCTGTTCGGCGCGCCGGGCGGTGATCGCGTCCACGGCGTTCTGCAGCAGCTCGCGCAGATAGACCTTGGGACTGGAGTAGAGGTGATGGGAGAGCAGGTCCACCAAACCGCGCAGGTCGACCTGGAACGTATGAGGTGACTGGGATGCCGGGGAGGGCTGTGAGGTCTGGGATTCCATCGTCGCAGCGCCGGGTGGGGGGACGGGCGACGGCGCGGGGTCGGGCGGTCCCGGAAGACGGTGACCGCGAAGAGGGCCGGAGCGGGTCATCCTAGGCCCGGAACGACCCGCCTGACCAGCGGATTTCCAGGACGTATACGGCGATGTCAGTGCGGTGGTGTGCAATGGATCTCGTGTCCGTGCTCGAAGAACCACTGAAGAAGGTGCTCGGCCCCGCCACCGCGAAGGTGATGGCCGAGCATCTCGGCCTGCACACCGTGGGCGACCTGCTGCACCACTATCCCCGCAGATACGAGGAGCGTGGCCAGCTCACCCACCTCGCCGACCTGCCCATGGACGAGCACGTGACAGTGGTCGCCCAGGTCGCCGACGCCCGCCTGCACACGTTCTCCTCGTCGAAGGCCCCGCGCGGAAAAGGCCAGCGCCTCGAAGTCACCATCACGGACGGCAGCGGCCGCCTCCAGCTGGTCTTCTTCGGCCACGGCGTGCACAAGCCCCACAAGGACCTCCTGCCCGGCACGCGCGCGATGTTCTCCGGCAAGGTCTCCGTCTTCAACCACCGCCTCCAGCTGGCCCATCCGGCGTACGAGTTGCTGAGCGGCGACGACGACGAGGCGACCGAGACCGTCGGCTCCTGGGCCGGCGCCCTCATCCCGCTCTACCCGGCCACCGCCAAGCTGGAGTCCTGGAAGATCGCCAAGTCCGTGCAGACGGTGCTGCCGCACGCGCAGGAGGCCGTCGACCCGCTCCCGGACTCCCTGCGCGACGGCCGTGGTCTCCTCGCTCTCCCCGAGGCACTCCTGAAGATCCACCGCCCGCACACCAGGGCGGACGTCGACGACGCCCGCGCCCGCCTTAAGTGGGACGAGGCCTTCGTCCTCCAGGTCGCCCTGGCCCGCCGCCGGTACGCCGACGCCCAACTCCCCGCGGTGGCCCGCAAACCCAAGCCGGCCGGCCTCCTCACCGCCTTCGACGCCAAGCTCCCCTTCACCCTCACCGAAGGCCAGCAGAAGGTCTCCAAGGAGATCTTCGACGACCTCGCGACCGAGCATCCGATGCACCGACTGCTCCAGGGAGAAGTAGGTTCTGGGAAGGCTCAACCACTTGATTCGCTGGTGCTGACGCCCATGGGCTTCCGCCGGATGGGGGACCTGCAGAAGGGCGACGAAGTTGTCGTGCCCAACGCAGAAATTGCCCTGATCGATGGGGTCTTCCCCCAAGGAGAGCGTGATGTCTGGCGCGTTGTTCTCTCCGACGGCAGTTCCGTCGAGTGTGACGACGAGCACCTCTGGATCGTTGGTACGAGCTGCGGATGGCATCGGGGGCAGACGCCCAAGGTGATGACCGCTCGGGAGATTCGTCTCGACACGTTCAAGGCGAACGGATCGTCGAAGTGGTACATCCCCGCAGCAACGCCGGTCGACCTGGGAGGGGACACGGGGTTGCGACTCGATCCTTACCTCTTCGGGTTGCTGCTGGGTGACGGTTCGTTCCGACACAATCTGCGTCTGTCCACGGTCGATGACGAGATCCATGACGCTGCGGCGAGTGCTGTCGCGCCGGACTGTCGACTGGTACCGGTGACCGGTTCCCGCTGTGACTACACGATCCAGCTGACGCAGCGCTCCGGCGGTGTGCGGAATCCTGTCATCAAGGCTCTGCGCGCCCTGGACCTGTGGGGTAAGTCATCCCACAACAAGTTCATTCCCGAAGACTTCAAGAACACGTCGATCAAGAACCGACTCGCTCTCCTCCAGGGGCTCATGGACACTGACGGCACAGTCCACGCGGACGGGATGAGTGTCTCTTTCTGCTCGGCTTCGCTCAGGCTCGCTGAGGATGTCGCGTGGCTCGTGCGTTCGCTGGGTGGCCGGGCGCGAGTGCTGCCCAGGAGGGCCGCGTTCGACGTGTCGGTGGCACTCCCGGACGAGTACGCGCCCTTCAGGCTGTCCCGCAAGGCAGAACGAGTGTGCCCGCGCCCGAAATACAACACATTCCGACGAGGCATTCGGGCTGTGGAGTACGTGGGTCGTAAACCGGTCCAGTGCATCAGCGTCGCCCACCCGAGCCATGCTTACGTCACTGACAACTTCACAGTGACCCACAACACGATGGTGGCCCTGCGCGCCATGCTCGCCGTCGTCGACGCGGGAGGGCAGGCCGCGATGCTCGCGCCCACCGAAGTGCTTGCTCAGCAGCACCACCGTTCGATCACGGAGATGATGGGGGAGCTGGCCGAGGGCGGGATGCTCTCAGGGGTCGAGCACTCCACGAAGATCGTGCTGCTCACCGGGTCCATGGGGGCCGCCGCCCGGCGGCGGGCGCTGCTTGACCTCGTCACCGGTGAGGCCGGGATCGTCATCGGCACGCATGCGCTGATCGAGGACAAGGTGCAGTTCCACGACCTGGGCCTGGTCGTGGTCGACGAGCAGCACCGCTTCGGTGTCGAGCAGCGCGACGCCCTGCGCGGCAAGGGCAAGCAGCCCCCGCACCTGCTCGTCATGACCGCCACACCCATCCCGCGCACCGTCGCGATGACCGTCTTCGGTGATCTGGAGACCTCGGTCCTCGACCAACTCCCCGCCGGGCGCTCGCCGATCGCCAGCCATGTCGTCCCCGCCGCCGACAAGCCGCACTTCCTGTCGCGCGCGTGGGAGCGCGTGCGCGAGGAAGTGGAGAACGGCCATCAGGCGTACGTCGTCTGCCCCCGCATCGGCGACGACGAGGACGACCCGACCAAGGCCAAGAGCAAGAAGAAGTCGTCCGATGCCGACGCCGAGAAGCGGCCGCCGCTGGCCGTCCTCGACATCGCCGACCACATCGCCAACGGTCCTCTCCAGGGGCTCAAGGTCGAAGTCCTGCACGGCAGGATGCAGCCCGACGACAAGGACGCCGTCATGCGCCGCTTCTCCGCGGGCGAGACCGACGTCCTGGTCGCGACGACCGTGATCGAGGTCGGGGTGAACGTGCCGAACGCCACGGCGATGGTGATCATGGACGCCGACCGGTTCGGTGTGTCGCAGCTCCACCAGCTGCGCGGTCGCGTCGGCCGTGGCTCGGCCCCCGGCCTGTGTCTCCTGGTCACCGAGATGCCGGAGGCGAGCCCGGCCCGCCAGCGGCTGAACGCGGTGGCGTCCACCCTCGACGGCTTCGAGCTCTCCCGCATCGACCTCGAACAGCGCCGCGAGGGCGATGTCCTCGGCCAGGCCCAGTCCGGTGTCCGCTCCTCGCTGCGCATGCTGGCCGTCATCGAGGACGAGGAGATCATCGCCGAGGCCCGCGAGGAGGCCGCCGCGGTCGTCGCCGCAGACCCGGAGCTCGAGCGGCTCCCCGGCCTGCGTACGGCCCTGCAGGCGCTCCTGGACGAGGAGAGGGAGCAGTACTTGGACAAGGGGTGAGCGGAGGCCCCTGAACTTGGCCACGGGGTGGGCGGAGGTCCCTGAAAGGGGCGCGGGGAACCGCGCGAGCAACCACAGCGATGTCGCGGCCGTCCATCGCGCGAAGCACCCCCGACCTTCGCCTGCCAGACTGGATCCGTAACCGCCCCTCGAACAAGGACCCCAGATGACCCGCGTGATCGCCGGCGAAGCCGGCGGACGCCGCCTAGCCGTTCCGCCGGGCACCGGCACCCGGCCCACCTCCGACCGGGCGCGCGAGGGCCTCTTCTCCACCTGGCAGTCCCTGCTCGGCGGCCCCCTGGCGGGCGAGCGTGTCCTGGACCTGTACGCCGGGTCGGGCGCCGTCGGCCTGGAGGCGCTCAGCCGCGGCGCCGGACACGCCCTGCTCGTCGAGGCCGACGCCCGCGCGGCCCGCGTCATCCGCGAGAACGTGAAGGCACTGGGCCTGCCCGGCGCCGAGGTCAGGCCGGGCAAAGCGGAACAGATCACCCAGACATCGGCGCCCTCGGACCCGTACGACCTCGTCTTCCTGGACCCCCCGTACGCCGTCTCAGACGACGATCTTCGCGAGATTCTGCTCACACTCCGGACGGGGGGCTGGCTCGCGGCCGAAGCCCTCGTCACCGTGGAGCGCAGCACCAGAGGCGGTGAATTCGGGTGGCCGGTCGGTTTCGACGCGATCAGGGCCCGTCGTTACGGCGAGGGGACGTTTTGGTACGGTCGCGCCGCCGCTACGTGCGAAGACGCACGATGACCGGACTGGAGAGCGAGGGACCTCAGTTGCGCCGCGCCGTCTGTCCCGGGTCGTTCGACCCGATCACCAACGGACATCTCGACATCATCGCCAGAGCCTCCAAGCTGTACGACGTTGTGCACGTCGCGGTGATGATCAACCAGTCGAAGAAGGGCCTCTTCGAGATCGACGAGCGGATCGAGCTGATCCGCGAGGTCACCGCCGAGTTCGGCAACGTCGAGGTCGAGGCGTTCCACGGCCTCCTCGTCGACTTCTGCAAGCAGCGCGACATCCCCGCGATCGTCAAGGGTCTGCGCGCCGTCAGCGACTTCGACTACGAGCTGCAGATGGCCCAGATGAACATCGGCCTGTCGGGCGTGGAGACCCTCTTCGTTCCCACCAACCCCACCTACAGCTTCCTGTCCTCCTCGCTCGTCAAGGAGGTCGCGACCTGGGGCGGCGACGTCTCCCACCTGGTGCCGCCGGTCGTCCTGGAGGCGCTCAAGGAGCGCCTCGGCAAGGACTGAGCCCCCGACCCGAGAAACTGACAGTCCGTCACCCGGTGTCGGGCGAGGAGGCAGTGGTCGTACAGTCGACCCGTCCGTCTCCATAAACACCTTTAGAGAGTGGCGAGCACAGAGTGGACGTGCAGAAGAAGCTCGATGAGATCGTCGCGTCGGTCGGCAGCGCCCGTTCCATGCCCATGTCGGCCTCGTGCGTGGTCAACCGCGCCGAGCTGCTCGCCATGCTCGAAGAGGTGCGCCAGGCGCTGCCCGGCTCCCTCGCCCAGGCCGAGGAACTGATCGGCGGCCGCGAGCAGATGGTCGAGCACGCCCGCCAGGAGGCCGAGCGGATCATCGAGACCGCGCACGCCGAGCGCGGGTCGCTGATCTCCGACACGGAGGTCGCCCGGCGCTCCCAGGCCGAGGCTGAGCGCATCCTCGCCGAGGCCCGCCAGGAGGCCGAGGAGGTCCGCGCGGAGGCCGACGACTACGTCGACTCCAAGCTCGCCAACTTCGAGGTCGTCCTCACCAAGACCCTCGGCTCCGTCGGCCGTGGCCGCGAGAAGCTCCTCGGCACCGGCCCGGGCACCGACGAACAGGGGTACGAGGACGAGGACGCCCCCGAGCGCAGCCATGACCCTGAGACGCTGCGGCGGAGCGCCGACGAGTACGTCGACGTCAAGCTCGGCGCCTTCGAGGCCGTCCTCGCCAAGACCCTGGACGCCGTCGGCCGCGGCCGGCAGAAGCTGCACGGCCGCATCGCCAGCGACGACCTCGGCCTCCTCACGGACGAGGACGGGACGCCCGCGCACCACACGAACGACTCCGACTACCTGGCGGGCCTCGCGGGAATCACGGAGACCCCCGAGCAGCCCGTGGCGCCCCAGGCTCCGGACATCCCGGCCCAGCAGCAGGTGTACGCGCAGCAGGACGCGTACGCCTATCAGCAGCAAGCCCCCGATCCGTACGGATACCAGCAGCAGTACGCCCAGCAGGATCCGTACGCGTACCAGCAGCAGACCGCCGACCCGTACGCCGCCTACCCGCAGCAGCAGGGCTACGACCAGCAGCCGGCGTACGACCAGAGCCAGCAGCAGGCCTACGCGCAGCCCCAGGCGCACGCCATGGAGCCGCAGCAGCACGCCCTCGACGAGACCAGCCTCTTCGACACGAGCATGATCAGTGCGGAGCAGCTGCGGGCGTACGAACAGGGGCGCTGACACCGGATTGGGCCGAGAGCGAATGGTCCAGTATCCTGGCTCTTCGGTCGCGTGTACGTCCGCGATCACCGCTGCCCGGAACATCACGGGAAGCATCCTCTTGAGCTTCGAAGATCGAAAGCAGGAATGGCTCTGAACGCCCGCCTCGACCACCGCAACCCGCTCGTGTTCGACACACACGAGCTGGGGCGGCGTCCTGGCGCGCTCCAGCGGCTGTCCCGCACGATCGACGCTCCCAAGGATCTCGGGATCCAGGGAGTCATCGGAGTGCCGGAAGGCGCCCCGGTGGAGCTCGACCTCCGGCTTGAGTCGGTCATGGAAGGTGTGCTTGTCACAGGCACCGCCCGTGCACTGGCCAAGGGGGAGTGCGTAAGGTGTCTGGAGCCGCTCGAGCTGGAGCTCGAAGCGGAGTTCCAGGAGATGTTCTCGTACCCTGACGCCGACGACCGGGGCCGCCCCAAAGCGGAGCCGGCCGACGACGCCGAGGACGACGAGGACATGCTCCCTCTCGAGGACGGCTTGTTCGACCTCGAACCCGTGCTGCGTGATGCGGTGGTGCTCGCACTGCCGATGCAGCCGGTGTGCCAGGACGACTGCCCCGGCCTGTGCTCCGAATGTGGAGCGCGGCTGGCGGACGCCCCGGACCACCACCACGAGGCCGTCGACATCCGTTGGGCGGCACTGCAAGGACTCGCCGGTTCACTTGAAGATGGCGAGAAGGACGAGTTGGGCGACGGCGCGCTTCCATCAGCGCACGTCGACGAGAAGCAGGAGAAGTAGCCGTGGCTGTTCCGAAGCGGAAGATGTCGCGCAGCAACACGCGCCACCGCCGGTCGCAGTGGAAGGCTGCGGTCCCCAACCTGGTTGCGTGCGAGCGCTGCCACGAGCCCAAGCTGCAGCACATCGCGTGCCCCGCTTGCGGCACCTATAACAAGCGCCAGGTCCTCGAGGTCTGAGCGGCTGGTGAGAGGTCTGATGTCTGACGCCAAGGCGGAAGTAAGCGCCAAGAAAAAGGCGGACAACACAGCCTCGTCCCACACGCTTCTGGAAGGGCGGCTCGGCTACAAGCTCGAGTCCGCCCTTCTGGTGCGTGCACTGACCCACCGTTCGTACGCATACGAGAACGGCGGTCTGCCGACCAACGAACGCCTGGAGTTCCTCGGGGACTCCGTGCTCGGCCTCGTGGTCACGGACACGCTGTACACCACCCACCCCGACCTCCCAGAAGGCCAACTGGCCAAGCTGCGGGCCGCGGTGGTCAATTCTCGTGCGCTTGCGGAGGTGGGGCGTGGCCTCGAACTCGGCTCCTTCATCCGGCTCGGCCGGGGTGAAGAAGGCACGGGAGGCCGGGACAAGGCGTCCATCCTCGCCGACACCCTTGAAGCGGTGATCGGCGCTGTCTATCTCGACCAGGGTCTGGAAGCGGCGGGCGAACTAGTCCACCGGCTCTTCGACCCGCTGATCGAGAAGTCCTCGAATCTCGGTGCCGGCCTGGACTGGAAGACCAGTCTCCAGGAGCTCACCGCGACCGAAGGGCTCGGGGTTCCCGAGTACCTGGTCTCGGAGACCGGCCCGGACCATGAGAAGACCTTTACTGCTGCCGCCCGCGTCGGAGGCGTCTCGTACGGCACCGGCACCGGCCGCAGCAAGAAGGAGGCGGAACAGCAGGCCGCGGAATCCGCGTGGCGTGCTATCCGTTCCGACGCGGACGAACGCGCGAAGTCGGCCAGGGCGGCCGCCGCAGAACAAGCAGCACAAGCGGCAGCCCAGGTCACCGAGGGGAACGCCGACACCCCCTCGGCTCCGACGAGCGATTCGGCCACGGCTGATTCCTTCAAAACTGAAGCACCCGCAGTAACTGAGACACCTTCAGTAACTGAGACACCGCAGTAACTGAAACACCCGCAGTAACCGAAGCACCTGTAGCACCTGTAATAACGGAAGTGCCCGTAGTAACTGCCGTACCCGCAACACCCGCAGTATCCGAACCCCGTCGCAGCGCTCGCGCAGCGGCGGGGTTCGTATCGCATTCTCCAAAGGAGCGCCGTGCCCGAGTTGCCCGAGGTCGAAGTCGTGCGGCGCGGCCTGGAGCGCTGGGTCAGCGGACGGGTCGTGAAGACGGTGGAGGTCCGGCATCCACGAGCCGTACGGCGGCATCTCGCCGGGCCCGAGGGTTTCGCGAAGGCGCTCGCGGGCCACCGCGTGGGAGAAGCCAGGCGCCGGGGCAAGTACCTGTGGCTGCCCCTCGCCGACTCCCCGTTCTCCGTGCTCGCGCACCTCGGCATGAGCGGCCAGCTCCTGGTGCAGCCCGAGGACGCCACGGACGAGAAGCACCTGCGCGTCCGTATCCGCTTCGAGGACGGCCAAGGCACCGAGCTGCGCTTCGTCGACCAGCGCACCTTCGGCGGCCTCTCGCTGCACGAGAACACCGCGGACGGCCTCCCGGACGTCATCGCGCACATCGCCCGAGACCCGCTCGACCCCCTCTTCGACGACGCCGCGTTCCACACGGCGCTGCGCGCCCGCCGTACGACCATCAAGCGCGCCCTGCTCGACCAGTCGCTGATCAGCGGGGTCGGCAACATCTACGCGGACGAGGCGCTCTGGCGCTCCAAGCTGCACTACGAACGCCCCACCGGAACCTTCACCCGGCCGCGTACCACCGAGCTGCTCGGCCACATCCGCGACGTCATGAACGACGCCCTCGCAGCCGGCGGCACCAGCTTCGACAGCCTGTACGTCAACGTCAACGGGGAGTCGGGCTACTTCGACCGCTCGCTCGACGCGTACGGGCGTGAGGGCGAGCCCTGTGGGCGGTGCGGGACCCCGATGGCGCGCCGCGCGTGGATGAACCGGTCCAGCTACTTCTGCCCGCGCTGTCAGCGGCCGCCGCGCGCGGCCGCCTAGCCGCGGCGGGGGCGGTCTCGGCCGGCTAGCTCTTCTGGCGCGCCTCGTCGTAGCGCCCGCGGGACTCCAGCACGTCGTCCATGCGGCCCTCCATGAAGTGGATGAGGGTCAGGAGACGCTGGGTGACCTCGCGGCCGAGCGGTGTGAGCGTGTAGTCGACGCGTGGGGGATTGGTCGGCTGGGCGTCGCGGTGCACCAGGCCGTCGCGCTCCAGCGCCTGGAGGGTCTGGGAGAGCATCTTCTCGCTGACGCCGTCGACACGGCGGCGCAGCTCGTTGAAGCGGAACGTGCCGTCGTGCAGGGCTCCCAGGGTGAGCGCGCCCCAGCGTCCGGTGACATGCTCCAGCGTGCTCCGGGAGGGGCAGCTCCGGGCGAACACGCTGTACGCGTGGTCCTGACACTCACCGCTCGCGGCGGCGCTCTGCACAGCTGACTCCATGGTTTCAGCGTACGCCGACGCAGCGCCCACTGTGGGGTTGCGCTAACCTATTGACAGTGCACGCCCGCTCGGGTACCGGTCGACAACCGGTACCCGAATCCGGTCAGTAGCCGAAGTCCTGTGTCCACCAAGGGCCGCCCTCGCCGAGGTACACACCCACGCCCAGGGTCTTGAAGTCGCAGTTCAGGATGTTGGCGCGGTGGCCGGGGCTGTTCATCCAGGCTTCCATCACGGCCTCGGCGGTGGCCTGGCCGCGGGCTATGTTCTCGCCGCCCAGGTTGTCGATCCCGGCAGTCGCCGCGCGGTCCCAGGGGGTCGCGCCATCAGGGTCGGTGTGGTCGAAGAAGCCGCGCGCGGCCATGTCCGCGCTGAAGACGGAGGCCAGCTCGGAGAGCGAGCTGTTCGCCGCCACGGGGCTGCACCCCGCGGTGGCCCGCTCCGTGTTGACCAGTGCGAGCACCGCGTTCGCGGCCACGGTCTCGGCGGACACCGTCTCCGGGGCGGTGGCCTCCGGAGCCTTGGTGGGCTCCTCGGCGGGCTTCGTCGGCGTCTTCGTCTCGGTGGGTTCTGCCGTGGGCTTCTTCGCAGGTGCCGTCGTCGGAGCGGCCGAGGAGGTGGAGGGGGCGGCCGACGGCGTTGCGTCGCGCTCGGCGTCACGGCTCGTCCCGGTGTCGTCGCGGTCGTCCTCCGCGCTGCCCGAGGTGCCGCCCTGCTGGGTCTCGATGCTGGACGGGGAGCCGGCGGCCTGCACGTTGTCGGCGTTGCCGCCGCCGAGGGAGTAGTTCTCGGCGCCAGGCATGACACCGGCGGCGACGGCGACGGTGCCGAGGGCCACGGCGGCTGAGACGCCTAGCAGCCCCGTACGTACGGGGGTAGCGGCCTTCCTCTTACGGTGCGAGCGGGCGACGGCACCGCTCGGGAAGTCGGCGACAGCCGCGTAGCCATACAGGTTCTCCGGCCCGTAGGGACCGGTGGTGCCCGTGCGGTCCGTGCGGGTGTCCGTGCCCCCGGTGGCGCGACCTGTGGCGGCGCGGCCGGCGGCTGAGCGTCGGTGGCGTCCCATCTTTTGGCCTTCCTCGATCTTGCAGTCAGTGAACCTCACCCGAAAGAGTGAGTTTCATATGAGACTCATTGGGTCGGGACGGTACCGCATGGCGCAAGGGGAGGAAGTGCCCCGAGAGACATTGTCCGGTTAGCGTGCACCCATGAACGAGGTTGTACGGGTGGTCGTCTGGGTGCGTGGAAGGGTTCAGGGCGTGGGTTTCCGCTGGTTCACGCGGGCCAAGGCGCTGGAGATCGGAGAGCTGAGTGGTTTTGCTCTCAATCTGGACGACGGACGGGTCCAAGTGGTCGCGGAGGGCCCTCGGACCGGGTGCCAGAGTCTGCTCGACTGGCTCCACGGGGACGACACACCCGGGCGCGTGGACGGAGTCACTGAGATCTGGGACACGCCCCGCGGGATCTACGACGGCTTCGCCATCCGCTGACGGAGTCGGCGGATGGCGACCGACCGGAGCGGCTGGGCATGCCACCAGCACCTGCCGGAAGCGGAAAGGCCCAGGTGGTTGCCAAGAACGGTAGGTCGTGGCAGGCTCCGCGCAGACGGATGATCTCCACGCCCCCGGGCCCCGCAGGAGTCGCAGCGCCGCCCGGGAAGGGCCGCGCGCCCCAGCCTTGCCCGCCATTGCGAGCGTGATCGTGTTGACCGTCAAACTTTTTGGTGAGACGCTGAAAACCCCGCGCACCTTAGCTGTTTGGCATGTGGAACAGCAGCAAGAACTTAAAAGTGTCAAGCATCGCGGGTGCGATTCCCTCACGACCCATCGACCCACACCGTTTCGGTCGGTCACTCAGTGTGGAGGACCATCCATCATGGCAAAGGCGCTTCTCGGTTACGTCGGCGGTTCCGACCCGCGACTCATTGCCGAGATGCGACGGCTCCAGCAGCGCGTACAGGACCTCGAATCCGAGCTCGGACGGATCCAGGCCGAGAACGACGCGCTCGCGGCTGCCGCTTCTCACGACTCGCTTCTCGATCTCGACGTACCCCAGGCGGAGCCTGCGCTCACCTGATCACTGCATCGCACCACGACAGCAGTGGTTGGGAAGCTCACTTCAACCGCTAAGTTGTCAGAATTGCAAGGGACGCCTCTTCGGCGTCCCTTCTTCTTTCCCCCGCGTACTTTTCCCCTGTCTTCAACGTCTGGTGTGCCCTGCACGTTCATGGGTGAAACCGCGTGTTCGTGGAGTGAGACCGGCCCGAAAGGTAGAGTCCAGCGGCGTGCACCTCAAGGCCCTTACCCTGCGCGGGTTCAAATCGTTCGCCTCGGCGACCACGTTGCGGTTCGAGCCGGGCATCACCTGTGTCGTGGGCCCCAATGGTTCGGGCAAGTCCAATGTCGTGGACGCGCTGAGCTGGGTCATGGGCGAGCAGGGTGCCAAGTCGCTGCGCGGCGGCAAGATGGAGGACGTCATCTTCGCCGGCACCACCGGGCGTCCGCCGCTCGGCCGCGCCGAGGTGTCGCTCACCATCGACAACTCCGACGGCGCGCTGCCCATCGAGTACGCCGAAGTCACCATCACGCGGATCATGTTCCGCAACGGCGGCAGCGAGTACCAGCTCAATGGCGACACGTGTCGACTGCTGGACATCCAGGAGCTGCTGAGCGACTCCGGCATCGGCCGTGAGATGCACGTCATCGTCGGGCAGGGCCAGCTCGACTCCGTACTCCACGCCGATCCGATGGGCCGCCGCGCCTTCATCGAGGAGGCCGCGGGCGTTCTCAAGCACCGCAAGCGCAAGGAGAAGGCGCTGCGGAAACTGGACGCGATGCAGGCCAACCTGGCCCGCGTCCAGGACCTGACGGACGAACTGCGACGGCAGTTGAAGCCGCTGGGCCGGCAGGCCGCGGTCGCGCGCCGCGCCGCCGTCATCCAGGCCGATCTGCGCGACGCCCGGCTCCGCCTCCTCGCCGACGATCTCGTACGGCTGCGTCAGGCGCTCCAGAGCGAGATCGCCGACGAGGCCGCGCTGAAGGAACGCAAGGAGTCCGCCGAGGCCGAGCTGAAGAAGGCGCAGCAGCGGGAAGCGCTCCTGGAGGACGAGGTCCGCCGGCTCGCTCCGCGCCTGCAGCGCGCCCAGCAGACCTGGTACGAGCTGTCGCAGCTCGCGGAGCGGGTGCGCGGCACGATCTCGCTGGCCGACGCGCGCGTGAAGAGCGCGACTTCGGCACCTCCCGAGGAGCGGCGCGGGCGCGATCCCGAGGACATGGAGCGCGAGGCCGCGCGGATCCGCGAGCAGGAGGCCGAGCTCGAAGCGGCCCTGGAGGCCGCCGAGCACGCCCTTGAGGACACCGTCGCGCACCGAGCCGATCTGGAGCGCGAGCTCGCTGTCGAGGAACGCCGCCTCAAGGACGTCGCCCGTGCCATCGCCGACCGCCGTGAGGGCCTCGCGCGGCTGGGCGGCCAGGTCAACGCCGCCCGTTCCCGGGCCGCCTCCGCCCAGGCCGAGATCGACCGCCTCGCCGCATCCCGCGACGAGGCCCAGGAGCGCGCGGTCGTGGCCCAGGAGGAGTACGAGCAGCTGAAGGCCGAGGTCGACGGTCTCGACGAGGGCGACGCCACGCTCGCGGAGCAGCACGAGGCGGCCAAGCGTGCGCTGGCCGACGCGGAAGCCGCGCTGACAGTGGCCCGTGAAGCGGCCACGGCGGCGGAACGCAGGCGCGCCGCGACCCAGGCCCGTCGCGAGGCCCTCGCCCTCGGGCTGCGCCGCAAGGACGGCACAGGAGCGTTGCTCGGCGCGAAGGACCGCCTCACGGGCCTCCTCGGCCCCGCGGCCGAACTCCTCTCGGTCACCCCCGGCTTCGAGCTCCCGCTGGCCGCCGCCTTCGGCGCCGCGGCCGACGCCATCGCGGTCACCACCCCTGCCTCGGCGGCGGACGCCATCCGCATGCTCCGCAAGCAGGACGCGGGGCGGGCGGCGTTGCTGCTGGCGGGCGCGCCGGAGGAGCGGGGCACGAACGCGGTGGAGGGCGGCGTACCCCGTCAGGAGCGGAACGACGGGCCTCCGTACGCGGCCGAGCTGGTCCGCGGGCCCGCCGAGCTCATGCCTGCCGTACGGCGGCTGCTGCACGGGATCGTCGTGGTCGGCACCCTTGAGGACGCCGAGGAACTTGTCTACGGGCGGCCTGAGTTGACGGCCGTCACCGCTGAAGGGGACCTGCTGGGGGCGCACTTCGCGCACGGTGGGTCGGCCGGGGCGCCGAGCCTGCTGGAGGTGCAGGCGTCCGTCGACGAGGCGGCCGCGGAGCTCGAAGAACTGGCTGTGCGGTGTGAGGGGCTCGGCGAGGCTCAGCACGAGGCCACGGCGCGGCGGAAGGAATGTGCCGCGCTCGTCGAGGACCTGGGGGAGCGGCGGCGGGCCGCCGAGCGCGAGAAGTCGACTGTGGCACAGCAGTTGGGGCGGTTGGCCGGCCAGGCGCGGGGCGCGGCGGGGGAGGCGGAGCGGAGTACCGCCGCGGCGGCGCGGGCGCAGGACGCGCTCGACCGGTCCGTGGAGGAGGCGGAGGAGCTGGCCGAGCGGCTCGCCGTCGCCGAGGAGATGCCGGTGGAGGAGGAGCCCGATACCGGCGTACGGGATCGGCTGGCCGCCGACGGCGCCAACGCTCGGCAGACCGAGATGGAGGCCCGGCTCCAGGTGCGTACGCACGAGGAGCGGGTGAAGGGGCTCGCCGGGCGGGCCGACGGACTCGACCGGGCCGCGCGGGCCGAACGCGAGGCACGCGCGCGTGCCGAGCAGCGCCGGGCCCGGCTGCGGTACGAGGCCGAGGTCGCCGAGGCCGTCGCCTCCGGGGCGCGGCAGCTGCTCACGTACGTCGAGGTCTCGCTGACCAGGGCCGATGAGGAGCGGGCCGCCGCCGAGAGCGCCAAGGCCCACCGGGAGCAGGCTCTCGGCGTCGCCCGTGGCGAAGGACGTGACCTCAAGGGCGAGCTCGACAAGCTCACGGATTCGGTTCACCGCGGCGAGGTACTCGGCGCCGAGAAGCGGATGCGTATCGAGCAGCTGGAGTCGAAGGCGTTGGAGGAACTCGGTGTCGAACCGGCGGGGCTGGTGGCGGACTACGGCCCGCAGCAGCTCGTGCCGCCCTCGCTCGCCGCCGAGGGCGAGGAACTGCCCGAGGACCCGGAGCACCCGCGCAATCAGCCCCGCCCGTTCCACCGCGCCGAGCAGGAGAGGCGGCTCAAGTCAGCCGAACGGGCGTACCAGCAGCTCGGAAAGGTCAACCCGCTCGCGCTGGAGGAGTTCGCCGCGTTGGAGGAGCGCCACAAGTTCCTCAGTGAGCAGCTGGAGGACCTCAAGAAGACGCGTACCGACCTGCTTCAAGTGGTGAAGGAGGTCGACGAGCGCGTCGAGCAGGTGTTCACCGAGGCGTACCGGGACACGGCCCTGCAGTTCGAGGGCGTCTTCAGCCGGCTGTTCCCGGGAGGGGAGGGGCGGCTGATCCTGACCGATCCCGACAACATGCTCACCACGGGCGTGGACGTGGAGGCCCGCCCTCCGGGCAAGAGGGTCAAGCGGCTGAGTCTGCTCTCCGGCGGAGAGCGGTCCCTGACCGCCGTGGCGTTGCTCGTGTCGATCTTCAAAGCACGGCCCAGCCCGTTCTATGTGATGGACGAGGTCGAGGCCGCGCTCGACGACACCAACCTCCAGCGGCTGATCGGGATCATGCGGGAGCTGCAGGAGGCCTCGCAGCTGATCGTGATCACGCACCAGAAGCGCACGATGGAGGTCGCCGACGCGCTGTATGGAGTTTCCATGCAGGGTGACGGTGTGTCGAAGGTCATCAGCCAGCGGCTCCGCTAGATGCATGTAGCCCACACGGGTCGTGACCTGGGCTTCCGCTTGAGTTCAAGTGTTGAACATTTAGATGGCGTCTCGGTGCCGAAAATTCACAGCAGACCCGCCTGTTGACTTCGAAACTTGAAGGAATAGTCTCTGCAGCGTTGCTTTTGCCTTCAGGTGGTGGGTGACGTGATGTTGTGCGCCACTTGTATGACCACTTGAAGGGCTCGCCCCCACCCCCGGCAGTGAGGCCGGTGGCCCGAGGAGTTACACGTGACCAGCACAGTGCCCCCAACGTCAGGCGCCCGAGCGGCTCAACCCGAGCATCTCGGCCATGTCATCTTCATCGCGGCGGCGGCCGCGATGGGCGGGTTCCTCTTCGGCTACGACAGTGCCGTGATCAACGGCGCCGTCGAAGCCATCCGAAGCCGGTACGACATCGGCTCGGCGGCGCTGGCTCAGGTCATCGCCATCGCCCTGATCGGCTGTGCCATCGGCGCGGCGACCGCGGGACGCATAGCCGACCGCATCGGCCGCATCCGCTGCATGCAGATCTCGGCCGTCATGTTCACGGTCAGCGCCGTCGGTTCCGCGCTGCCCTTCTCCCTGTACGACCTGGCCTTCTGGCGCGTCATCGGCGGTTTCGCCATCGGTATGGCCTCCGTGATCGGCCCGGCCTACATCGCCGAGGTCGCCCCGCCCGCGTACCGCGGACGCCTCGGGTCCTTCCAGCAGGCCGCGATCGTCATCGGCATCGCCATCTCGCAGCTGGTCAACTGGGGCATCCTGAACGCCGCCGACGGCGACCAGCGCGGCAAGCTCATGGGCCTGGAGGCCTGGCAGGTCATGCTCGGCGTGATGGTCATCCCGGCCATCCTCTACGGTCTGCTCTCCTTCGCGATCCCCGAGTCGCCGCGCTTCCTGATCTCCGCGGGCCGGGACAAGCGCGCCCGTGAGGTGCTCAAGGAGGTCGAGGGCGACAAGATCGACCTCGACGTCCGCGTCGCCGAGATCGAGCACGCCATGAAGAGCGAGCACAAGTCGACCTTCAAGGACCTGCTGGGCAGCAGCTTCTTCTTCAAGCCGATCGTCTGGGTCGGTATCGGCCTCTCGGTCTTCCAGCAGTTCGTCGGCATCAACGTCGCGTTCTACTACTCCTCGACGCTGTGGCAGTCGGTCGGCGTCGACCCGTCGGAGTCGTTCTTCTACTCGTTCACGACGTCGATCGTCAACATCATCGGCACCGTGATCGCCATGATCTTCGTCGACCGCATCGGTCGTAGGCCGCTCGCCCTCATCGGTTCCGTGGGCATGGTCGTCGGTCTCGCCCTCGAAGCCTGGGCCTTCTCCTTCGACCTGGTGGACGGCAAGCTGCCGGCCGCGCAGGGCTGGGTCGCCCTGATCGCCGCCCACGTCTTCGTCCTCTTCTTCGCCCTCTCCTGGGGTGTCGTGGTCTGGGTCTTCCTCGGCGAGATGTTCCCGAACAGGATCCGCGCCGCCGCGCTCGGCGTCGCCGCCTCCGCGCAGTGGATCGCCAACTGGGCCATCACCGCGAGCTTCCCGTCCCTGGCCGACTGGAACCTCTCCGCGACCTACGTGATCTACACGGTCTTCGCCGCGCTCTCCATCCCCTTCGTGCTCAAGTACGTGAAGGAGACGAAGGGCAAGTCGCTGGAGGAGATGGGCTAGGCCTCTGCCTACGGCCCCCGAAACTCGGGGAGACGGGCCACATCCCCCGCTGCCCGTCTCCCCGTACTCGTCAGAAGACGACGTACGGCCCCCCGGCTCGGTCTTCGAGGTCTTGAGCCGGGGGGCCGTACGTCTTTCTCCGTCCCGTCAGTCGCTCTTCGCTGTCCCGTCAGTCCTTGAGGCGGGGCAGGACGTTTTCGCAGAACAGGTGCAGGCTGCGCCAGCCCTCGTCGAGGGGCATCCCGCCGGACAGCGGGTGCAGGACGTAGTTGTCGAGGCCGTGGGCCACGCACTCGTCGGGAGTGAGAATCCGGTAGACGCCCTCGGCACGCAGTTCGTCCACCGTCGTCGCCGCCGACTTCACCGCCGAGCGGATGTCGCCGGACTGCCAGGAGGCGTACGTCCGTGCCTCGTGCAGAAAGTGCGTGCCGTACTCGGCCCAGGCCCGGTCCGGGTCCTCGGCGATGTGCAGCAGCGGGGTTTCCGCCGACGGCATCATGGTCCAGCCCTCGGTGCCGTACTCGATGAGCCGCTCCTTGTAGTACGCCTCCAGGTCGGGAAGGTGGGCGCTGGGGAAGAACGGCAGGCCCAGGCGTGCCGCCCGCCGCGCCGCCGCCTTCGAGGAGCCGCCGACCAGCAGCAGGGGATGCGGGTCGGAGAACGGCCGCGGAGTGACCCGTACGGTCCTGCCCCGGTACTCGAACTCCTCGCCGGTCCACGCCTTCAGCACCGTTTCCAGCAGTTCGTCCTGGAGTTTGCCGCGCCGCTTCCAGTCGACGTCGAAGAGGGCGTACTCCTCGGGCCGGTAGCCGATCCCCGCGACGGTGATGAGGCGTCCGCCGCTGAGCAGATCGAGTACGGCGATGTCCTCGGCGAGGCGCAGCGGATCGTGCAGCGGGCCGATGACCGCCGACACGGTGACCGCGAGGTGCCTGGTCGCGCCGAACACCGCGCCCGCGAAGGCGAACGGCGACGGCAGCCAGTTGTTGGCGACGCCGTGGTGCTCCTCGGTCTGCACGGTGGTGATGCCGCGGTCGTCGGCGTACGCGGCCATCTCAACTGCCGCTTTGTAGCGGGCGCTCAGCGACGCGGGGGTGGCGTCGGGGTCAACGAGGTTGAAACGTACGACGGTTACGGGCATGGGGAGCCCCCTTCGTGTGTGGAGGGGGACGGTAGCTGACGGTGCATCAGGTCGCCAGAGCGGCGGAGAGCGGGTTGCGTCGATGTCGTACGTCAGTTCTATTTAGGCATGTGGGGTCCGGCTCCTCAGGGAGGAGGGGTGCCTGCCCGGGGAGGGATGGATACTGAGTGGGTTATGGAAATCATCCTTGCTGTAGTCATCGCCGTGATCGTGCTGGGCGCGTTCGGCGGGCTTGTCGTCGGCAGTCGCCGGAAGAGGCAGCTGCCCCCGCCGCCGCCCACGACGCCCGACATCACCGCCCCTCCGGCCGAACCGCACGTCGGCGACGAGGCCGAGACGCCGCGGGACGAACCGCGCCGCACGGTAGAAGAGGTGGACCTCCCGGGGGCCCCCTCGGCTCCCGTCGCGGTCGAGGAACCCCCGGCCCTCCCCGAGATCGAGGTCCCGGAGCCCGCCGCAGGGCGCCTGGTGCGGCTGCGCGCCCGGCTCTCCCGCTCGCAGGGCGCGCTCGGCCAGGGCCTGCTCACGCTGCTCTCGCGCGAGCACCTCGACGAGGACACCTGGGAGGAGATCGAGGACACGCTGCTCACCGCCGACGTCGGTGTGCAGCCCACCCAGGAGCTGGTCGACCGGCTGCGTGAGCGCGTGAAGGTGCTCGGTACCCGTACGCCTGACGAGCTGCGCGCGCTCCTGCGCGAGGAGCTGCTCCAGCTGCTCGTGCCCGAGTTCGACCGAGAGGTCAAGACCGACTCGAACCTCGACACCCCGGGCATCGTGATGGTCGTCGGGGTCAACGGCACCGGCAAGACCACCACGACCGGAAAGCTCGCGCGTGTGCTGGTCGCCGACGGCAAGCACGTCCTCCTGGGCGCCGCGGACACCTTCCGTGCCGCCGCCGCCGACCAGCTGCAGACCTGGGGCGAGCGCGTGGGCGCTCGCACCGTGCGCGGCCCCGAGGGCGGTGACCCCGCCTCGATCGCGTTCGACGCGGTCAAGGAGGGCATCGCGGAGGGCGCCGACGTCGTCCTCATCGACACCGCGGGCCGGCTGCACACCAAGACCGGGCTCATGGACGAACTCGGCAAGGTCAAGCGCGTCGTCGAGAAGCACGCCCCGCTGGACGAGATCCTGCTCGTCCTCGACGCCACCACCGGGCAGAACGGTCTGGTCCAGGCCCGGGTCTTCGCCGAGGTCGTCGACATCACCGGCATCGTGCTCACGAAGCTCGACGGCACGGCCAAGGGCGGCATCGTGATCGCGGTGCAGCGCGAGCTGGGGGTGCCGGTCAAGCTGGTGGGTCTGGGGGAGGGGGCGGACGATCTGGCGCCGTTCGAGCCGGAGGCGTTCGTGGATGCTCTTATCGGAGAGTAGGCGCACACCGGATTCAGGCAGAGTCACCAGGCGCTCGGAGAAGCGCCCGCCCCCAAGGTGCAGTCGGGAGCGGGCGCTTTGGCATGTGAGCCCTCGGTTCGCGAACGGTTACGCGCGCGACCGATGTGCCACATACGCCAGCGTCCCCAACAGCAGTCGCGCCTGCGGTGGTTTCGTCGCCGAGTCCAGTGCGGGGGAGCGCAGCCAGCGGACCGGGCCGAGGCCCGCGCGGTCGGAGGGCGGGGCCGTGATGTGCGTGCCCGAGCCCAGGCCGTGCAGGTCGAGGGAGGCGTCGTCCCAGCCCATCCGGTAGAGCAGCTCGGGCAGTTCGGGCGCGGAGCCGGGCGTGACGAAGAACTGGGCGCGGCCGTCCGGGGTCGCCGTCACGGGTCCCAAAGGGAGCCCCATGCGTTCGAGTCGGACGAGAGCGCGGCGTCCGGCAGCCTCGGCGACCTCGATCACGTCGAACGCGCGGCCGACCGGCAGCATCATGGCGGCACCCGGGAACTCGGCCCAGGCCTCGGTCACTTCGTCGAGCGTGGCGCCGGCCGGGATCGTCGGTGCGAAGTCCAGTGGATGCGTACCCGGCGCGGGACAGTCGGCGCTGCCGCACGAGCACGCCCCCGCGGCGGCCCGGGCGCCGGGGACCACGTCCCAGCTCCACAGTCCGGTGAACTCCGCCACCGCTGTGCACTCCGACGAGCGGCCGCGGCGCCGTGAGCCGGGCCGGAGTTCGCGCGTCCCCCGACTACTGCCGATCGTGAAGCCCATGCCCCCTCCAACGGGTCCGATCCACCGGTGGTTACGTGACGGAATGGGAACGTGACCCTGTGTTCCCGACTTCCCTTGTGTCGCCCGGTCCAGACGGCGCTCAGTGGTGCCCCGGGTGGTGCGCTCGGCATCGTGCGCCCCGGCGTACACCGCTCCGCCCACTCCCGGCCATGCTGTGTCAAGTGAATCGCGCGTGGGCGATGCGGAGTTCATTCGAAGGGGTGGCGAATGGTGGCGTTTCCGGGATCGCCATGGCTGGAGGGGTGATCGTAGGATTACTTTGAGTACACGAGTCCTGGGGACGTGTGCACTCGTGGGTATGCCAAGGGCAAGTCGACTTCCCGTTCGAAGGGTGAGAACTACCGGACGGGCGGCCTATTTACCGGCATTCTGATAGGGCTTGGCGCACGCAGCGTACAAGTGGTCTCAGGGATGGGGGCGTTCCAGTGGGCGGCAACGGCGGAAGCGGGACGAACGCTGAGAAGCGCCCCAACGAGCTGCTCGGCTCGTGGTTCGTGCGCAGCGGCTGGTCCAAGGGTGAGCTCGCACGTCAAGTGAACCGCAGGGCCCGCCAGTTGGGGGCCAGCCACATCTCCACGGACACCTCGCGGGTGCGTCGCTGGCTGGACGGGGAGAGTCCGCGCGAGCCGATCCCGCGCATCCTGTCCGAGCTGTTCTCCGAGCGGTTCGGCTGTGTCGTCGCCGTCGAGGACCTCGGTCTGCGCGCCGCCCACCAGTCACCGTCCGTGTCCGGCGTCGACCTGCCCTGGACTGGCCCGCAGACCGTGGCGCTGATCAGCGAGTATTCCCGCAGCGACCTGATGCTGGCGCGGCGCGGCTTCCTCGGCAGCTCGCTCGCCCTCTCCGCGGGCCCCGCACTCATCGAACCCATGCAGCGCTGGCTCGTGCCCTCGCCCACGTCGCCGCGTGAGGAGCCCGAGCCCTCCTCCGCGGTGCGCCGCGGGCGGCTCTCCAAGCCGGAGCTGGACCTCCTGGAGTCCACCACCGTGATGTTCCGGCAGTGGGACGCCCAGTGCGGCGGCGGCCTGCGTCGCAAAGCGGTTGTCGGGCAGCTGCACGAGGTGACCGACCTGCTCCAGGAGCCCCAGCCCGCCGCCACGAACAGGCGCCTGTTCAAGGTTGCCGCCGAACTGGCCGAGCTGGCCGGCTGGATGAGCTACGACGTGGGGCTCCAGCCCACCGCGCAGAAGTACTTCGTCCTCGCCCTGCACGCCGCCAAGGAAGCGGGCGACAAACCGCTCGGCTCGTACGTCCTCTCCAGCATGAGCCGCCAGATGATCCACCTGGGCCGGCCCGATGACGCGCTGGAACTGATCCACCTCGCGCAGTACGGAAGCCGTGACTGCGCCAGCCCGCGCACCCAGTCCATGCTGTATGCGATGGAGGCCCGCGCGTACGCCAACATGGGTCAGCCCGGAAAATGCAAGCGCGCCGTCCGGATGGCCGAGGACACCTTCGCCGACGTCCATGAGTGGGACGACCCGGACCCCGACTGGATCCGCTTCTTCTCCAAGGCCGAGCTGTACGGCGAGAACTCGCACTCCTACCGCGACCTCGCCTATGTCGCCGGACGCAGCCCCACCTACGCCTCCATGGCCGAGCCCGTGATGCAAATGGCCGTAGACCTCTTCGCCAAGGACACCGAACACCAGCGTTCGTACGCACTGAACCTCATCGGTATGGCCACCGTGCACCTCCTCCAGAAGGAGCCCGAGCAGAGTGCGGTCCGGGCCAAGGAAGCGATGTCGTACGCGAAGAAAGTGCGCTCGGAGCGCGTCAACACTCGTATCCGAAAGACGGTCGACACGGCGGCCCGGGACTTCGGGGACCTCGCCGAGGTCGTCGACCTGACAGCCCAGCTCGCCGTCGACCTGCCCGAGACCGCCGAGGCGGTCTGACCGAGGCCGCGAAAGCGGCTACTCCCCAGTACCCCGGCCGCGGCCGGCCGTCCCGAACTGCCCGACTCGGCTCCCCCATGCCAGGTCATCGGACGGCCCGCCGCGGCCGGCTTGTCTCCCCTCGGGGAAGGTTGCGCCACGATAACGATCGCGCGGCCCGGTCTCAGTCAGTTCATCGAGGCGTAACACGCGAGACGCCTTCGTCACTCCGGTGAAACATCGAGGGGCGCCGACCGAAACCGCGCTGCGCCAATCTCAGGGCGCATAACCGGCCCACCCCTCACGCCCACTTCAGGCTTCGCCCGCACGGGGCCGTACCAATCGACGAGGAGACGCCGATGGCACCAGCCATCACCCTGGCCGCAGATCCCACGCTGTCTGCCGCCAACACAGGGTTCATGCTCATCTGTTCCGCCCTGGTGCTGATCATGACGCCCGGCCTGGCCTTCTTCTACGGAGGCATGGTCCGCGTCAAGAGCACCTTGAACATGCTGATGATGAGCTTCATCAGCATGGGCATCGTCACCATCCTGTGGGTGGTGTACGGCTTCTCCCTCGCCTTCGGTACGGACAAGGGCTCGCTCATCGGCTGGACCTCCGACTACGTCGGGTTCGGCGGTGTAGGCATCACGGATCTGTGGGACGGCTACACCATCCCGATCACCGTCTTCGCCGCGTTCCAGCTGATGTTCGCCATCATCACGCCCGCCCTGATCAGCGGCGCGCTCGCGGACCGCGTGAAGTTCACCGCCTGGTCCCTCTTCATCGCCCTGTGGGTCACGGTCGTGTACTTCCCGGTCGCGCACTGGGTGTGGGGCACCGGCGGCTGGGCGTTCGAACTCGGCGTGATCGACTTCGCGGGTGGTACGGCGGTCCACATCAACGCCGGTGCGGCGGCGCTCGGCGTGATCCTCGTCATCGGCAAGCGCGTGGGCTTCAAGAAGGACCCGATGCGCCCGCACAGCCTCCCGCTGGTCATGCTCGGCGCCGGTCTCCTGTGGTTCGGCTGGTTCGGATTCAACGCGGGCTCGTGGCTCGGCAACGACGACGGTGTCGGCGCGCTGATGTTCCTCAACACGCAGATCGCCACCGCCGCTGCGATGCTCGCCTGGCTCGCCTACGAGAAGATCCGGCACGGCGCGTTCACCACGCTCGGTGCCGCCTCCGGTGCGGTCGCCGGTCTGGTCGCGATCACCCCGTCCGGCGGTGCGGTCTCCCCGCTCGGCGCGATCGCCGTCGGCGTCATCGCCGGTGTGCTGTGCGCCATGGCCGTCGGCCTGAAGTACAAGTTCGGCTACGACGACTCGCTCGACGTCGTCGGTGTCCACCTCGTCGGCGGTGTCGCCGGCTCCCTGCTCATCGGCTTCTTCGCCTCCGGCAAGGGCCAGTCCGATGTCGAGGGCCTCTTCTACGGCGGCGGCCTGACCCAGTTCTGGAAGCAGTGCGCTGGTGTCGGCGCCGTCCTCGCCTACTCCCTCATCGCCTCCGCGATCCTCGCCTTCCTGATCGACAAGACGATCGGGATGCGGGTCAGCGAGGACGAAGAGGTCGCGGGCATCGACCAGGCCGAGCACGCCGAGACCGCATACGACTTCAGCGGCACCGGCGGTGGTGCGGGCTTCACTTCCACCCCGACCCCCGCTGAGGGCACTGCCAAGAAGGTGGACGCATGAAGCTCATCACTGCCGTCGTGAAGCCTCACCGGCTCGACGAGATCAAGGAGGCCCTGCAGGCCTTCGGGGTACACGGTCTGACGGTCACCGAGGCCAGCGGCTACGGTCGGCAGCGGGGACACACCGAGGTCTACCGTGGTGCCGAGTACACGGTCGACCTGGTTCCCAAGATCCGCATCGAGGTGCTGGCCGAGGACGACGACGCCGAAGGCCTGATCGACGTCATCGTCAAGGCGGCTCGCACCGGCAAGATCGGTGACGGCAAGGTCTGGTCGATCCCGGTCGAGACCGCCGTCCGGGTCAGGACCGGCGAGCGCGGCCCGGACGCGCTCTAAAGAGACAAAGAAAGACAGGAGTCGCTGGGTGACGAGTACGGACACGCGTTCCGAAGCAGAGGACTCGGGACCCAGCGGCTATGCGGCGGCCCGGCTGCGCCTCCTCCAGGGGGAGGCACAGTCCGGGCCGCCGCGTCGTGCAGCCCTGGCCGAACTCACCGACGACTGGCTCACCGGCCTCTTCGACGCCGGCTCCGAGGCGCTGCGCGGCGTCTCGCTCGTCGCCGTCGGCGGCTACGGCAGAGGCGAGCTCTCCCCACGCAGCGACCTCGACCTGCTCCTCCTGCACGACGGCAGCGACTCCGGCGCCGTGGCCGCCCTGGCCGACCGCATCTGGTACCCCGTCTGGGACCTCGGCCTCGCCCTCGACCACTCCGTCCGTACGCCCACCGAGGCCCGCAAGACCGCGAGTGAGGACCTCAAGGTCCAGCTGGGCCTGCTCGACGCCCGGCACATCGCGGGCGACCTCGGCCTCACCGCCTCACTGCGTACGGCCGTCCTCGCCGACTGGCGCAACCAGGCACCGAAACGTCTCCCCGAACTCCAGGAGCTGTGCGCCGAACGGGCCGAGCGCCAGGGCGAACTCCAGTACCTCCTCGAACCGGACCTGAAGGAGGCGCGCGGCGGGCTGCGTGACGCGACCGCGCTGCGCGCCGTAGCCGCCTCCTGGCTCGCGGACGCACCCCGCGAAGGCCTCAGCGACGCACGCAGGCGCCTCCTGGACGTCCGCGACGCACTGCACCTCACCACCGGACGCGCCACCGACCGCCTCGCGCTCCAGGAACAGGACCAGGTCGCCGCGGAACTGGGCCTCCTTGACGCCGACACACTGCTGCGCCAGGTGTACGAGGCGGCGCGCGTCGTTTCGTATGCGAGCGATGTGACGTGGCGCGAAGTGGGGCGTGTACTGCGGTCGCGTGCCGTGCGTCCACGCCTGCGCGCCATGCTCAGCGGCGGCGCCAAGCCCGCCGCGGAGCGCTCACCGCTCGCCGAGGGCGTGGTCGAGCAGGACGGCGAGGTGGTGCTCGCACGCGCCGCGCGCCCCGAGCGCGACCCCGTGCTCCCGCTGCGCGCCGCCGCTGCGGCGGCGCAGTCAGGACTTCCGCTCTCCCTGCACGCCGTAAGGCGCATGGCCGCCGCCGCGCGCCCGTTGCCCACGCCCTGGCCCGCCGAGGCCCGCGAACAACTCGTCACGCTCCTCGGCTCCGGCCGCCCCACCATCGAGGTCTGGGAGGCGCTGGAGGCGGAGGGCCTGATCACCCGGCTGCTGCCCGACTGGGAGCGCGTGCGCTGCCGGCCGCAGCGCAACGCCGTCCACATCTGGACCGTCGACCGCCACCTCATCGAGACGGCCGTACGCGCCTCCGAACTGGCCCGCCGCGTGGGCCGCCCCGACCTGCTCCTCGTCGCCTCCCTGCTGCACGACATCGGCAAGGGCTGGCCCGGCGACCACTCCGTGGCGGGCGAGATCATCGCGCGGGACGTGGCCGCCCGGATCGGCTTCGACCGCGCGGACGTTGCCGTGCTCGCCACCCTCGTACGCCATCATCTGCTGCTCATCGACACCGCGACCCGGCGCGATCTGGAGGACCCGGCCACCGTCCGCTCGGTCGCCGAGGCGGTCGGCTCGCAGGGCACGCTCGAACTGCTGCACGCGCTCACCGAGGCGGACGCACTGGCCACTGGGCCCGCCGCCTGGTCCTCGTGGCGCAGCTCCCTGGTCACCGACCTGGTGAAGCGGGTCTCGGCGTCGCTCTCCGGGGACGCCCCCGAGGAGCCTGAGGCCGCGGCCCCCACGGCCGAACAGGAACGGCTCTCGATCGAGTCGTTCCGCACGGGCGGGCCCGTACTGTCGCTGCGCGCCCAGACCGAACCGGTCGACTCCGAGGCCGTCGCCACGTCCGCGTCGCACGACCCGGAGCCGCTGGGCGTGGAGCTCCTCATCGCCGTACCCGACCAGCCCGGTGTGCTCCCCGCCGTCGCGGGCGTCCTCGCCATGCACCGGCTGACCGTCCGCACGGCCGGACTCCGCGCCCTCGACCTGCCCGACGGCGTCGAGGGCTCGGTCCTGCTGCTCAACTGGCGGGTCGCCGCCGAGTACGGCTCGCTGCCCCAGGCCGCCCGCCTGCGCGCCGATCTCGTACGCGCCCTGGACGGCTCCCTCGACATCGCGGCCCGGCTCGCCGAGCGGGACGCCGCCTACCCCCGGCGCCGGGGCACGATCGCGCCGCCGCCCCGGGTGACGGTCGCCCCGGCGGCATCACGCCATGCCACCGTCATCGAGGTCCGCGCCCATGACGCCCCCGGCCTGCTGCACCGCATCGGGCGGGCTTTCGAGGAGGCGAACGTACGGGTGCGGAGCATGCATGTGTCGACGCTGGGCGCCAACGCCGTGGACGCCTTCTATGTGACGGGGGCGAAGGGCGCGCCCCTGCCGGGGGAGGAGGCGGCTTCGGTAGCCCGTGCGCTGGAGGAGATGCTGCGGGGGTGAGCCCGCGTGCGGTCGTCCGAGCGCGAGGTGAGCCCGGGTACGGGGGATGCCTCCGGCGTCGTACGAACGCGGTGTGAGTCCGAATACGAGGGGTGCCCGAGCCTCGTACGAACGCGGTGGAGTCCCTTCCGCGCGCGGCCAGATACCCTGGAGGGCGATTCCCATCGCCCCCGACCCCTGAGGACAGACGAGCGCCGTGTTCGATACTCTCTCCGATCGCCTCTCAGCGACGTTCAAGAACCTGCGGGGCAAGGGCCGGCTGTCCGAAGCTGACATCGACGCCACCGCACGCGAGATCCGTATCGCGCTCCTCGAAGCCGACGTGGCGCTGCCGGTCGTGCGGACCTTCATCAAGAACGTCAAGGAACGCGCCCTCGGCGCCGAGGTCTCCAAGGCGCTGAACCCGGCCCAGCAGGTCCTGAAGGTCGTGAACGAGGAGCTCGTCACGATCCTCGGCGGCGAGACCCGCCGTCTCCGGTTCGCCAAGAACCCGCCCACCGTGATCATGCTGGCGGGTCTCCAGGGTGCCGGTAAGACCACGCTCGCGGGCAAGCTCGGCAAGTGGCTGAAGGACCAGGGCCACTCCCCGATCCTCGTCGCCGCCGACCTCCAGCGCCCGAACGCCGTGACCCAGCTCAGCGTCGTCGCCGAGCGCGCGGGCGTCGCCGTCTACGCGCCCGAGCCGGGCAACGGCGTCGGTGACCCGGTCAAGGTCGCCAAGGACTCCATCGAGTTCGCCAAGACGAAGGTCCACGACATCGTGATCGTGGACACCGCGGGCCGCCTGGGTATCGACCAGGAGCTGATGCGGCAGGCAGCGGACATCAGGGACGCCGTCAGCCCGGACGAGATCCTCTTCGTCGTCGACGCGATGATCGGTCAGGACGCGGTCAACACCGCGGAGTCCTTCCGTGACGGCGTTGGCTTCGACGGTGTGGTGCTCTCGAAGCTCGACGGCGACGCCCGAGGCGGCGCGGCCCTCTCCATCGCGTCGGTCACCGGCAAGCCGATCATGTTCGCGTCGAACGGCGAGAAGCTCGACGACTTCGACGCGTTCCACCCGGACCGGATGGCCTCCCGCATCCTCGACATGGGTGACCTGCTCACCCTGATCGAGCAGGCGGAGAAGACGTTCAGCCAAGAAGAGGCCCAGGAAATGGCCTCCAAGCTGGCGTCGAAGAAGGGCCAGGACTTCACGCTCGACGACTTCCTGGCCCAGATGGAACAGGTCCGGAAGATGGGCAGCATCAGCAAGCTGCTCGGCATGCTCCCGGGCATGGGCCAGATCAAGGACCAGATCGCCAACCTCGACGAGCGCGATGTCGACCGCACGGCCGCGATCATCAAATCGATGACCCCGGGCGAGCGCCACGAGCCGACGATCATCAACGGCTCGCGCCGCGCCCGTATCGCCAAGGGCTCCGGCGTCGACGTCAGCGCGGTCAAGGGCCTGGTCGAGCGCTTCTTCGAGGCGCGCAAGATGATGTCCCGCATGGCCCAGGGCGGCGGAATGCCGGGTATGCCAGGTGTGCCGGGTATGGGCGGCGGTCCGGGCCGCACCAAGAAGAAGCAGAAGCAGGCCAAGGGCAAGCAGCGCTCCGGAAACCCGATGAAGCGCAAGCAGGAGGAGGCGGAGGCCGCGGCCCGCCGCGAGGCCGGCGCCCAGCCGGGCGGCGCCCTCGGACTGCCCCAGCAGGCGCCCCAGGACTTCGAGCTGCCGGACGAGTTCAAGAAGTTCATGGGCTGACGGTTCGTCGCGTACGGGGTTCTTTCTCGTACGAGGCTGGGGGCGCCCTCCTGTTCGGGGGCGCCCCCGGTGCGTTCTCTGCGGGTGCTGGCGCTCTTTTCCTGTCGTAACGTCCGGATATGAGCAACCCTGTGCCGCCACGCAAGACCCATGACCAGCCGTGGCGTACCGAGGGCACTCCGCCCGAGCCGACGCCGCCGCCTTCCGGCAGGAAGAAGATGCCGGGCGGCTGGGGCGGTCTGATCCTCACCGCCCTGGTCGTGTACCTGATCGCCAACCTGGTGCTGTCCTTCTTCAACGACGGTGACGAGCCGACGATCTCGTACACGGAGTTCAGCAAGCAGGTCGACGGCGGCAACGTCACCAAGATCTACGCCACGGGTGACGCGATCCAGGGCCAGCTGAAGAACGCCCTGGACAACCCGGAGGGCGACGGGAAGTACACCAAGTTCAAGACCCAGCGGCCGTCCTTCGCGGACGACCAGCTCTGGGAGAACCTGGAGAAGCACAACGTCACGGTGACCGCCGAGCCGGTGGTCCAGCAGCGCAGTTTCCTGTCCAACCTGCTGATCTCGCTCGCGCCGATGCTGCTGCTCGTCGTCCTGTGGATCTTCATCGCCCGGCGGATGAGAGCGGGCATGGGCGGCGCGGGCGGCATGCTCGGCCGCAAGGCGCCGCCGAAACCGGTCGAGCTGCAGCCCGGCGCCCAGCGCACGACGTTCGCCGACGTGGCCGGGATCGACGAGGTCGAGGGCGAACTGAACGACGTCGTGGACTTCCTCAAGAACCCCGACGAGTACCGGAAGATGGGCGCCAAGATGCCCCGCGGGGTGCTGCTGGCCGGCCCTCCCGGCACCGGCAAGACGCTGCTCGCGCGGGCGGTCGCGGGGGAGGCGGGTGTGCCGTTCTTCTCGGCCTCGGCGTCCGAGTTCATCGAGATGATCGTGGGCGTGGGTGCGTCCCGGGTCCGCGAACTGTTCGGGGAGGCCCGCAAGGTGGCCCCCTCCATCATCTTCATCGACGAGATCGACACGATCGGGCGGGCGCGGGCCGGCGGTTCGGGCATGGGCGGCCACGACGAGCGCGAGCAGACACTGAACCAGATCCTGACCGAGATGGACGGCTTCTCGGGCTCGGAGGGGGTCATCGTCATCGCGGCGACGAACCGTGCGGACATCCTGGACCCTGCACTCACCCGCCCCGGTCGCTTCGACCGCGTCGTCAACGTCTCGCCACCCGACCGTGGCGGCCGCGAGGCGATCCTGGAGATCCACACCCGGGGGATTCCGCTGGCCCCGGACGTGGATCTGGCCCAGGTGGCCCGTTCGACTCCGGGCATGACCGGCGCTGATCTGGCCAACCTCGCCAACGAGGCGGCGCTCCTCGCGGTCAAGCGCAAGCAGGACCAGGTGACGCAGCCGGACCTTTCCGAAGCGCTCGAAAAGGTGCAACTGGGCGCCGAACGGCCCTTGGTGATGCCCGACGAGGAACGTCGTCGCACCGCCTACCACGAGAGCGGCCACGCCCTTCTCGGCATGCTCCAGCCCGGCGCCGACCCGGTTCGCAAGATCACCATCGTCCCGCGCGGGCGTGCCCTGGGCGTCACGCTCTCCACCCCGGACGCGGACCGTTACGCGTACACGGAGGAGTACCTGCGCGGTCGCATCATCGGTGCCCTGGGAGGCATGGCCGCCGAACACGTCGTCTACGGAGTCGTCACGACGGGTTCGGAGAACGACCTGGAGCAGGTCACGAACCTCGCGCGCGGCATGGTCGCCCGCTGGGGCATGAGCGAACGGGTGGGCCGGCTCTCCGCCCTCCCGAACGACGCCCAGCAGGCCTACGGCCTCTCCGCCGCTCCGGCGACCCTCGACGTGATCGATCACGAGATGCGCCGCATCGTCGACGAATGCTACGAGGAGGCGTGCCAGAAGCTCCGCGATCACCGGGGGCAGTTGAACGCCCTGGCCGAGGCGTTGCTGGCGAACGAGACGCTGGAGGAGGCGGACGCGTATCGGATCGCGGGGGTGAAGCGGCTGGCGTAGGTGGGGTTTGTTCGCACCCTCCGCCCATTCCCGTTCCGTATTCCCGGGGCTACGCCCCGTTCCAGCCCGTCCGGCGTTTGAGGACGAGGCCGTCCAGGCCGAAGGGGGGTCTGGGGGCGCAGCCCCCAGGTACGGGACGGGAAGGGGCGGAGGGGGCGAAAAACGCCTGTCACCTCACCCCGTACGGGCGATCAGGTACCGGAAGACGTTCGGCATCCACACCGCGCCGTCCCGCCGCCGGTGGGGATGCAGCGCCTCCCGGAGCTCCTTGTCGACCTGTGCCTCGTCCGTCGCACCGACCGCCGCGTCGAACAGCCCGGTCGACAACAGCCCCCGCACCGCACTGTCCACATCGGCATACCCGAACGGACAGGCGACCCGCCCCGACCCGTCCGGCCTGAGCCCGGCACGCTGGGCGACGTCCTCGAGGTCGTCACGACGGGCGGCCCGCCAACTGCCCGCCCTCCGCAGGGGCTCGGCCAGCTTGGTGGCGACCCGCAACACGGACGAGGTGGCGCACCGCTCCGGCGGCCCCCACCCGGCGAGCACCACGGTCGCCCCCCGTTCGGCGAGCGGAGTCGCCGAGTCCAGGAGCTCGGCGAGCCCTTCGGAGTCGCCGGCCACACATCCGATGGGCTCGAACGCGGTGATCAGGTTGAACGGAGGTGCCGCCGCGTCGGCCACGTCTTCAGGGATGCCGTCGACGAGACGGGTGCCAGCACGCACGCGCGTGCCACACGTCTGGGGCAGGAACCGCTCCCGCGCGAGGGCCACTCGTTCGGGCGACCTGGAGTCGACACCGGTGACCGCGGCGCCCCGCGAGGCCGCCATCAGGAGGGATAGCCCGG
This sequence comes from Streptomyces sp. NPDC093544, assembly GCF_040683495.1. NCBI lineage: Bacteria > Bacillati > Actinomycetota > Actinomycetes > Kitasatosporales > Streptomycetaceae > Streptomyces > Streptomyces sp. NPDC093544. Next base: position 162,046 of record NZ_JBFBEA010000003.1, on the reverse strand, counting down.
AGCCGCAGCGCAGGCCGAGCAGCCGTGTTCCGGCGCCCACTTCAAGTCGCTCGTAGACGGCCTCGTGGAGCGGTACCAGCATCCGCTCCTGGATCTCGGCCCAGTCACGCGCGCGTGCACACGGGTCCACCCGGGGCGTCGGCCCCGCGTGAGGTAGGTGCTGCCGCACGAGCGTAGGTGTCATCGAAAGCTCCCCAATCCGCCGAGAGTTGTCGCTGCGCCCCGTCTCCCCTGGCCCCCGTAGCAGTGCGCCGCACTTCCCCCGTAAGCCAGGTAACTCCGCGCTCGACGTGTCGTCCAGGGGTTGCGGCGCCCGGTTTGTGCGCCGGCTGTGCCCTCGATAAGAATTCACGTCCCGGCAACATGTGCCCGTACCATCGCGCCATGGCTAAGGCACCTGTTCTCACGCCCCAGGCGGATGATTTCCCGCGCTGGTACCAGGACCTGATCAACAAGGCCGAGTTGGCAGACAACGGTCCGGTGCGCGGCACCATGGTCATCCGACCGTACGGGTACGGGCTGTGGGAGCGGATGCAGCAGGAGATGGACGCCCGGATCAAGGAAGCGGGTGCCCAGAACGCGTACTTCCCGCTCTTCATCCCGCAGTCGTACCTGACGAGGGAGGCCGAGCACGTCGAGGGCTTCGCCCCGGAGCTCGCGGTCGTCACGCACGGCGGCGGCAAGGAGCTGGAGGAGCCGATCGTCGTCCGACCCACCTCCGAGACGATCATCAACGACTACTTCTCCAAGTGGGTACAGAGCTACCGCGACCTGCCGCTGCTGATCAACCAGTGGGCGAACGTGGTCCGTTGGGAGATGCGCCCGCGGGTGTTCCTCCGTACGACCGAGTTCCTGTGGCAGGAAGGGCACACCGCCCACGCCACGTACGAGGAGGCCAGGGACTACGCCGCGTACATCCACGACAAGGTGTACGCCGACTTCATGGTCAACGTCCTCGGGATCGATGTCGTACTCGGGCGCAAGACGGCGAGCGAGCGGTTCGCCGGAGCCATCAACACCCTCACTCTCGAAGCCATGATGGGCGATGGCAAGGCCCTGCAGATGGGCACCAGTCACGAGCTCGGGCAGAACTTCGCGAAGGCCTTCCACACCCAGTTCCTGTCCAGGGACGGCAAGCAGGAGCTCGTCTGGCAGACCTCCTGGGGGTCGTCGACCCGCATGGTGGGTGGCCTGATCATGTCGCACGGTGACGACAACGGGTTGCGCGTGCCGCCGCGGCTCGCCGCCGTGCAGGCCGTCGTCCTCGCCATCAAGGGCGACGATGCGGTTCTGGCCAAGGTCCGCGAAATCGGCGATCAGTTGAAGGCGGCGGGTGTGCGGGTGCACGTGGACGACCGCACGGACACGCCTTTCGGGCGCCGCGCCGTCGACTGGGAGCTCAAGGGTGTGCCCGTACGTATCGAGGTCGGACCCCGTGACCTGGAGAACGGCACCGCGATGCTGGTCCGTCGTATCCGCGGCGGCAAGGAGCCGGTGGCGATCGACAGCCTCGTAAGCCTGCTTCCCGCCGCCCTCGAAGAGGACCAGGCGCTGCTTCTCGAGCAGTCGCGCGCGCGGCGTGAGTCCCGGACGGCGGAGGTCTCGACGGTCGAGGAGGCCGTCGAGGCGGCTGTGGCCGGCGGCTGGGCGCGTATTCCGTGGGCTGACCTCGGCGAAGAAGGCGAGGCCAGACTGGCCGAGCACTCCGTGACCGTACGGTGCCTGATCGCTGCGGACGGGTCGGTGCCCGACTCCGACGATTCACCCGGTAACGTCGCTCTCGTGGCGCGCGCGTACTAGGTTTGTCCAAGTGCGACCGAAACGCCTCTTGCGCATCTGATGACCGCAGGTGCCCCGGAGCGCGGACCTCGTCTACGCGCAGGGGCGTACGGGTGTCTACGTACCGGCTAGGTATGAACTGTGAGGCTTCTCCGCAGATCAGCGCACCCGCCCTCGTCCGGACGCATCAGCGGCAACTGACGGGTACGTGCAAATTATTTGGGATGCCCCGGAATAGGAACACTGGGGCACCCAGGCTCGTTGTGATTACGTGAGCACGACACCACCTGTTCTCGCCGCAGAGCTGGCAGAGGCGTGGGCCGATATTCAGCGGTACCACACCGAACTGCCCGATCTTGCCGCGCCAGAGTCCCTGATCGGAGAGTCGTCGTCCGCCTGCGGACACGAGCTCTCCTTCGAGCGACTGCTTCATGAGGCAGTCCATGGCATCGCAGCCGCGCGCGGAGTCCGCGACACCTCCCGCGCCGGCCGCTACCACAACCGCAGATTCCTCGCGATCGCCGAGGAGTTGGGCCTGGACCACCCCGAGGAGCCACACCCCAGTAGTGGCTTCTCGCTGGTCATGCTCAACCCCGAGGCGAAGCGACGCTACCGCCCGACCATCGAGCGGTTGCAGCGCTCCCTCAAGGCACACACCGTCGCGACCGCCGCGGACACGGCCCGCAGCTTCCGGGGACCGGCCGCCAGGCACGGCTCCTCCGGAGGAGGCGTACGCGTGAAGGCGGTGTGCGACTGCGGCCGCAACGTACGGGTCGTTCCGTCGGTGCTGGCGCAGGCGCCGATCGTGTGCGGGGGGTGCGGCAAACCGTTCCGGATTCCTGAGGTGGTCGGCGCGGCGGCGGGCTGAGGCGGGAGCCCGTATGCGCCGGGTCGCGGGGTGGGCCCGGTCGGCTTGAGTCGGTCTCGACGGTGAGATGCGGCACCTCGTGGGTGCCGGAACACGCGGTCGAGGCCCGGCTCGTCCGGGCGTCGGAGTCGTCGTGCCCAGGTAAGGGCGCCACCGAGGTCCTGCCGCACATCAGGGTGTGGCAGAATGGTCAGCTGTACTCGACAGTCGCATAGGACCCCTCTCTCCTCCGACTGACGCGTCCATCGGGCACTCGGGTACCGCAACCCCACGCGGCCATCTCGCCGTGCCCAACCACGTCAAGACCAGGAGAGACCACTTCCGTGGCAGTCAAGATCAAGCTGAAGCGTCTGGGCAAGATCCGTTCGCCGCACTACCGCATCGTCGTCGCCGACTCCCGTACCCGCCGTGACGGCAGGGCCATCGAGGAGATCGGCCTGTACCACCCGGTGCAGAACCCCTCGCGCATCGAGGTCGACGCCGAGCGTGCGCAGTACTGGCTGGGTGTCGGCGCGCAGCCGACCGAGCCGGTTCTCGCCATCCTCAAGCTGACCGGCGACTGGCAGAAGTTCAAGGGCCTGCCCGCCCCGGCTCCGCTGCTCGTGGCCGAGCCGAAGGCCGCGCGCCCGCTCTTCGACGCCCTCGGTGGCGAAGACGCGAGCAAGGGTGAGGCCATCACCCAGAAGAAGAAGGCTGAGAAGAAGGACGAGGCCTCCGCCGAGTCCGCGTCGACCGAGGCCTGAGCATGCTCGAGGAGGCTCTCGAGCACCTCGTGAAGGGCATTGTCGACAACCCCGACGATGTGCAGGTCGCCTCGCGCGACCTGCGCCGCGGACGCGTTCTCGAGGTCCGGGTCCATCCCGACGACCTCGGTAAGGTGATCGGCCGCAATGGCCGCACCGCGCGCGCTCTGCGTACCGTCGTGGGTGCCATCGGCGGCCGCGGGGTTCGCGTCGACCTTGTCGACGTGGATCACGTCCGCTGACGTACACGCAGCACCGGCTACGGGCCGGGGAGGGCCTGTCGGCCGTCCCCGGCCCGTAGTCGTACCGACAGGAGATCAAGCACAGTGCAGCTGGTAGTCGCTCGCGTCGGCCGTGCCCATGGCATCAAGGGCGAGGTCACCGTTGAGGTACGTACGGACGAGCCGGAACTCAGGCTCGGGCCCGGCGCCGTCCTGCTCACCGACCCGGCCTCCGCCGGACCGCTGACCATCGAGACGGGCCATGTCCACAGCGGCCGTCTCCTGCTGCGCTTCGAGGGGGTCCGCGACCGGAACGCCGCCGAGGCGCTGCGCAACACCCTGCTCATCGCCGAGGTCGACCCGGAGGACAAGCCCGAGGACCCGGACGAGTACTACGACCATCAGCTGATGGACCTGGATGTCGTCACGGTCGACGGCACCGAGATCGGGCGGATCACCGAGATCTCCCATCTGCCGTCACAGGACCTCTTCGTGGTCGAGCGGCCGGACGGGACCGAGGTGCTGATCCCGTTCGTCGAGGAGATCGTCACCGAGATCGACCTGGAGGAGCAGCGGGCGGTCATCGACCCGCCGCCGGGTCTCATCGACGAACACGCCGAGATCGTTGTTTCGTCGGAGGACGAGAACGGATGAGGCTCGACGTCGTCACGATCTTCCCCGAGTACCTGGAACCCCTGAACGTCTCGCTGGTCGGCAAGGCACGCGCGCGTGGACTGTTGAATGTGTACGTGCATGATCTTCGGGAGTGGGCGTACGACCGCCACAACACGGTCGACGACACCCCGTACGGCGGCGGCCCCGGCATGGTCATGAAGACCGATCCGTGGGGCGACGCCTTGGACTCCGTACTCGCGGACGGCTACGAGTCGGGCTCGCACGGGCCCGTGCTGGTGGTGCCCACCCCCAGCGGACGCCCCTTCACCCAGGAACTCGCCGTCGAGCTCTCCGAGCGCCCGTGGCTGGTCTTCACGCCCGCCCGCTACGAGGGCATCGACCGCCGGGTCATCGACGAGTACGCGACGCGGATGCCCGTCTACGAGGTGTCCATCGGGGACTATGTACTGGCCGGCGGTGAGGCGGCCGTACTCGTCGTCACGGAGGCAGTGGCCCGGCTGCTGCCGGGTGTCCTCGGCAACGCGGAGTCGCACCGGGACGACTCCTTCGCACCCGGGGCCATGGCCAACCTCCTGGAGGGGCCGATCTACACCAAGCCCCCTGAGTGGCGCGGCCGCGACATCCCCGGGGTGCTCCTCAGCGGTCACCACGGGAAGATCGCCCGCTGGCGCCGGGACGAGGCGCTGCGGCGTACGACGGCGAACCGGCCCGACCTCATCGAGCGCTGCGATCCATCGGCCTTCGACAAGAAGGACCGCGAAATGCTCTCGATCCTGGGCTGGCAGCCCGGGCCCGACGGCCGATTTTGGCGCAGGCCAGAGGCCGTGGAACAATAGGCAGCTGTTGTGCGTCGTCCGGCGTGCGCCCCTGCCACAGGGGGACACGACGCCCGCCCCGACGAAGACAGCACCTCTTCTGGGAAATCAACTTCCGTTGATGACCTGTGGCATCAACGAAGAAAGCAGACAAAATGACTCACCTGCTCGACTCCGTCGACGGCGCGTCGCTGCGCACCGACATCCCGGCCTTCCGCCCGGGTGACACCGTCAACGTCCACGTCCGCGTCATCGAGGGCAACCGCTCCCGTGTGCAGCAGTTCAAGGGCGTAGTCATCCGCCGCCAGGGCGCCGGTGTCCGTGAGACCTTCACGGTCCGCAAGGTCTCCTTCTCCGTGGGCGTCGAGCGCACCTTCCCGGTGCACACTCCGATCGTCGAGAAGATCGAGCTCGTCACCCGCGGTGACGTGCGTCGCGCCAAGCTCTACTACCTGCGCGACCTGCGCGGCAAGGCCGCGAAGATCAAGGAGAAGCGCTACAACTGAGCTCGCCCCACCGCGGTGAGCCGCAGGCGATCGAGCCAGTAGGAAGGTGTCACATGGGGGCCGGATAACATCTGGCTCCGATGAACACCGAAGCACAGCACACGGAGCGCGACCGCTCCTCCCGTCCTGGTGTGTCCGAGGAGATCTCGGACACAGAGGGGCGTGAGGGACGGTCGCGTTTCGCTTTGGTGGCCCGCGCAGCGGACTGGCTCCCGGGTGGGCGGATCACTCTCACCGCGTTGGTCTGCCTGCTCTTTCTGCTCCTTGTCAGCAGCTTCGTGATGCAGCCCTTTCAGATTCCCAGCGGCTCCATGGAGTTGGGATTGAGGGTTGGCGACCGCGTTCTCGTAAATAAGTTGGCGTACCGTTTCGGTGCTGAGCCGCAGCGAGGTGACGTCGTTGTGTTCGACGGAACCGGGTACTTCGGAAACGCCGACTACATCAAGCGCGTGGTCGGTGTGGGGGGAGACCATGTGGTCTGCTGCGACAAGGAGGGGAAGGTCGAGGTGAACGGGCGGTCGGTCGACGAGTCGACGTTTCTGTACCCGGGTGACAGCCCGTCCGACGTGCCCTTCGACGTCGTCGTGCCCGACGGCACCCTCTTCCTCCTCGGCGATCATCGCAGTGACTCCAGGGACTCCCGTGACCATCTGGGCTCACCCGGAGGCGGCATGATCCCCGTCGGCGAAGTCATCGGCAGGGCGGACTGGATCGCCTGGCCCTCGGACCACTGGACCCGGCTGACGCGCCCAGGCGCATACGCGCGCGTGCCCGCCGCGGACGGTGCCCATGGGTAACCGCGGTAAACAGCGCGGAGTTTCCAGTCATCCCGCCGACAATCTGCTGCCGACCGGGACCCGGCGCGCGTCCGGTGGCGCGGCCCGTCCCAGCCGTGTCGAACGGCGCAAGCTGGCCCGCAAGATCAAGCGGCGCAGGCGGCGTTCGTCGGTCAAGGAGATACCCCTCCTCGTCGGCGTCGCGGTGCTCATAGCCCTGGTCCTGAAGACCTTCCTCGTCCAGGCGTTCGTGATCCCGTCGGGCTCCATGGAGAGCACGATCCAGATCGGTGACCGAGTCCTGGTCGACAAGTTCACCCCGTGGTTCGGCTCCAAGCCCCAGCGCGGCGATGTCGTCGTCTTCCAGGACCCGGGCGGCTGGCTCACCGCGGAGGAGACCAAGAAGGCGGACGACCCCATCGTCGTCAAGCAGTTCAAGCAAGGCCTCACCTTCATCGGCCTGCTGCCTTCCGACAACGAGAAGGACCTCATCAAGCGGGTCGTCGGGGTCGGCGGCGACACGGTCAAGTGCTGTGACGCGCAAGGGCGGGTGACCGTCAACGGAACGCCGCTGAGTGAGCCGTACATCCTCGCCGGCGACAAGCCCTCCGACTTCGCGTTCGAAGTGAAGGTGCCCGAGGGGCGCCTGTGGGTCATGGGCGATCACCGGTCCAATTCCGCCGACTCCCGTTACCACCGCACCGACCAGTACAGCGGCACCGTCTCCGAGGACTCCGTCGTCGGCCGGGCCATGATCATCGCCTGGCCCATCGGGAACTGGACGCGGCTGGAGGAGCCAGGGACCTACGCGTCGGTGGCCGACGCGCCTGGAGCGGCGACTTCCGCTCTTCTCACGTCGCATATGGTGGCCCCTGCGGATCCAGACGGATTGATCCCGCTCCCGAGCCCTGCGGAACTCCCGCTCGTTATGGGAGTGGTGGGCCTGCGGCGAATCCGACGCAGGCTGCGGCACGGAGTGAGGAGTGGATGTGGGGGATGTGGCGGTCGGCGCACGGTCCGGACACGAAGGTCCCGAAGGGCGGCCGGAGCGGCCCGACGACTCGGCTGCCCCAGCTGTAGACGCCGAAGTCTCCGAGAGCGGATCCGCGGACGACAGCGCCGAGCAGGAGCGCGCCGAGCAGGACGAGCAGTCGAGGAAACAGAAGCAGCGCTCCTTCTGGAAGGAGCTGCCGATCCTGATCGGCATCGCCCTGGTACTCGCGCTGCTCATCAAGACCTTCCTGGTCCAGGCGTTCTCGATCCCCTCGGACTCGATGCAGAACACCCTCCAGCAGGGTGACCGTGTCCTCGTCGACAAGCTGACCCCGTGGTTCGGTTCCGAGCCGGAGCGCGGCGAGGTCGTCGTCTTCCACGATCCCGACGCCTGGCTGGCCGGCGAGCCCGCGGCCGATCCGAACGCCCTGCAGACGGTCCTCAGCTGGATCGGTCTCATGCCGTCCGCCCAGGAGAAGGACCTCATCAAGCGGGTCATCGGGGTCGGCGGCGACACCATCGAGTGCAAGGGCACCGGACCGCTGACGGTCAACGGCAAGGCGTTGAACGAGCCGTACGTGTACCCCGGGAACACCCCGTGCAGCGTCGACGAGGAGGGCGGCCAGTTCAAGGTCACCGTTCCCACCGGCAAAATCTGGGTAATGGGTGACCACCGCCAGAACTCGCGGGACTCGCGGTACAACCAGACGGACAAGAACCACGGCATGGTCCCGGTGAACGAGGTCGTCGGGCGCGCCATCGTGAAGGCGTGGCCCATCAACCGCTGGGACACCCTCCCGGTTCCGGACACCTTCGACCAGTCGGGCATCAACACCAAGGCGGCGGCCGCGATCACCTCGCCGGGCGCCTTGGCGCTCGTAGGGGCTGTGCCGCTGGTACTGGTGCGGCGGCGGCGCAAGACGTCCGAGTAACGCACTGCAGCGTCCTCCTGGGGCCGGTGCGCTCGGATTCGTCCGGGCGCACCGGCCCCAGCGGGTTGTACGGGTGTCCCGCGGCGCGGTGAGGAGTCGGTGAGGCCCGTGTGCGTGATCCCAACCATGGGCTGACCTCCGCCCGTACCCCCGGGTAAGGTGCCGATCCATGGGTGGCGAGAGCTCGACAAGTACGGCCGCGCGCGGCGGCACACGCAACACCCCGGCGGGCGGCCGGACCGGAGAGGTGCTGTCCGGGGTCGCTGTCGCACTGGGCCTTGTGCTGTTCCTCGGAGGGTTCGTCTGGGGGGCGGTGATCTACCGGCCGTACACCGTGCCCACCACTTCGATGACGCCGACGATCGACGGCGGGGATCGCGTGCTGGCACAGCGCGTCGACGGCGACGCCGTCCGGCGCGGCGATGTCGTCGTCTTCAAAGAGGCCAGCTGGGGCGATGTGCCGATGGTCAAGCGCGTGGTCGCCGTCGGCGGCGACGAGGTCGCCTGCTGCACGAACGGCAAGCTGACCGTCAACGGGAAGCAGATCGACGAACCATATCTCCCCAAGGGCTCGGCGGCCGAGAGCACGAGCATCCCGACCGTGACGGTCCCGGAAGGCAACCTGTTCCTGCTCGGTGACGAACGCAGCGGCTCCCTGGACTCCACCGCCCATCTGACGGACGCCGCCAGTGGAACCGTGCCGCGCAGCGCCGTCGAGGGGCGGGTCGACGCCGTCGTCTGGCCCGTGAACGGCATGCTCAAGCGGCCGACCGGCTTCGAGACGCTCGGCGGCCTCTCCGAGCCGGGACCGCTGCGCCTGATCGTCGGCGGGGTGGTGGCCGGCGCGGTGCTCGTCCTGGGCGGTGCGGCGTACGGTCCGGTCGCCAAGCGCGCGGGTCGACGCGGCCGGGCCCGGACGGAGCTCGCCGGTGCCCGCTGAGGTGTCGTACGACGGAGGTCCCTACGAGGGGAGTCCGCACGACGGGGCGACGGCGGCTCCGGACGAGTACGAGGGCGGGCTGCGCAGGGTGGCCCGTGTGGTGCTGCTCGACCCGGACGAACGGATTCTGCTGCTGCACGGGCATGAGCCGGACGACCCCTCGGACGACTGGTGGTTCACGCCCGGCGGCGGCCTGGAGGGCGACGAGACACGCGAGGAGGCCGCACTGCGGGAACTTGCGGAGGAGACCGGTATCACCGAGGTCGAGCTGGGCCCGGTGCTGTGGCGGCGGGTGTGTTCTTTTCCGTTCGCGGGGCGCCGCTGGGACCAGGACGAGTGGTACTACCTGGCCCGTACGGCCAATACGGCCCAGATGACGCCGGTCGCCGCCGGACTGACGGAGCTGGAACGGCGCAGCGTCGCCGGAGCGCGTTGGTGGACGTGCCAGGAACTTAACCAGGCACATGAGACGGTGTATCCGACCAGACTCGCCGAGCTGCTGCGCAGGGTGCTCGACGAAGGTCCCCCGGCCACACCCGAGGTCCTCGACACCGAAATCGTCTAGGGGCTCGCGGGGCTGGCGCACAATAGGGGGACGCACGGCTGAAGGGGAACATGCCATGAGCGCCGAGGACCTCGAGAAGTACGAGACCGAGATGGAGCTCAAGCTCTATCGGGAGTATCGCGATGTCGTCGGTCTGTTCAAATATGTGATCGAGACCGAACGGCGCTTTTACCTCACCAATGACTACGAGATGCAGGTGCACTCGGTCCAGGGTGAGGTGTTTTTCGAGGTATCCATGGCAGATGCCTGGGTGTGGGACATGTACAGGCCCGCTCGCTTCGTGAAGCAGGTAAGGGTACTCACGTTCAAGGACGTGAATATCGAGGAGCTGAACAAGAGCGATCTGGAGCTGCCGGGCGGTTGATGACACGGGGTGACTGCTCGTCGGGCGTCCGCTCGTGGGGCGGGCGCCCGCCTGTGTGGGTGACAGGGTTTTCCACAAGCGACGGCCCGTCCACCAAGATCCAATAGCAGGCTGCAGTGGCCGCAATGTTGGCGCCGGAGGTGGTGCCGACATGAACACACGCAACGCACAACGCAACGCACTCGGCAGGTACGGCGAGGATCTGGCCGCGCGGCGGCTGACCGAGACCGGGATGACGGTCCTGGCGCGCAACTGGCGCTCCGGCAGGACCGGCGAGATCGACATCGTGGCCCGTGACGGTGACGCGCTGGTCGTCTGTGAGGTCAAGACCCGCAAGGCGGGAGCCTTCGAGCACCCGATGGCGGCCGTCACGACGGCCAAGGTGCAACGCCTGCGGAGCCTGGCCGAACGCTGGCTCCAGGAACACGGCGGGGCCCCACCTGGCGGCGTCCGCATCGACCTGATCGGCGTTGTCCTCCCCGACCGCGGCGCACCCGTGGTCGAGCACGCGCGGGGGGTGGCCTGATGGGGTTCGCGCGTACGTGCTCAGTGGCCCTGGTCGGTGTCGAGGGCGTCGTCGTCGAGGTCCAGGCGGGCCTGGAACCCGGTGTCGCGGCGTTCACCCTCGTAGGACTGCCGGACAAGAGCCTGACGGAGAGCAAGGACCGGGTTCGGGCGGCCGTCGTGAATTCCGGGGCGTTGTGGCCACAGAAGAAGCTGACGGTCGGGCTGAGCCCGGCGTCGGTGCCGAAGAGCGGCAGCGGGTTTGATCTTGCCGTGGCGTCGGCGGTGCTCGGGGCTTCCGAGCGGATCGACCCACGCGTGCTCTGCGACATCGTGATGATCGGGGAGCTCGGCCTGGACGGGCGGGTCCGGCCGGTACGCGGAGTCCTGCCGGCGGTCCTGGCCGCCGCGAATGCGGGATACGAACAGGTGGTGGTGCCGGAGTGCGCGGCAGCGGAAGCCTCATTGGTGCCGGGGATCTCCGTGCTCGGCGTCCGCAGCCTGCGGCAGTTGATCGCCGTGCTCACGGACGAACCGGTGCCCGAGGAGGATCCGGACGAGCAGGGGCGGCCGGATCCGCTGCTGGCGGGGCTTCGTATGCCGGGCACGGGAGAGGCGACCGGCCTGTGCGGCATGGCTCTGCCGGAACACGACCAGGGGCACGACCTCGCCGACGTGGTCGGCCAGATGTCGGCGCGAACCGCCATGGAGGTCGCGGCCGCCGGAGGACACCATGTCTTCCTCCAGGGGCCGCCCGGCGCGGGCAAGACCATGCTCGCCGAGCGGATGCCTTCGCTGCTGCCTCGCCTCAGCAGGCAGGAATCGCTGGAGGTGACGGCGATTCACTCCGTGGCGGGACTACTGCCACCGGGCAAGCCGATGGTGGACATTCCGCCGTACTGTGCGCCCCACCATTCGGCGACGATGCAGTCGCTCGTCGGCGGCGGCAAGGGGCTTGCCCGGCCCGGTGCGGTGTCTCTTTCGCATAGGGGTGTTCTTTTTCTGGATGAAGCTCCAGAGTTCAGTAGTTTTGTCCTCGATGCCCTACGGCAGCCTTTGGAGGCGGGGCATGTCGTGATCGCGCGCAGCGCCGGTGTCGTGCGGTTTCCGGCGAAGTTCCTGATGGTCCTCGCGGCCAACCCCTGCCCCTGTGGGCGCTTCAGCGTGGCGAACGACATCTGTGAGTGCCCGCCCTCCTCGGTCCGCCGGTACCAGTCCAGGCTCTCCGGCCCGCTGATCGACCGGATCGATCTGCGGGTCGAGGTGGAGCCCGTCACCCGGTCCGAACTGACGGCGGCCGGAGCACTGGGCGAGTCGACACGGACGGTGGCCGACCGGGTGAGTGCCGCTCGCGAGCGTTCCGCCGCGCGGTTGACCGGCACTACCTGGCACACGAACAGCGAGGTGCCGGGACGCGAACTGCGCAGCCGCTGGCAGGCACTGCCGGGAGCGATGGACGAGGCGGAGCGTGGACTGGAGCGAGGAGTGCTGACCGCGCGTGGTCTGGACCGGGTCCTCCGCGTCGCCTGGACCGTGGCCGACCTCGCGGGACACGACCGACCGGACGCCGGGGATGTGGCCCTGGCCCTGCAACTGCGCACCGGGGTCCCCCGAGGGGTGCCGATGATGATCGGTTCACGGTGATGACGTACGACGAACGGATGGCCCGCGTCGCCCTCACGCGGGTCTTCGAACCCGGCGACGAGCTCGGAGGGCGGTGGCTGCGGGAGCTCGGGGCGGTGGAGGTGGCGCGGCGGCTCGTGGAGGGACGGGAACCGTTGCCCGGGGCGAGTGTGAAGCGGTGGGAGGGGCTGCGGGGACGGGCCGCCCGGATGCAGCCCGAGCGGGATCTGGCCCAGGCGCAGGACGCCGGCGTGAGATTCATCTGCCCCGGAGAGCCGCAGTGGCCCGCCCAGCTCGACGATCTGGGCGACACCAGGCCCATCGGACTCTGGGTACGAGGGCAGCCCAGTCTGCGGATATGGGCACTGCGCTCCGTCGCCGTCGTCGGAGCGCGGGCGTGCACCGAGTACGGCGCGCATATGGCGGCCACGCTGGGCGCGGGGCTCGCGGAGCGGGGCTGGGTGGTGGTGTCGGGCGGCGCCTACGGCGTGGACGGCGCCGCGCACCGGGGAGCCCTTGGAGCGGGCGGCGCCACCGTCGCCGTGCTGGCCTGCGGCGTCGACCAGCCCTACCCGCGCGGGCACTCCCAGTTGATCACCCGAATCGCCGAACAGGGTCTGGTGGTGGGGGAGTTGCCGCCCGGTGACCACCCCACACCGAGCAGATTCATCCTGCGGAACAGGGTCATCGCGGCGCTCACCCGGGGGACCGTGGTCGTCGAGGCCGCGTACCGCAGTGGCGCGCTGGTCACTGCACGCGCGGCGGCGCGGCTCGGGCGGTTCACGATAGGGGTGCCGGGTCCCGTCACCAGCGGGTTGTCAGCCGGAGTACACGAACTGTTGCGCGGGGACGCGGTCCTGGTCTCCGACGCCGCGGAAGTCGCCGAGCTGGTGGGCGACATAGGAGAACTGGCCCCCGACCGGCGAGGGCCCGTGCTTCCGCGCGATCTGCTCGACCCGGGCGCCGGGCGGGTGCTGGCCGCGCTGCCGGCCCGTGGCCTGGTGAGGGTCGAGGAGGTCGCCCGCGGCGCGGGGACCACGACGGACGAGGCGGTCGGGAGACTGTACGAACTCCGAGCACTTGGTTTCGTCGAACGACACGGCGACGGCTGGAAGTTGACACGCCAGGCAATGATCTCCGTCCGCGGTCCTCGAAGCGGGTGTTGACCGAGCGTGTTCGGCCGTCCGGGCGAACGCCGACAGCCTTGGCAATTCCCGCAGTTGGCGTCTCCCGGTGATCACTCAGGGCGATCACCGGGACCCCGGGCGGTGCCCAGCGGAACGTACCTGCGCAGGGGTGATCCCCCGACCTTCGCGCACTGCGACGCTCCAGTCACGCTACGCTCACGGGGTTTCCGGCGCAGACAGGCAACTCGACATCAGACCGACAGCTCACCCAGGCATCCCCAGTTCACAGCAGAACGGCACAAGGCGACGAATGCCCCAGCACACCTCCGGGTCCGACCGGGCGGCGGTCCCCCCGGCGGCCCGTGACGGCCGCAGCGTGCGCCCGCCCGCTCCCTCGACGCTCGACGAGCTGTGGCGGTCGTACAAGTCGACGGGCGACGAGCGGCTGCGGGAGCAGTTGATCCTGCACTACTCGCCGCTGGTGAAGTACGTCGCCGGGCGGGTGAGTGTCGGCCTGCCGGCCAATGTCGAGCAGGCGGACTTCGTCTCCTCGGGGGTGTTCGGGCTGATCGACGCGATCGAGAAGTTCGACATCGAACGGGAGATCAAGTTCGAGACGTACGCGATCACGCGCATCCGGGGCGCGATGATCGACGAACTGCGCGCGCTGGACTGGATTCCGCGGTCCGTGCGGCAGAAGGCGCGCAATGTGGAGCGGGCCTACGCGACGCTGGAGGCGCGACTGCGGCGTACCCCGTCCGAGGGCGAGGTGGCCTCCGAGATGGGGATCGGCGTTGACGAACTCCACGCGGTCTTCAGTCAGTTGTCGCTGGCGAATGTGGTGGCTCTGGAGGAGCTGCTGCACGTCGGAGGCGAGGGCGGTGACCGGCTGAGTCTGATGGACACCCTTGAGGACACCGCGGCCGACAATCCGGTGGAGGTCGCGGAGGACCGGGAGCTGCGGAGGTTTCTCGCGCGGGCGATCAACACGCTGCCCGACCGGGAGAAGACCGTGGTCACGCTGTACTACTACGAGGGGCTCACGCTCGCCGAGATCGGCAATGTGCTCGGGGTGACCGAGAGCCGGGTGAGCCAGATCCACACGAAGTCGGTGCTTCAGCTGCGGGCGAAGCTGGCCAGTTTCGGGCGCTGACCTCGATGGGGGCGCGGCGCTGAATCGTCTCTGTCGCTCTTTGTCCCGTCCTGGGGCGCCCTGGGTTCCCATTGGTGTCCCGCCTTCGGCCGGCGTTTTTCCGCTCTTGCCTCGGCTGTGGCCGGCCGCCGTCTTGTCCCTGTTTGGTGCGGCTTCCAATCGTGGGGTGATCGGGGTGGGTGCCGTTCGGGGCGGTCCGTCCGTAAAGTGGTGGCCGTGCCAAGGATTCGAGCGGCCTCCGTGGCCGAGCACCGGTCGATGCAGCGAGCCGCCCTGCTGGACGCGGCGCGGTCGCTGCTGTCCGAGGGCGGGACGGAGGCGCTGACCTTCCCGGCTCTCGCCGAGCGCACCGGGCTTGCGCGGTCCTCCGTCTATGAGTACTTCCGGTCGCGGGCCGCCGTTGTCGAAGAGCTGTGCGAGGTGGACTTCCCGGTCTGGGCGACGGAGGTGTCTGACGCGATGCAGCGGGCGGAGACCTCGGAGGCCAAGGTCGAGGCCTATGTCCGACAGCAGCTGGCTCTTGTCGGGGACCGGCGGCACCGGGCCGTGGTGGCCATCTCCGCGAGCGAGCTCGATGCCGGGGCTCGGGAGAAGATCCGTGCGGCTCATGGCGGGCTTGTGGCAATGATCGTTGAGGCGCTCGGGGAGCTTGGGCATGCCGAGCCGCGGTTGGCGGCGATGCTTCTTCAGGGTGTGGTGGACGCCGCTGTGCGCCGGATTGAGCTGGGGGCGGCTGAGGATCCCACGTCCATCACCGACGCTGCGGTCGCGATGGCTCTGCGGGGCGTTCGGGGCTGAGGCTCTGTTGCAGGGGCTCGGCGTTGGGGCTGGGCCTCTGCTTCTGCGCACCCGGCGTGGGGCTGAGGTCTGGGTGGGCCGCCTGGCCCGGCGCTTGCGGGATGCCGCTTTCGTTGGGACGGGAGCCGCCCCTATCGGCACGCATGCCCACAGCGAGGCCGGTTACAGCGGCAGGCATGCCCATCGCTAGGGCGGACGGACGGACGGACTGGCTGCTGCGGCAGGCATGCCCATCGCTGGGACGGACGGACCGGTTGTAGCGGCACCCATGCCCACCGCAGGGGTGGCTATCGCTGAAGCCCGGTCACCGGTAGCAAGCGGGACGGGCCTCCGCTCAGCAGCCAAGGTGGGAGCAGGGACAGCGGGTTCAGGTATGTCTTTCCTCTGAGCAGGCCCCAGTGCAGGCATGACGTCGGGCAGTGGGGACTTCCTGGTTCCACGGTGTCCACGGTGCCCAGAACCTCGCCCGTCGCGACCTCGGCGCCCTTCTCCACCGACGCCCGTACCGGCCCGTACGTCGTGCGTAGTGGCGGCGTCCCTGTGCCCGTCAGTTCCACCGAGACCACTCCGCGCCCCGCGACCCGGCCGGCGAAAGACACCCGGCCCGGTGCGACCGCCCGTACCGGTGTGCCCGGGGCCGCCGCGAGGTCCACGCCCCGGTGACCGCGGCCGTATGTCGTCGCCGGGGGATCCCAGCCCCGTACGACCGAGGGACGTACGCCCAAGGGCCATGCGCGGGCGACGGTCGGTACCGTCGGATCGGCTGCCGCGGGCGGTCCCGGGGATCGGGGCGGACCCGGTGGTGCCAGGCCGGTCGTCCGGGCCAGGGCGGACGGGGTCAGGGATCCCAGGACGGTCACCGTCAGTCCCAGCAGCAAACCCAGCCACGTACGCAGACATCGTTTCGCTCGCATGCGAGAACCGTCCCGCATCGGGCCGATCATGGCCGGGATCTGTGGAGTACCGGCCGGTTGTGGAAAGCGGCGTCACCCGGTGCCTCTCGGGTCCCGTACACTTCTGGTGGCGATCCGGGCGACCGGGTCGACTTCGCACGCCCCGACTCCAGGCCATCAAACAGCCGGTGTCAGCGCCTCTCGGTCCCTAGTGGCAAGGCGCAAGCGGGCGTCAGGCGCGAGTGCCGTCCGGCACGCGCGGCACAACCGAGAACACCAAGGAGAACGGCCATGGCCGTCGTCACGATGCGGGAGCTGCTGGAAAGCGGCGTCCACTTCGGTCACCAGACCCGTCGTTGGAACCCGAAGATGAAGCGTTTCATCTTCACGGAGCGCAACGGCATCTACATCATCGACCTGCTCCAGTCGCTGTCGTACATCGACCGCGCCTACGAGTTCGTCAAGGAGACCGTCGCCCACGGCGGCACGGTCATGTTCGTCGGCACGAAGAAGCAGGCGCAGGAGGCCATCGCCGAGCAGGCCACCCGCGTCGGCATGCCCTACGTCAACCAGCGCTGGCTGGGCGGCATGCTCACCAACTTCTCGACCGTCTACAAGCGTCTGCAGCGCCTCAAGGAGCTTGAGCAGATCGACTTCGACGACGTCGCCGCGTCGGGTCTCACCAAGAAGGAGCTTCTCGTGCTCTCGCGCGAGAAGGCCAAGCTGGAGAAGACCCTCGGTGGTATCCGCGAGATGTCCAAGGTTCCCAGCGCCGTCTGGATCGTGGATACCAAGAAGGAGCACATCGCGGTCGGTGAGGCCCGGAAGCTCAACATCCCGGTCGTCGCCATCCTCGACACCAACTGCGACCCCGACGAGGTCGACTACAAGATCCCGGGCAACGACGACGCGATCCGCTCCGTCACCCTGCTCACCCGCGTGATCGCCGACGCCGTCGCCGAGGGCCTCATCTCCCGCTCCGGCGTGGGCAAGGCCGCCGAGGGTGACAAGGCCGCGGCCGAGCCGCTCGCCGCGTGGGAGCGCGACCTGCTCGAGGGCGAGAAGAAGGCCGACGACGCCGAGGCTCCGGCCGCCGAGGTCCAGACCTCCGCCGAGACCGAGAAGGTCGCCGACGCCGAAGAGGCCGAGGCTCCCGCCGAGGCCGCTGCCGCTGAGGCTCCTGCCGCTGAGGCTCCTGCCGAGGTTGCTCCCGCCGAGGTTGTTGCCGCTGAGGCGCCCGCCGCCGAGGCCCCCGCCACGGACGCCGAGCAGGCCTGACCCCTCACCCCTTCGGGTTCTGAACGGCGGGGGCACACCAAGCCCCCGCCGTTCGGCCCGTAGATCTTCAGACTTCGAGAGAGATTCCAGGAATCATGGCGAACTACACCGCCGCCGACGTCAAGAAGCTCCGTGAGCTCACCGGCGCCGGCATGATGGACTGTAAGAAGGCGCTGGACGAGTCCGACGGCAACGTCGACAAGGCCGTCGAGGCGCTGCGGATCAAGGGCCAGAAGGGCGTCGCCAAGCGCGAGGGCCGCTCCGCCGAGAACGGCGCTGTGGTCTCCATCATCGCCGACGACAACTCCTCCGGTGTCCTGGTCGAGCTGAAGTGCGAGACGGACTTCGTCGCCAAGGGTGAGAAGTTCCAGGCCGTCGCCAACCAGATCGCCGAGCACGTCGTCGCGTCCTCCCCGGCCGACCTCGACGCCCTCCTGGGCTCCGAGATCGAGGCCGGCAAGACGGTTCAGGCGTTCGTCGACGAGGCCAACGCGAACCTGGGCGAGAAGATCGTCCTGGACCGCTTCGCCCAGTTCTCCGGCGGCTACGTCGCCGCGTACATGCACCGCACCATGCCCGACCTGCCCCCGCAGATCGGTGTTCTGGTCGAGCTGGACAAGCCGAACGCCGAGCTTGCCAAGGGCATCGCGCAGCACATCGCCGCCTTCGCGCCGAAGTACCTCTCCCGCGAGGACGTTCCGGCCGAGGTCGTCGAGTCCGAGCGTCGCGTCGCCGAGGAGACCACGCGCGCGGAGGGCAAGCCGGAGGCCGCGCTTCCGAAGATCGTCGAGGGTCGCGTCAACGGCTTCTTCAAGGAGGCCACCCTCCTCGGTCAGCCGTACGCGCTCGACAACAAGAAGTCCGTCCAGAAGATTCTGGACGAGGCCGGTGTCACCCTGAAGCGCTTCGTGCGTATCAAGGTCGGCATCTGAGTCCGTACCGCGATCGACGCCCGACCCCGCTAGGGTCGACAGCAGTCGTCCGCGTACGTGGGCACGCGCGCGTGCGTGTCGGACGACAGCAGATCTGACGAGGAGGCCATTGCCGAGCATGGGATGCGAACAACACCCCGGCGGCAATGGCCTTCTTCGTATGTGTGACACGTAAAGAGGCGAGAGATCCATGACCACCACCCAGGCCGGCAAGGGCGAGAAGACCGACGAGGGCAAAGGCGCGGGACGCTTCATGCTGAAGCTTTCCGGCGAGGCGTTCGCCGGCGGCGGCGGACTGGGCGTCGATCCCGATGTGGTGCACAAGATCGCCCGTGAGATCGCGGCCGTCGTGCGCGGCGGCGCCCAGATCGCGGTTGTCATCGGCGGCGGCAACTTCTTCCGCGGCGCGGAACTCCAGCAGCGCGGCATGGACCGGGCGCGCTCCGACTACATGGGCATGCTCGGCACGGTCATGAACTGCCTGGCCCTCCAGGACTTCCTGGAGAAGGAAGGCATCGACAGCCGTGTCCAGACCGCCATCACCATGGGGCAGGTCGCCGAGCCGTACATCCCGCTTCGCGCCGTACGGCACCTGGAGAAGGGCCGTGTGGTCATCTTCGGCGCCGGTATGGGCATGCCGTACTTCTCCACCGACACCACTGCCGCCCAGCGCGCCCTGGAGATCGACGCCGAGGCTCTGCTGATGGGCAAGAACGGTGTCGACGGTGTGTACGACTCCGACCCGAAGACCAACCCCGAGGCGGTCAAGTTCGACTCGCTCAGCTACGGCGAGGTCATCACCCGCGACCTCAAGGTCGCCGACATGACCGCCATCACGCTGTGCCGGGACAACAAGCTGCCCATCCTGGTCTTCGAGCTCCTGGCGGAGGGCAATATCGCGCGGGCGGTCAAGGGTGAGAAGATCGGCACACTCGTGGGTGAACACAGCAGCCGGGCCTGACGGGACCGGCCCCGACCGGGGTCGAGCTCTGACCGGACACGGACCCCGACCGGGGGATGGACAATGTCCTGCCGGTCCGGAACCGTGCAGGAACAAGACGCGACGCAGCCGGCTGCCACCTCCACGAGGAACAGCTGCCGGGCCTACTCAAGACGCAGGAGCAAGTGGTGATCGAAGAGACCCTCCTCGAGGCCGAGGAGAAGATGGAGAAGGCCGTCGTGGTCGCCAAGGAGGACTTCGCCGCGATCCGCACCGGTCGTGCGCACCCGGCGATGTTCAACAAGATCGTGGCGGACTACTACGGCGCACTGACGCCGATCAACCAGCTGGCCTCGTTCTCGGTGCCCGAGCCGCGCATGGCGGTGGTGACCCCGTTCGACAAGAGCGCGATGCGCAACATCGAGCAGGCGATCCGCGACTCCGACCTGGGTGTCAACCCGAGCAACGACGGCAACATCATCCGGGTGGTGTTCCCCGAGCTGACCCAGGAGCGCCGCAAGGAGTTCATCAAGGTCGCCAAGACCAAGGGTGAGGACGCCAAGATCTCGATCCGCTCCGTTCGCCGCAAGGCGAAGGAGACCATCGACAAGCTGATCAAGGACGGCGAGGTCGGCGAGGACGAGGGCCGCCGTGCGGAGAAGGAACTCGACGACACCACGGCGAAGTACGCCGCCCAGGTGGACGAGCTCCTCAAGCACAAGGAAGCGGAGCTGCTCGAGGTCTGATGAACGACTCTTCCTGGGCGCCGCCGCCACAAGCCGGGTACTGGGGGCCGTCCGAGCAGGGGCCTGTCCAGGGGGCTGCCCCGGCGGGTCCCGCATACGATGCGTATGACGCGCAGCACACTCGGCCCATGCCCATCGTGCCCGACGTACCCGAACATGGCGGAGACCAGGATGACGACCGGGGGGCCGCTCGGCTGAGCGGTCCCCTGTTCCGCGACGACACACCGGCGACGGCGCCGCCCTACGGGGGCCCGTCGCAGAAGCCGCAGGAGCCCATGCCCAGCGCCCCACAGCCCGCCCCCGCACCGCAGAAGAAGAGCGCGGGACGGGACTTGGGCGCGGCCATAGGAGTGGCTGTCGGGCTCGGTGTGGTGATCGTCGCGTCCTTGCTCATCGTCAAGGCCGTCTTCATCGGCGTGATAGCGGTCGCCGTGGTGGTGGGGCTGTGGGAGCTCACCTCGCGGCTGGAGGAGCGCAAGGGCATCAAGGCGCCTCTCGTGCCGCTGGCGCTCGGCGGTGCGGCGATGGTCGTCTCCGGTTACGTCCGGGGCGCCGAGGGTGCGTGGGTGGCGATGGCACTCACCGCACTGGCCGTCCTGGTCTGGCGCATGACGGAGCCCCCCGAGGGCTATCTGAGGGACGTCACGGCCGGTGTCTTCGCGGCCTTCTACATCCCGTTCCTGGCCACGTTCGTCGCGCTGATGCTCGCGGCCGACGACGGCTCACGGCGGGTACTCACGTTCCTGCTGCTCGCCGTGGTCAGTGACACGGGCGCGTACGCGATCGGCTGGCGCTTCGGCAAGCACAAGCTGGCGCCGCGCATCAGCCCCGGCAAGACCCGCGAGGGCCTGGTCGGAGCGGTCACCTTCGCGATGGCGGCGGGTGCGCTGTTGATGGAGTTCCTGATCGACGACGGCACCTGGTGGCAGGGCCTGCTCCTGGGCCTCGCGGTCGCGGCCAGCGCCACGCTCGGCGACCTCGGCGAGTCCATGATCAAGCGTGACCTGGGCATCAAGGACATGGGCACGTTGCTGCCGGGGCACGGCGGAATCATGGACCGGCTGGACTCGCTGTTGCCCACGGCTCCGGTGGTGTGGTTGCTGCTGGTGATCTTCGTCGGGTCCGGCTGACCTGCTGTTGTGAATGCGTCTGTACGTCGCTGACGTGCGGGTTTGTCGGTGAGGGGTTCGTTGTCCACAGGGCGGCGAGCCCCTCTCCGTATGTCTGCGACACTGGTACAGCCATGCCTAAGCCCGGAGAACTTACATTCGTCGCCCCGCGCGGAGCCAAGAAGCCGCCGCGGCATCTTGCCGATCTCACGCCCGCTGAGCGTAAAGAAGCGGTTGCCGCGATCGGTGAGAAGCCGTTTCGTGCCAAGCAGCTGTCGCAGCACTACTTCGCGCGGTACGCGCACGACCCCGCGGAGTGGACGGACATCCCGGCCGCCTCGCGCGGGAAGCTTCAGGAGGCGTTGCTTCCTGAGCTGATGACGGTGGTTCGGCATATGTCGACCGACCAGGAGACCACCCGCAAGACCTTGTGGCGGCTCTTCGACGGCACGCTCGTCGAGTCCGTGCTGATGCGGTACCCGGACCGGGTGACCATGTGCATCAGCTCGCAGGCCGGATGCGGGATGAACTGCCCGTTCTGTGCGACCGGGCAGGCCGGGCTCGACCGGAACCTCTCCACCGGCGAGATCGTGCACCAGATCGTCGATGGCATGCGGGCGCTTCGGGACGGGGAGATCCCGGGTGGTCCGGCGCGGCTCAGCAACATCGTGTTCATGGGCATGGGCGAGCCGCTGGCCAACTACAAGAGGGTGGTCGGGGCGATCCGCGCGCTGACCGACCCCGAGCCCGACGGGCTCGGTCTCTCGCAGCGTGGCATCACCGTCTCGACCGTCGGGCTCGTCCCGGCGATCAACCGGCTGTCCGACGAGGGCTTCAAGTGCCGCCTCGCCATCTCTCTCCACGCACCCGACGACGAGCTGCGCGACACCCTCGTACCGGTGAACACACGATGGCAGGTGCGGGAGGTGCTGGACGCCGGCTGGGAGTACGCGGCCAAGTCGGGGCGCCGGCTCTCCATCGAGTACGCGCTGATCAGGGACATCAACGACCAGGCCTGGCGTGGTGACCGGCTCGGGCGGATGCTCAAGGGCAAGCCCGTGCATGTCAATCTCATCCCGCTGAACCCGACGCCGGGTTCGAAGTGGACCGCCTCGCGGCCCGAGGACGAGAAGGCGTTCGTCGAAGCGATCGCGGCGCACGGGGTGCCGGTCACCGTTCGGGACACCCGTGGTCAGGAGATCGACGGGGCGTGCGGTCAGCTCGCGGCCACCGAGCGGTAGCCTGGCCACCGTGGTTGCGTACGTGCATCCTTAGTTCCTACATCTTCATATTCCGACAGGGGAGCGCCACAGCGCTGAGAGTGCGGTAGCCGGGTCACCGGCGGGCCGCAGACCCTCAGAACCTTGCCCAGGTCATTCTGGGTAGGAAGTTCGGTCAATACTCAAGCTGTTGCGCCCTGCCCGGGAACTGTCAGAGGTTCCCGGGCAGGGCCGCGTCTCTTCCTGGTCATCCCAGGAGGAATTCAGTGAGCAAGAAGAAGACGATCACGGCCGTCGTTGTCGGTCTCGGGCTCGTCACGCTTTCCGCGTGCGGCTCGACCGACTCCGGTTCCGGGAGCGGCGCCGACTCCAAGACCGTGACTCTCGTCAGCCATGACTCCTTCGCCTACTCCAAGGACGTGCTGAGCGCCTTCGAGAAGGAGTCCGGGTACACGGTCAAGGTCCTCAAGGACGGCGACGCCGGGCAGGCCGTCAACAAGGCGATCCTCACCAAGGACAACCCGCAGGGCGACGTCTTCTTCGGCGTCGACAACACCCTGCTGTCCCGCGCGCTCGACAACGGGCTCTTCCAGTCCTACGAGGCCAAGGGCTCGGACGAGATCCTCCCGGAGTACCGGGTCGACGAGGACAAGCACCGAGTGACGCCCATCGACACGGGCGACATCTGTGTCAACTACGACAAGGCCTACTTCACCGAACACAAGCTGACGCCGCCGCAGTCCTTCGATGATCTGATCAAGCCCGAGTACAAGAACCTGCTCGTCACCGAGAACGCCTCGACGTCCTCGCCCGGCCTCGGCTTCCTGCTCGGGACCGCCGCCAAGTACGGGGACGACGGCTGGCAGGACTACTGGACGAAGCTCAAGGCCAATGGCGTCGAGGTCGTCGACGGCTGGGAGCAGGCGTACAACGAGGACTTCTCCGGCTCCGCGGGCGGCAAGAAGGCCAAGGCGGACCGGCCGCTCGTCGTCTCGTACGCCTCCTCGCCGCCCGCCGAGGTCATCTACGCGGACCCGAAGCCGAAGACCGCGCCGACCGGCGTCGCGACCGGCACCTGCTTCCGGCAGGTCGAGTACGCGGGGCTGCTGAGCAACGCGAAGAACACCAAGGGCGGCGAGGCGCTCATCGACTTCCTGATCACCAAGCAGTTCCAGGACGACATGCCGCTGAACATGTTCGTCTACCCGGTGGTGGAGGGCGCGAAGGTGCCGGCCGAGTTCACGGAGTTCGGGCCGCAGGCCAAGGACCCCGAGACCATGGCCCCCGACAAGATCGCCGAGAACCGTGACCAGTGGATCAAGTCGTGGACCTCGCTCGTACTGAAGTGACGCCCCGGGCGGGTAAGAAGTCCCGTGAGCAGTCCCGCCGGGGAGGCGCGGCGCGGCTCGGGCTCATGGCCCTGCCCGTCGCGTTCTTCGGCGTCTTCTTCGCCTACCCCGTGGCGGCGATCGTGGCCCGCGGCCTCAAGGTCGACGGGGTCTGGCAGCTCGGTCGGATCTGGGACGTCCTCGCGCAGTCCGACATCCGGCACGTGCTGTGGTTCACCACCTGGCAGGCGCTCGCCTCGACCGCGCTCACGCTGCTGATCGCACTCCCCGGCGCGTACGTCTTCGCGCGCTTCGATTTCAGGGGCAAGCAGGTGCTGCGGGCGGTGGTGACCGTGCCGTTCGTGCTGCCGACAGTCGTCGTCGGTACGGCGTTCCTCGCCCTCGTCGGCCGGGGCGGACTCCTGGACGAGCTGTGGGGCGTACGGCTCGACACCACGGTCTGGGCGATCCTGCTCGCGCATGTCTTCTTCAACTACGCGGTCGTCGTCCGCACGGTCGGCGGGCTCTGGTCACAGCTCGACCCGCGTCAGGAGGAGGCCGCCCGGATGCTCGGCGCCTCCCGGCTCGCGGCCTGGCGGAAGGTGACGTTGCCGGCCCTGAGCCCGGCCGTGGCCGCCGCCGCGCTGATGGTGTTCCTCTTCACCTTCACCTCCTTCGGTGTGGTGCAGATCCTCGGCGGCCCCACCTTCTCGACCCTCGAGGTCGAGATCTACCGGCAGACCTCGGAGATCTTCGACCTCTCCACGGCGGCGGTGCTGACGATCATCCAGTTCGTCGCGGTGGGCGCGATCCTCGCCGTGCACGCCTGGACCGTACGGCGCCGCGAGACCGCCCTGCGTCTGGTGGCCCCGGAGACGACCGCACGTCGGCCGCGTGGGGCCGGGCAGTGGGCGCTGCTGGCCGGGGTCCTCGCGACCATCGCCGTACTGCTCGTGCTGCCGCTGGCCGTGCTGGTCCAGCGGTCCCTGGACGCCCCCGACTTCGGGTACTACAGGGCATTGACGACCGACGACAGCGGCATCTTCCTCGTCGCGCCGATCGAGGCGATCGGCAACTCCCTGGAGTACGCGCTCGCCGCCACCGCCATCGCCGTACTGATCGGTGGTCTGGCGGCCGCGGCCCTGACGAGGCGTGCCGGACGTCTCGTACGAGGCTTCGACGCGTTGCTGATGCTGCCGCTGGGGGTGTCGGCGGTGACCGTCGGGTTCGGGTTCCTGATCGCGCTGGACGAGCCGCCGCTGAATCTCAGAAGCAGTTGGATCCTGGTGCCGCTCGCGCAGGCACTGGTCGGCGTCCCCTTCGTCGTACGGACGATGCTGCCCGTGCTGCGGGCGGTGGACGGGCGGCTGCGGGAGGCCGCGGCGGTGCTCGGGGCGTCGCCGTGGCGGGTGTGGCGCGAGGTCGATCTGCCGATGGTGCGGCGGGCGCTGCTGGTCGCGGCCGGGTTCGCCTTCGCGGTGTCGCTGGGCGAGTTCGGGGCGACCGTCTTCATCGCACGGCCCGACAACCCGACGCTGCCGGTCGCCGTGGCCCGGCTGCTCGGGCGGGCCGGTGACCTCAACTACGGCCAGGCGATGGCCCTTTCGACGATCTTGATGGTGGTGTGCGCGGTGGCCTTGCTGCTGTTGGAGCGGGTACGGACCGACCGGACCGGGGAGTTCTAGATGCTGCTGAGCCTTGAGACCGCGACCGTGCGCTTCGGCGGGCGGGCGGTGCTCGACGCCGTCGACCTCGCGGTCGCCGAGCACGATCTCGTGTGTGTGCTGGGGCCGAGCGGCAGCGGCAAGTCGACGCTGCTGCGGGCGGTGGCCGGGCTCCAGACGCTCGACGCGGGCCGGGTGCTCCTCGACGACCGCGACCAGGCGCAGGTGCCCGCGCACCGACGGGGCGTCGGCCTGATGTTCCAGGACCACCAGCTCTTCCCACAGCGGGACGTGGGCGGCAATGTCGCCTTCGGGCTGAGGATGCACGGGGCGGGCAAGACCGAACAGGCGGTACGCGTACGGGAGTTGCTGGAGCTTGTCGGCATGCCGGGCGCCGGACACCGGGCCGTCGCCGCGCTCTCCGGTGGTGAGCAGCAGCGGGTCGCGCTGGCCCGTGCCCTCGCTCCGCGCCCCCGGCTGCTGATGCTCGACGAACCGCTCGGCCAGCTCGACCGCTCGCTGCGCGAACGCCTCGTCGTCGAACTCCGCGAGCTCTTCACTGAGTTGGGTACGACCGTGCTGGCCGTCACGCACGACCAGGGCGAGGCCTTCGCGCTGGCCGACCGGGTCGTGGTGATGCGCGACGGACGAATCGCCCAGTCGGGTACGCCACTTGAGGTCTGGCAGCACCCCGCGGACGAGTTCGTGGCGCGCTTCCTCGGCTTCGACAACGTGGTCGACGCCACGGTGAGCGGGGAGGCCGCGGATACCCCGTGGGGGAAGGTCCCGGTGCCAGAAGGCGCCCCGCAGGGGCCGGGCACGCTGCTGGTGCGGCCCGCGGGCGTACGGCTGGTGGACGCGGCGGAGGGGCTGCGCTGCACCGTGGTCGCACGGACCTTCCGGGGCACCCATGTCGCCGTACAGCTGCAACCGGAGGACGCGCCCCGGCTCGAAGCGGCGTGCACGCTCAGGGATGCGCCGGTCCCGGGGGACCAGGTGGGGGTCGAGTTCGACGCCGCCGAGATCGTCGTCCTCGACTGAGGCCGACCGCACCGGCGCCGCCGAAATGGTCGTACGCGAGGAACTTCCCGCCGCATAAAGTGCGGGTCATGACGCTACTCGGACTGCTCGGACATGATCGCTACTGTGACGCCATCGACTTACAGGTACGGCAGTTGAGGGATGTGGTGACCTCGGACGGCGTCGAGCTCTCCGCCACCGTGCCCACTTGCCCGGACTGGTCGCTGGAGCAGCTCGTCCGGCATACGGGCGGGGCGCTGCGCTGGGTCGAACTCATCGTGCGGACCAGGGCGCAGGAGAACATCCCTGACGAGGATGTGCCGTTGGCCGAGGGGCCGGAGGCCGAGGGTGATCCCGCGGCCTTGGACGCCTGGCTCGCGGAGACCGGCGAGATGCTCGTGCGCACGCTGCGCGAGGCGGGGCCCGACGCGAAGGTCTGGGCGTGGGCCGGGGTCCTCAACTCCGGTTTCTGGGCGCGCCGGATGACGCATGAACTGGCGATCCACCGCGCCGACGCGACACTCGCCGCGGGGCTGCCGTACGAGGTCGATCCCGATGTGGCTGCCGACGCGATCGACGAATGGCTGGGGATCGTGGAGTTCGTGCAGCGGACGCAGCCGCACGACGCGGCGAGGGAACTGCGCGGACCCGGCCGCAGCATCCACCTCCACGCCACCGACACGACCCCCGAGTTGAACGCCGAGTGGGTCGTCGAACTCACCGAGGAGGGCGTCGTCTGGCGCCGCGGCCACGAGAAGGCGACCGTCGCGCTGCGGGGCCCGCTGACCGACGTACTGCTGGCCTTCTACCGTCGACTGCCGCTGGACGCCGGAAAGTTGGAGGTTCTGGGGGAGCGGGAGCTGCTGGAGTTCTGGCTGGAGCGGGCGACGTTCGGGTAGGTCCTGCGCCGAGGCTGCCCACCAGGGTCATGTCCCGCAGTACGGCTGCCCGCCAGGGTCACACAGGCGTGTGGCCCGCCTCCTCGATGAGGGGGCGGGCCACACGTTCGTACGGTGTGAGGATCAGGCCTTCGTCGCGCCACGGCGGCGCATACCGAAGAAGACCGCTCCGCCACCGACCAGGACGAACGCCCCGGCGATGCCGGCGATCACCGGGGTGTTGGAGTTCGCACCGGTCTCGGCGAGGTTGGACTCACCGGCCGCGGGGGACGGGGCGTTGCTGCCCGTCGTGGCGGGGGCGGTGGTGCTCTCGGCGGGCGACGGGGTCGCCGAGTCCGAAGGCGTCTCCGACGGGGCGGGCGTCTCCGAGGGCGGAGGCGTCGTGGCCGGCGGAGTGGTCTCCGTGGACGTGCACGCCTTGTCCGGCGTGATCAGGTTCGGGGAGATGTCCTCGTCGACAGCGTTGTTCTCAGCCTTGATGTGGACGCGGTACTCGGCCTTGGGGGCCCAGTTCTCCGAGAACGTGACGGTGGCGCCCTCGCGGGTGCCCACCACGGTCTCCTCGCCGACGAGCTTCGCGTCGGCGCCGTTCGACTCGAGGTAGACCGACACGGTGGCCTTTACGCCCGAGGCGTCCACGTCCTTGACGGTGATGATGCCCTTCCCGTTGTCGTCGCAGTCGGCGACGGCGGAGAAGTCCTTAATGTTGCAGGCCATTGCGTTGCCGGCGACACCGAGCGCGAGCGCGGCCGTCGCTGAAGCAACACCGAGGATTCGCACAGAACGTGCGGTACGGCGAGATATGGACACGATTGCCCTTCACGGGATGCGCAACTGCGGGGGGTGAGAGGGGCGTTCTGCTGCTCTGCTGCGACAACAGCGCCCCCAGTAGCCTCACTGGTTTATAAGCGCCAGCTAAGTGCTGTCAATGCATATGCCCTGCCGAGGGGGTTGGCTTTACCTCCTCATTAACCACCGAGACGTTTGAGCGCGTCCGGAGCGTCCTCGATACGGTCAACTAGGGCGATTCGGGACTCCATCGCTCGCCCGCGGGCGAGCGACTGCAGGAGCGGCCAGGTGGGGTGTCTTTCGGTCCAGTGGGCGCGGTTCACGAGAATCATGGGGGTCGGCTCGCCACGGGACTCGTAGTAGTTCGGGGTCGCGTTGTCGAAGATCTCCTGTACGGTCCCGGCGGCGCCCGGCAGGAAGACGACGCCCGCGTTCGAGCGGGCCAAGAGGCCGTCCTCGCGGGTCGCGTTGGCGAAGTACTTGGCGATGTGCGCGGCGAAGGCGTTCGGCGGCTCGTGGCCATAGAACCAGGTGGGGATGCCGACCGAGGCGCCGCCGGAGGGCCAGCGCTCGCGTATGTCGAAGGCGGCGCGCGCCCAGTCGGTGATCGAGGGGGTGAACGACGGCGCCCGCGCGAGGAGTTCGAGCGCCTCGGCGAGCATCTCGTCGTCGAAGGGCGCCGCGTACGCGCCGAGGTTCGCCGCCTCCATCGCGCCCGGGCCGCCGCCGGTGGCGACCGTGTAACCGGCGCGCGCCAGCTCACGTCCGAGGCGCGCCGCCCCCTCGTACGCCTTCGTGCCGCGTGCCATCGCGTGGCCGCCCATCACGCCCACCACCCGGGCGCCGACGAGGAGTTCGTCGAGTGCGTCCGAGACCGAGTCGTCGTGGACGGCGCGCAGCATCGAGGCGAATATGTCGCCGTCGGCCTTGGTCTGCTGGAACCAGGCGTACGCGAGGGCGTCCGGCGTCGCCTCGTAGCCCGCGTCGAGCCGCTCGAAGAGTTCGTCGGGGGAGTAGAGCAGGCCACGGTAGGGGTCGAAGGGCAGGCCGGGGACGGGCGGGAAGACCAGCGCGCCCGCCGCGCGGAGCGTCGCCGCCGCGTCGGGGTCCATCGGGCAGCCGAGGAAGACGGCGCCCGCGGAGTCCAGGGACAGCAGATCCGTCGTACGGCCCGTCAGATCGACTGCCTGAACACGGAACTGGGCGAGTGAACCGTGCTTGGAGACGACCTCGTCGAACTCGGCGAGGGACTCGATCTCACGGTCGTGGGAAGCGTGTCGGGGGGTCGGCTGCACGCGGCCATGCTAGGCGCACGGGCGGCGGGGCTCGGGGGCGGCCCGGAGCTGGGGCCGTCCTGGGGACGCAGTCGCCCTGGGTGGGGCGTTGAGGTACCCGGCTCCCTGGGGGCCGCCCGGGGCCGCCGCCCTGCGGTGAGGCGGCCCTACGACTGCGCGCGGGGTCAGCCCTGGACCGCCGCCGGGTCCATCCACATGACCTCCCAGCTGTGGCCGTCCGGGTCGTCGAAGGAGCGGCCGTACATGAAACCGTGGTCCTGGGGCTCGCCCGAGGCCGAACCGCCCGCCGCGATGGCGTTGTCGACGAGCTCGTCGACCTTCTCGCGGCTCTCGGCGCTCAGACACAGCAGCACCTCGCTGGTCTTGGTGGAGTCCGCGATCTGCTTCTTCGTGAAGTCGGCGTAGCGCTGCTTGCTCAGCATCATCGCGACGATCGTGTCGCTGATCACGACGCAGGCGCAGTCGTCCGTCGAGAACTGCGGGTTGATCGTGTACCCGAGCTCGGTGAAGAACTTCTTCGAGGTGTCCACGTCGGCGACGGCCAGGTTCACGAAGATCATCTGCTGGTACATGTCCAGGTCTCCCATCGGTGCGGTACGGCGCTGTGGTGTCGTTCGCAGGGATAGACCGGGGGTCCGCGCGGAACTCATCGCTCGGCGCGGACTTTTCTCCTTCGGGCGGTCAACGCACCAGGGGCAGCGCGGCGAGTTCGGCGACCGCCCAGGTCAGCGGGCCGAACACGGCGAGCAGCGCGCCGACGCGCAGGGCGGCGGCGCTCCGGAGCATGGTCGCGGGCGCGCCCAGCCGCAGCAATGCCGCCGTGGTGTCCGCGCGCGCCTGCTTGGCCTCCAGGGCGGCCGTCGCCAGGGTCAGGACGGTGCACCCCGCGACCACCAGGGCGCCGAGGGTGGTCAGCGGACCGAAGTCGGGGCGCGCGCCGGTGTACAGCGTTGCCACCGCGTACCCGCCCGACGCCACCGCGCACACCACGCCGAGCGGCTGCCCGATCCGCCGCGCCTCCGCCTGGAGCACCCGCCCGGCGAGCAGCCGCACCGCGCCCGGACGTACGGCTTGCAGCAGCCGCCCGCAGGCGTAGGTGATCGCCGGCCCGGCCAGCGCCAGGCCGACCGCGGTCAGCGCCCAGCCGACCAGCACCCCGGCGGGGCCGCCCGCGAAACCGCCGGGCAGCGCGAGACCGGGGGTCGGGCCGGAACGGCTCGCGTACGTCTCCACGGCGAGGCCCGCCGCGAGCACGGCGGCGCCCCAGGGGAGGCCGCTCGGGGTGGTCTGTGAGGTGGGAGGGAGCTCGGGGACTTCGAGGAGACGCGGGTCCCAGGAAGGGTCGTCTTGGGTGCTGGTGCTGGTGCTGGTGCTGGCGCTGCCGTCCGGGCCCGCGTCGCCGCGGGGGCTGCCGGAGCGGTCGTACGCGGGTGCGTCGTCCCCCGATGCGCCGGTGAGGTCGTACGTGTCCGCGTTCCCGGCGGCGCCGGTGATGTCGTACGCCTCGACGTTCCCGGTGGCGCCGGACTGATCGTGCGCCCGCGTGCCCTTTCCAGCCTGCGGAAGGTCGGACGCACGGCCGTTCCCCGCATGTCGAGGCGCGCGCCGGGATGTGCGCGCCGGGGCGTTGCCCATCGCGCCGGCGCGTGCCGCGAGCCAGGCGCCCCCGCGGCGTACCGTCGCGTCCCGCGGACGCAGCACCACCGCGCTCGCCGCCGAGGCCGCCATCGGCACCAGCGCGAGCAGTGTCAGCGCGGCGGGCAGCGGGAGCGGCTGGTCGGAGGCGAGGAACTCCGCCGCCGCGCCGTCGAAGGGCATGCCCGTCAGGTCACCGCGCAGGTGCAGGAAGAGGAGCAGGGCGAGCATCGAGCCGAGGGTGGAGGACAGGGCGGTGGTGACCGCCGCGATGGCCATCAGACGGCCGGGGCCGAGGCCGATCGCCGAGAGCCCGGGGCGCGGTCGGGTGCCCGGGTCGGTGCGGGCGACCGCGACCGCGAAGTACACGTTGGCGGCCAGCGGAGCGACGCACCAGGTCAGGCGGAGCACCGAGGCGGCCGAGTCGTCCGGATGCGCCATCGCGTACCCCAGCGTGCACAGCAGCAGGAAGCCGGTGCCCGCCGACGCGGCGGTGACCAGGAGCCGGCGCAGCTGGACGAGGGGGTCGGCCCCGCGGGCTAGACGGAGAGCGAGCACGCGGCCCGGCCTTCCGACTCGGTGACCGGAGGCAGGTGGACGGTGTTCACGCGCCGTCCGTCGAGGAGTGAGACCGTGCGGTCGGCGAGCGCCGCGGTCTCCGCGTCGTGCGTGGCAAGGACGACCGTGATGCCGTGCGACCGGGCCGCCGTGGTGAGCGTACGCAGCACATGGGCGCGGTCGGCGCGGTGCAGCGGGGCGGTCGGCTCGTCGGCGAAGAGCACGGTGGGGGAGGGGACGAGCGCGCGGGCGACGGCGACGCGCTGGCGCTCGGCCTGGAGCAGGGCGTGCGGGCGCTTGCGGGCGCAGCCGCCGATGTCGAGGCGCTCCAGCCACTCCAGGGCGGCGGTCTTGGCGGCCCGGCGTCCGCATCCGCGGAGCATCAGCGGCAGCGCGGCGTTCTCCCAGGCGTTCAGCTCGGGGACGAGGACCGGAGTCGGGTCGATCCAGCCGAAGCGTTCGCGGCGCAGCCGTTCGCGGGTGAGCGGGCCCATGGTGTGCACGGGCGTGCTGTTGAACCAGATCTCGCCCTGGTCCGGCAGGAGCTGGCCCGCCAGGCACCGCAGCAGCGTCGTCTTGCCGCTGCCGCGCGGGCCGCCGACGGCGAGGATCTCGCCCTCCCGGACGCCGAGCGAGACACCGCTGAGCGCGGGCGAGCCGTTGTGCTTGACGTGCAGGGCGCGTGCCCAGATCACGTCGTTGTCAGGCGGGGCCACCATCGCGTACACCTCGTTCAGATCTGATTTGCGCTGCCTGAGCGGCTTCGAAGGAGTGCGTCCGCACTTCCCCGAGCTCGCTCGGTCCCCCGGTCGGGGGAACGAAGGCAGGGCCGATCGGTCACTGGGCACGCTAGGTAGTCGGGGCCGGGAGGCCGGACAGCACGCGGCCCCGGGCGGCCCATTCTCACTCGAACGGGCGGCACCGGGGCCGGTGTTGATCACAGATTCAGCTCATCGGAGCCGCTCGGCTCAGAGCTTCGTCCACGCCTCCGTCAGCACCTGACGGACGATCCCCTCGATCTCGTCGAAGGTCGACTGGTCGGCGATCAGCGGCGGCGACAGCTGGATGACCGGGTCTCCGCGGTCGTCGGCGCGGCAGTACAGGCCGTACTCGAAGAGCTTCTTGGAGACGAAGCCGTAGAGCACGCGCTCCGACTCCTCGTCCGTGAAGGTCTCCTTGGTGGCCTTGTCCTTCACGAGCTCGATGCCGTAGAAGAAGCCGTTGCCGCGGACGTCGCCGACGATCGGCAGGTCGTGCAGCTTCTGCAGGGTCTGCAGGAAGTTCGCCTCGTTGTCCAGCACGTGCTGGTTGAGCCCCTCGCGCTCGAAGATGTCGAGGTTGGTGAGCGCCACCGCCGCGGAGACGGGGTGGCCGCCGAAGGTGTAGCCGTGCAGGAAGGTGTTGTCGCCCTTGTAGAACGGCTCGGCGATGCGGTCCGAGATGATGGTGGCGCCGATCGGGGAGTAGCCCGAGGTCATGCCCTTGGCGCAGGTGATGATGTCCGGGATGTAGTCGAACTTGTCGCAGGCGAACATCGTGCCGAGGCGGCCGAAGGCGCAGATGACCTCGTCGGAGACGAGCAGCACGTCGTACTTGTCGCAGATCTCGCGCACGCGCTGGAAGTAGCCGGGGGGCGGCGGGAAGCAGCCGCCCGCGTTCTGTACCGGCTCCAGGAAGACCGCGGCGACGGTCTCCGGGCCCTCGAAGAGGATCTCCTGCTCGATCTGGTCGGCGGCCCAGCGGCCGAAGGCGACCGGGTCGTCGCCGTGGATCGAGGCGCGGTAGATGTTGGTGTTCGGCACCTTGTGCGCGCCCGGGACGAGCGGCTCGAAGGGGGCCTTCAGGGCCGGCAGGCCGGTGATGGACAGGGCGCCCTGCGGGGTGCCGTGGTAGGCGACCGCGCGCGAGATGACCTTGTACTTCGTGTGGTTGCCGGTGAGCTTGTGGTACTGCTTCGCCAGCTTCCACGCGGTCTCGACGGCCTCGCCGCCGCCTGTGGAGAAGAACACCTTGTTCAGGTCGCCCGGCGCGTAGTGCGCGAGCCGCTCGGCGAGCTCGACGGCCTTGGGGTGGGCGTAGGACCAGATCGGGAAGAAGGCCAGCTGCTGCGCCTGCTTGAACGCCGTCTCCGCGAGTTCCGTGCGGCCGTGGCCCGCCTGGACCACGAACAGGCCCGCGAGACCGTCGAGGTAGCGCTTGCCCTTGTCGTCGTAGATGTAGGTGCCCTCACCACGCACGATGGTGGGAACGGGCGCGTTCTCGTACGAGGACATGCGGGTGAAGTGCATCCACAGGTGGTCGTACGCGGTCTTGCTGAGGTCCTTGGTGCTCACGGCTATCGGGTTCCCCACATGTAGGTCTGTTTCTTGAGCTTCAGGTAGACGAAGCTCTCGGTGGAGCGCACTCCGGGGAGGGCCCGGATGCGTTTGTTGATGACGTCCAGCAGGTGGTCGTCGTCCTCGCAGACGACTTCTACGAGGAGGTCGAACGAGCCGGCGGTCATCACCACGTACTCGACTTCCGGCATCGCGGTCAGGGCGTCGGCGACCGGCTCCAGATCACCCTCCACGTTGATGCCCACCATCGCCTGCCTGCGGAAACCCACGGTGAGCGGGTCCGTGACGGCGACGATCTGCATCACGCCCTGGTCGAGGAGCTTCTGGACGCGCTGACGCACGGCCGCCTCGGAGAGGCCGACGGCCTTGCCGATCGCGGCGTACGGGCGGCGTCCGTCCTGCTGGAGCTGCTCGATGATGGCGAGGGAGACGGTGTCCAACGAGGGACTGCCGTTCCTGGACTCGCGGGAGTCCCTGGGGTCTGCGCTTCGACTGGCCACGGCTTCACTCTGCACGACGTCTCGACGGATCCGCAAGGTTGTTGCGATGAAATTCGTTGTTTAGGGGCCCAAGTCTTGCGGATTTCGCAGCTCTGGGGCGATCGGGGGTGTTGAAAACGTGGGGGCACGGATTAGGGTGGGTGTCTCAGTGAATGGACATCGAAGTCACCTGAGGTCATGGATGTCCGCAGTCATCTGAAGTCAATGGACACCTGAACCTGGAGGGCCGGAAGTGAGCACCGAGCTGCGTCGTCTGCGCAACTACATCGATGGTGAGTTCCGGGACGCCGCCGACGGGCGGACCACCGAGGTCATCAACCCCGTGATCGGCGCGGCGTACGCGACGGCGCCGCTGTCCGGTCAGGCGGACGTGGACGCCGCGATGGCGGCCGCCGCCGCGGCCTTCCCGGCCTGGCGCGACCGGACCCCGTCCGAGCGCCAGCGCGCGCTCCTCAAGATCGCGGACGCTTTCGAGGAGCGCGCCGAGGAGCTGATCGCGGCCGAGGTGGAGAACACCGGCAAGCCGATCGGGCTGACCCGCTCCGAGGAAATCCCGCCGATGGTCGACCAGATCCGTTTCTTCGCGGGCGCCGCCCGGTTGCTGGAGGGGCGCAGCGCCGGCGAGTACATGGAGGGTCTGACCTCCATCGTGCGCCGTGAGCCCATCGGGGTCTGCGCGCAGGTCGCGCCGTGGAACTACCCGATGATGATGGCGGTGTGGAAGTTCGCCCCCGCGCTCGCGGCCGGCAACACCGTCGTCCTGAAGCCGTCTGACACGACCCCCGCCTCCACTGTCCTGATCGCCGAAATCATCGGCGCGATCCTGCCCAAGGGCGTTTTCAACGTCGTCACCGGCGACCGCGACACCGGCCGCCTGATGGTCGAGCACCACACCCCGGCGATGGCCTCCATCACGGGCTCCGTGCGCGCGGGCATGTCGGTCGCCGAGTCGGCGTCCAAGGACCTCAAGCGGGTCCACCTGGAGCTGGGCGGCAAGGCTCCTGTCGTCGTCTTCGAGGACACCGATATCGCCAAGGCCGTCGAGGACATCTCGGTGGCGGGCTTCTTCAACGCGGGCCAGGACTGTACGGCCGCCACGCGCGTGCTGGTCCAGGAGACCATCCACGACGAGTTCGTGGCCGCGCTCGCCAAGGCCGCCGCCGACACGAAGACCGGGCAGCCGGACGACGAGGACGTGCTGTACGGCCCGCTGAACAACCCGAACCAGCTCAAGCAGGTCAGCGGCTTCATCGAGCGGCTCCCCGCCCACGCCAAGGTCGAGGCGGGCGGCCACCGGGTCGGCGAGGTCGGCTACTTCTACGCGCCGACCGTCGTGTCGGGCCTGAAGCAGGACGACGAGATCATCCAGAACGAGGTCTTCGGCCCGGTCATCACCGTCCAGTCCTTCACGGACGAGGCGCAGGCCATCGAGTGGGCCAACGGCGTCGAGTTCGCCCTCGCCTCCTCGGTGTGGACGAAGAACCACGGGCGGGCGATGCGGCTGTCGAAGGCCCTCGACTTCGGCTGCGTGTGGATCAACACCCACATCCCGCTGGTCGCCGAGATGCCGCACGGCGGCTTCAAGAAGTCCGGCTACGGCAAGGACCTTTCGGCATACGGGTTCGAGGACTACACGCGGATCAAGCATGTGATGACGTCGCTGGACGCGTAGTCGTTTGAGGCGGTTGTACGTCGCCTTTTGAGGGGTGGGTACGTCAATGGCGCGGCCCCGGACGGGAGTTGATCCGTCCGGGGCCGCGCCCTTTCCCCTCCGTGATGGTCAGGCGTTTATGGTCAGGCGTTTTTGGAGGCGTGGTCGCGTCCCGAGGGCGGGCTGAGTGTGCAGGTCGGGTTTCCACCGGGTGTGCCCGCTGAGCCGGCGCCCGCTGCCCGCTGCCCGCCGTACGCCGTACGAAGTGATCGACAGGGTGTCGGTTCGGTGCGTGAGTGCTCGACGCAGCGTCCATTGTCCCGGCCGAGACGATCGCGGCATGCTGCCCGGGTGCCCGCGATCCGGAAGACCTCGCCCCTGCCCCGCCGGTCCCTGCTGCGCGCCCTGGGCGGTGGCGCGGCGCTCGGCGCCCTGGCGGGGTGCGGGGTGCCCGCCGCGTACGTGTCGCCGGGTGACCGGACCGGCGCCGACCTCTCCGCCCGCGACAAGCGGCTGACGTGGGCGAACTGGCCGCTCTACATCGACACGGACGACGAGGACACGACGAGGCGGCCGACACTGGACGCCTTCGAGAAGAGCACCGGGATCTCGGTCGACTACGTCGAGGAGATCAACGACAACGACGAGTTCTTCGGCAAGATCAGCCCGTCCCTGATGAACCATCAGCAGACCGGCCGCGACCTGATCGTCATCAGCGACTGGATGTGCGCACGCTTCGTCCGGCTCGGCTGGGTCCAGGAGATGGACCGGGCCAAGCAGCCGAACGTCACCAAGTACCTTGACCCGCTGCTGCGTTCGCCCGCCTTCGACCCCGGCCGCAAGTCCACCGTGCCGTGGCAGTCGGGGATCACCGGCATCGCGTACAACCGCCGCAAGGTCGGCCGCGAGATCAAGCACGTCTCCGACCTGTGGGCGGACGACCTCAAGGGCCGGGTCACCCTCCTCTCCGGCCTCGACGAGGCGTTCGCGCTGCTGATGCAGGGCAACGGCGTCGACATCACCAAGTGGACGCCGGACGACTTCCACCAGGTCTGTGACCAGGTCGAGAAGTACGTTCACAGCGGCCAGATCCGGCGCTTCACCGGCAACGACTACATCAAGGACCTCTCCAGCGGCGACGTCCTGGCCTGCCAGGCGTACTCCGGCGACGTGATCCAGCTCCAGGCCGACGATCCCGACATCCGCTTCGTCGTCCCCGAGGAGGGCGCCGAACTGTGGGCCGAGTCCCTGATGATCCCCAACCTGGCCCGTCACAAGGCCAACGCGGAGAAGCTCGTCGACTTCTACTACCAGCCCGAGGTCGCCGCCGAACTGGCCGCCTGGGTCAACTACGTCTGCCCCGTCCCCGCGGCCCAGGACGTCCTCGCCTCCTCCAAGGACGAGGACACCGCCGCCCTCGCCGAGGACCCGCTGATCTTCCCGGATGCCACCATGCGCAAGCGGCTCGCCATCGCGCGTGACATCGAGTCCTCGGAACGTACGGAGTTCGCGAAGCGGTGGAACGCGATCGCGGGGTTGTAGCGCGAGCGGGCAGCAGCGGCTTCTCGGACACCATTTAAAGTCACCTAGTCATTTACTCATCAGGCATCCCGCGTCTATGGTGACCGCAGAGAGAGCGCGACGTTTGTTCCATCTGCCGACAAACGGTGCACGGCGAGGTGGCCCGAACGGAGTTTTCGCGCGGACGACGTGCCCGTTGTAGCCGTGCCCGCACGGCTGGCTCTCACCTGAAGAACGAGGGAGCAGCTCAATGAAGAGACGTTACGTCGTTACCGCCGCCGTGGCCCTGACAGGCCTGGTGCTGGCGGGCTGTGGCTCCAGCGAGTCCGACAGCTCAGGGTCGGGGTCATCCACCGCGACGGGAAGTACAAAGGTCACCGTCGGCGTGGGACCGGGCGTTTCCTCGCTCGGAGTGACGAACGACGCCTTTGCCAAGAACGGCCTGGACATCGTCAAGAGTCCTACGACGAGCCCGGCCCAGGTCACGCCGCTGTTGCTCAACGGCCAGCTGGACATCGCCCTCGGGGACCCGGTCGGAAGCATCATCGCCATCTCCCAGAACGTCCCGCTCGTGATCATCGCGGTGGCCACATCGAGTGGCACCAGTGCCGCCAATGACACGACGGGTCTCCTGGTCAAGGACGACGGCGCGATCACCTCCGCCGCCGACCTCAACGGCAAGAAGATCGGCGTCACCTCGATCGGCGGCAGCGCGCAGATGACGGCGTCGGCAACGATCGACAAGCTCGGCGGTGACTCGAAGACGGTCGACTTCGTCGAGGTTCCGGCGCAGAGCATGAACTCCGAGGTCGACAAGGGAACCGTCGACGCCGTTGTCAGTCAGGAACCCACCATCGCCCAAGGGAAGTCGATCGGCCTGAAGGAGCTGTTCGCACCGGCTGCCGAATCGACGCCTTCCTCGCCACTGATCGTCTACGTCACCACTCAGACGTACCTGAAGGACCACCGCGACGTCGTCGATTCCTTCACCAAGGCCCTGACGGAGTCGAGTGCCGCTCTGAACGGGAATCCCGATCTGGTTCGTTCGACGGCCAAGAGCACCTACAAGCTCACCGATGCACAGACGGCGGCCATGGTCCTGCCGTACTTCGTGCCGACCACGGTGAGCAAGAGCAAGCTGGAGGACATCATGGATCTGATGATCAAGTACGGGCTCATCAAATCCCCCGTCGATCTGGACACCACGATCTACAACGCGCCATGAGTCCGATGCTTCGGCCGCCGACCGCCTTCAAACGCGTGGGCGCCCGCCTGGGGTTCCTCGTGGCGGTGCTCCTGGTCTGGCAGATCGTCACGGTCACGAACACCATCTCGTCGGACGCCCTTGCGTCGGTGACGTCCATCGCGGCGGCGATGGTGCGGGTGGTGCCGACCAACGAGTTCTGGCACAGCCTCGGCGGGACCTTGCTCAACTGGGGAACGGGTACGGCGATCGCGTTCGGGATCGCCGTACCGGCAGGGCTGATCCTCGGCTCGAGCGACCTGCTCTACCGGATGTTCCGCATTCCGATCGAGTTCATGCGGACGATCCCCTCCATCGCCCTGCTCCCGCTCGCCCTCCTGCTCTACGGCGCGACGAGCCGCATGGCCGTCACGCTCATCGTTCTCGGCGCGGTGTGGCCGCTGCTGCTGCAGAGCATGTACGGCATGCGTCAGCTGGATCCGGTGATGCGCGAGGTCGCGGCGTCCTACCAGCTGCGGCTGCGCGACCGGATCACCCGCGTGATCCTCCCCGACGCCTCCCCGTTCATCGCCACCGGCGTCCGGATCGCGCTGACGATCGGGCTGCTGCTGTCCGTCGGCGCGGAGATGCTCGGTGGCGCGCCCGGGCTCGGACGCGAGATCGCGCTCACCCAACAGACCATGGCCATCCCGGACATGTACGCCTACATCGTGGTCGTGGCCGCCCTCGGGACCCTGCTCAACCTGAGCATGCTCGCCTTGGAGAGGAGCCTCCTGTCATGGCACTCGTCGCACCGGCCCGCAAGCTGAGAGCGGTGAAACCGCTCCTTGGGACACACCCCGTTCTCCGCGTCCTCGTCAGTCTCGTCGTGCCCGTGGCCATGGTCGTGATCTGGTGGCAGGCGAGTGCGAACAGCACGTCGCTGTACTTTCCGCCACTGTCGAAGATCATGTCGTCGTTCTCCGACGTGTGGCTGTCCTCCATGTTCATGAGCGAGGCCGTGCCGAGCCTCCAGCGCTTCGCTCTTGGGCTGCTGATCGCCGCGGTCGCGGGAATCGGGGGCGGGGTCCTCCTGGGACTGTGGCGGGGCCTCGGAGACGCGGCCACGCCGGTCCTGGAGTTCGCCAGGGCAACGCCCGGTGTCGCGCTTGCGCCGCTCGCCATCGTGTTGTTCGGCATCGACTCCAAGACGCAGGTGGCGATCATCGCCTTCGCCGCTGTCTGGCCCATCCTGCTCAACACGATCGACGGGGTGCGCTCGGTCGATCCGGTACTCATCGACGTCGGACGTGCCTACCAGATCAGCAGGCGGGATCGGCTTCTGCGCGTCACACTGCCCTCGACCGGCCCGCAGATCATGGCCGGCCTGAACACGGCCGTCGCGATCGGGCTCATCATGATCGTCGTCAGCGAGTTGCAGGGAGCGACGAACGGCATCGGCTACACGCTGCTGCAGCAGCAACGCAGCTACAACACACCGGCCATGTGGGCAAGCATCGTCCTGCTGGGACTGCTCGGTTGCGTGCTCAACGTCGGGTTCCGGGCAGCGGAGCGAGTGATCCTTCGATGGCACCGGCTGATGCGCGAAACATCGAGTAAGTGAGGAAGGGCATGACTTCGGTCGAGACCATGACGAATGAAAAGCCGGCGATGCTGGCATCTCCAATTCTGTCTGTCCGGGGGCTGTCCAAGAGCTTCCGGACGGGATCGACGACCCGGCTCGTCCTGGACGGGATCGATCTCGACGTTCAGCGCGGGGAGTTCCTGTGCATCGTCGGCCCGTCCGGCGCGGGCAAGACCACCTTGCTGCGCTGCCTGTCCGGCCTCATGCAGCCGACCTCCGGCGAGGTCTGCCTCGACGGCGAGATCGTCACGGGTCCGCCCAGTCGGCTCGCCGTGGTGTTCCAGGACTACAGCCGATCGCTCATGCCGTGGATGTCGGTATCCGCGAACGTCGAACTGCCCCTGCGCTCGAAGAAGCTGCCGAAGCGGCAGCGGCGCGAGACGGCGCGCAGCGCCCTGGAGGCGGTCGGCCTGTCGGCCGGCGTCCACGGTCAGTACCCCTGGCAGCTGTCCGGCGGCATGCAGCAGCGGGTCGCCATCGCCCGCGCTCTCGCCTTCGAACCCGAGGCGTTGCTCATGGACGAGCCGTTCGCGTCCGTCGACGCGCAGACCCGCACCGATCTCGAGGACCTCATCCTCGGTGTCCGCGAGCAGTTCGGGGTCACTGTCGTACTGGTGACCCACGACATCGACGAAGCCGTCTACCTGGGCGACGAGGTCGTGGTGTTGTCCGGCTCGCCGACGCGCGTACGCGAACGGCTCCCGATTCCGCTCGGCGAGCATCGCGACCAGGTCGAGACGAAGTCCCTGCCCAAGTTCGCGGAACTGCGGGCACACGTGCTCAACCTGATCCAGCGGGAGAAGTCCAACACGCAGGCCGACGCACCGATACGCCAAGGCTGATGGGCGGAGCCACCATGATCCAGCTTCGCCGATACGAAATCGTCCCGGGTGAACTCGACGCCTTCGTCGACTGGTGGCGGGCCACGATGCCCGCTCTGCGCACCAAGGCCGGGTTCACCATCGAGTTCGCCTACGTCGACAAGGACGCGGGCGAGTTCGTATGGGCCGTCAGCGTTCCGGGCACGGTGGAGGACTTCGCACGCGTCGACGCCGCCTACCGGACCTCGGAGGATCGCCGGAGTGTCTTCGCCGGCCTCCCCGAGCGTGTCGCGAAGGCGCATGTCGGGTTCGTGTGGCCCGTGCTCGAAGACTGAAGGCCGACCGCAACTACGACAGAGAAAGCGCGAGGGTTGAGCGTGGGCGAGACCATTGAATTGCACGGCGACGACGGGGCGTTCGAGGCCTACCTCGTACGCCCCGCGAGCGGAACCCCGGTCAAGGGCGGGCTCATCGTCATCCACGAGATCTGGGGACTCGCCGATCACATCAAGGACGTGAGCGAGCGCTTCGCCGCCGAGGGGTATCTCGTCCTGGCCCCCGACCTGCTGTCCCGGGTCGGCATCACCGCACACCTCGGCGCCGAGCTGCAGGCGATCATGCACAGCCCGGACGACAAGGTGCGTTCCGACGGACAGCCGATGCTGCGTGAAGCGATGGCGCCGAGTCGCTCGCCGGAATTCGCCACGTGGGCGGTGTCCGCCCTCATCAGCTGCGTCGACCATCTCGCCGCCCAAGAGGGCGTGGACGGTCATCTGGGGGTCACCGGGTTCTGCTTCGGCGGCAGCTTCAGTTTCGCGCTGTCGGCGGCGGACACCCGGCTGCGCGTCGTCGTCCCGTTCTACGGAACCCCGCCGCCCCCGACCGACTTCAGCAAGATCTCAGCCCCGATCCTCGCCTTCTACGGTGACCAGGACGAGCGGCTGATGTCCGCGCTCCCTGATGTCGTCGAACGGATGGCTGCGGCCGATGTCGACTTCACCCCGATCGTCTACAAGGGCGCGGGGCACGCCTTCTTCAATGACGCCAACGTGCATGCCTACGAACCCGATGCCGCCGCCGACTCGTGGCGGCGCGCACTGGAGTTCCTCAAGACGAACATCTGACTCGAACGAACAATGCGCAGCGCGGCCCGCGGGCCGCGCTGCGCATTGTTCGTGAGCCAACCTGCTGATGTGGCTGCACCCGAGGTCACTCGTGCTCGCGCAGCCAGCGGTAGGTGTCCTCCAGGAACGCCTCGACGAGTTCGGGCCGGTCCTCCGCCACGATCTCGTCGCCCTGGGGGACCTCGAGTCCCTTGCGGGCGAGGCGGTATGCCAAGAGCTGGTAGGGCGGTCGCAGGCGGCTCATCTCCTCCCGGTCGATCGGGATGACGTCGCCAGGGAACACCGGCGTCATGACGTCCTTCTGATAGATGCCCTCAAAGCTCGCCAGGCGCCAGCCGTCGGCCGTACGTACGACACGGGAGACGAACCGGCAGTACTGGATGGTGTCGATCGGGATGCCTTCGAGCGTGTCCCGGTTGTGAATCTCGCCGACGCTCTCCACGACGGCCCGGTCGCCGGCGATGCGGATCTCGACGGGAGAGATCAGGTGCTTGCTGGGGCGTCCGCCGCCCTGCCGGGTCAGCGCGCGAGCGTGCTCCGCGAACTCGCGCGCTGTGCCTGAGAACCACGTCGTGCGGATATGGGAGTCCTCGATGTAGGAGCCCGCAAGCTTGTCCCACGCGCCCGTGTCACGCCGGTGTCGCTCCAGCCGGACGAGCTCGGCAATCTCGAGCTTGTCGAGGTGTTCGGCGAGTCTTGTCTGGTCGATCGTCACGGTGTGTTCCCTGGTTCCGATCCTTGGGCGATGGTTCTGCCGGGCGAAGGGTGCCGGCGCGGGCGGGGAACGGAGGTCAAGAATCCGGCCCGAGCGGAAGGGCGGCGACCGATGAGCCGACGAGCAGACAGGGTTCGCTCGACCTGTTGCTCCAGGCGTGGTTGGTCCCTCGGATCACAACGGTGTCACCCGGGGTGAGCTTGACCTCGTC
This sequence comes from Streptomyces sp. NPDC093544, assembly GCF_040683495.1. Lineage (NCBI taxonomy): Bacteria > Bacillati > Actinomycetota > Actinomycetes > Kitasatosporales > Streptomycetaceae > Streptomyces > Streptomyces sp. NPDC093544. The sequence continues at coordinate 118,690 of NZ_JBFBEA010000003.1, read as the reverse complement.
GACATCGGTCACGAGGAAGACCTCACCCCGTACGCACGTGATGCAGTCGAGGGTATCGGTGCGGTGCATGCTCGGGTGGCGGCTGCGTTCCTCGTCGCCGGCCTTGATGGTCTGCCCGGCCTGCTCACTGAGCTCGTCGAAGACCTGCGCGGCTCGCGCGGCGTCCGGGTCGTCCGGCTGCAGTTCGAGCGCACGGCACAGCAGGCCGTTGGGCAGCGGTTCGCGGCGCGGGCCGACAAGCGACCTGTCGCCTTCGATCGAGTTGTCGGCAGGCGTCTCCGCGGTGGCCCACAAGGTCGCCCGCCAGAAGTAGCCTTCCCGCTCCTGGACGTTGCCCAGCTTGTCGTCCAGCACGGCCGAGCGCCCGTTCTCGTCGCTGCCGATGACGTAGCGATTGATACGCGACATCGATCTGCCTTTCTGTCGGTTGAGGCCCAGCGGTTCTGTCGGTTGAGGCTCAGCGGGCGGGGAATCCGCTCGGCGGCGGAGTCGGACGCGAGAGCTTGGATTTCTGCGACGCCGTATAGAGGTCGTTGACCATTCCCTCGCAGGCACGCCGGAAGGCCATGATGTCGAGCCCGAGGGTGAAGACCTTGACGCCCATCTCGAGTGCGTCGAGGCAGGTCTCCGGGGTCGGATCGAGGTTGGGCCCACCGATCACCGGGACGTCGTACTTGGCCGCGGCATCCATCACCCGGCGGTACGCGGCCTGCACCTTGGGGCTGCGCAGCTGCTCGACCCCCTCGCCCATGGCGAAGGAGAGGTCGCCCACGCCGAAGATCACCATGCTCACTTCGGGCAGTGCGCAGATCTCCTCGATGTTCTCGACCGCGTCGGGGTGCTCGATCAGCGGGACCAGGATGGTCGACTCGTTGTTGCGCCGGGCGTACTCGTTGAAGTCGCTGAACGCATAGCCGGTCGCCCGCACGGCCGGACAGATGCCGCGCTTTCCCAGTGGCGGGAAGAACGCGGCGTCAGCGGCCGTCTTGATGTCCGCCGCCGACTTGACCATCGGCAGAAAAATGCCCTCGGCGCCGGCTTCGAGGGCACGGCGGATGGAAGCCTCGTCGTCGAAACTGGGCACCCGGACGACCGGAACCATATTCACGTGGTTGGCCGCCCGGATGCTGTCCTCGAGCGCTCGCGGATTGTTCGGCGAATGCTCTGTGTCGAGCATGACGAAGTCGTAGCCGGTCAGCCCGAGAACCTCGATCAACGCTCCGTTTCCGGTGAAGCACTGCATTCCCAGCGGAACGATTCCCTGGTCGACCATTTCCAGCAGTCGATTGCGGTATGCGCTCACGTCATCCCCTTTTCGTTGGCCAGTGCGAGCGTAGACCAAGGGCAACAAGTCAGCAAGTGACTTGGGGATCTGAAGTCTGCTCGCCTGTGGTCACTCGATGAGAGCGCCCGGATCCGGGGCTGCCGAGTACCGCCGCGTCGGGCGGGACCAGGTGGAACTGATGGCCGCGCTCGGGCGTGGAGTTGGCGATCCGCCCGGCCTCGCGGTCGATGTCATGGGGTACCTGTCTTGCGGTACCATCCACCGATGGAGACGTTTAGTCACCTGATGAGTTCGCGGCTGGCGGGCTCACCCAGTGATGTGTCGAACAATGACGAGGAAGGGCAGACGGTGACGGCGTTTGTTGCAGACGGTGGCTTCGACCGAAACCGTGCGAGTGTCGCCGATCGAGTCCTGCGCGACCTGGAATCGAGCATCCTGTCGGGCCGTCTGAAGCGCGGCTCCAAGCTCCCCTCCGAGAAGGAGCTGGCCTCCTACTACGGCGTCAGCTCGCCGACGATCCGCGAAGCCATCCGGGCGCTCAGCGCGATGCGCCTCGTGGAGGTGCGGCACGGCTCGGGGATGACCGTGGTCGCGGACTCCTCCACCCTGATGGCCTCGGCGATGCGGTCGGTGGTCGAGTTGGAGAACATCGACCTGCCGAGCATCTTGAAGCTGGCCGAGACGCTGAATCTCCAGGCGGTCGATCTCGCGATCGCGACCGCCAGCCCCGAAGAGATCGACGCCGTACTCGAGATCGCGAAGTCGTTCAACGACTCGATGTCCAGCGAGGAGTTCATCCAGACCCTGGAGGGGTTCCTCAGGGGACTCATCGCCCTGTCCCACAACAAGCTGCTCGAAGTGGTGGCGTCTTTCGTCATCACGTCACACCTGTCGATGGCTCGCAGGGTTCGGCAGGGCCCGGAATCGGAGTGGGCATCGGACGTCGCGCGACTGCGTGGCGTGCGTATCGCCATCGTGGAGGCGGTCGCCGCGCATGACCGACTGGCGGCGTTCAAGGCTGTGCGGGAGTACACCACGCAGACGCTTGCGATCTCCGGGGAGACCGGTGGCGATCAACGCGTCGGAATCGAAGACCGGGGCTGAACGGGGAAACGGCGGGGCGGCGGAGACGGTGTGGGGTGCGGTGGAGGCGGACGTCTGCACGGGTCTTGCTACTAAGTCACCTAGTGACCTAGGGTGACAGTCGCGTTGAGGGGCTGAGAGCACCCGAACGCGCCGACCTCCCCGTATTTCCGCTCGCGGCCGCACAGAGCAGTGCGGCCGAGAACCGAGGATGCGCTCCATGCCGGATCACATATACAAAAGGCAGGATTTTCACAGGGTTGAGCGCGGCCGGGTCGCCGACCGCATTTTCGACGATCTGAGGAATCAGATCCTGCGCGGAGCGCTGCCCGACGGATCGCGCCTCCCGTCGGAGCGGGATCTCGCCGAGCGGTACGGCGTCAGCGGCGCCACGGTGCGCGAATCGGTGCGTGCCCTGACGGCCATGGGCCTGGTCAGCGTCCGGCACGGCAGCGGAACGTACGTCACTGCTTCGACCGACACCATGATCGCTGTGTCGATCGCCTCGGTGATCCAGTTGAAGGATGTCGGCGCAGTCGAATTCCTTGGCCTCCAGGGAGTGTTGAACGCCTACGCGGTCGAGTTGGCTGCGCGCTGCGCCTCCGACGAGGAGATCGCCTCACTCAGAGCGGCTGCCGAGAAACTGGCTGTCATCCGGAGTGTGGACCAGGCCGCGGCCGATCTCAGGGGCTACCTCCACCGGCTCTCCGAGATCTCCCACAGCGCGCTCCTGGCGGCGCTGTGCGGATTCTTCGCCGACGTCCAGGTGCAGCTCGCGTTCGACTTGTCCGGCGGCCCCAAGCTCGCCGACTGGCAACGCATCGCGGGCGCTCTCCATCCGGAGCGCATTGCCGTCGTGGAAGCTCTTGAGGCCCGGGACGGCGAGCGGGCCGCAAAAATGGTCAGAATCCACCATGCCGGCGCACTCGAACTCATCACTTCCTCGCCGCGCGGCGAGGAGATCCGGGCATCGAGCCCCCTCTATTCACAGCTGATCGCATCGCTCCTGAACACTCGGATCGACTCCAATCCGAGTGACGGAGGCCCCGAGTCGCATCGACGCATTCATGAAGCGCCACCAAGCCCGGACGCAGGGAATTGAGCCGAATTCAGCGGAACGGAAAGAGATGATCCATGAGTACTGGTGCGAGCGACGAGGTCGACTCGGTTCTTGACACAGGACGTATGTCACGCCCCACCCTGGCCGTCATCCTCCTGTGCGCGGCGGTCGCACTGTTCGACGGGCTCGATACCCAGTTGATCTCCCTCGCGGCCCCTGCCATGGGGCCCGACCTGCACCTGGAGCCCTCGGGGTTCGGCACCGTGTTCGGCATCGGACTCTTCGGCGGACTGATCGGAGCCACGGTGGCCGGAATGATCGGCGACCGCGTGGGCCGCAAGCCGTTGGTGATCTTCGGGGTCCTGGTGTTCGGTGTCGTCACCCTCGTGACACCGTTCGTCGGCTCGGTCGGCGCCCTGGAGACCGTTCGGTTCTTCACCGGAATCGGTCTCGGCGCCGCCCTGCCGGGCATCATCTCGCTCGCCTCGGAGTACGCACCTGCGAAGTCCCGGGCGACGATCGTGGGGCTGATGTTCTGCGGCTTCCCGATGGGCGCGGTGATCGGCGGAGTCCTGGCGAACTGGCTGATCCCCGACCACGGTTGGCACAGCGTTTTCTACGTCGGTGGTGTCGTCCCCCTGGTGTTGCTGCCGCTGCTGGTGTTCCGTCTGCCCGAGTCCGCCCGGTTCCTGGCCGCACGCGGCGACGGCGTGGCCGCGGCCAGGACCCTGGAACGGCTGGGGATCCCGGCAGGCGGTGCCGGTGCGAGGGACGAGGGTTCCGCAGCGACCCGTTCTCCCGTGGTGGCCCTGTTCAAGGAGGGCAGGGGCCCGGGCACGGTCCTGCTGTGGGCCGCGATGTTCCTGACCCTGCTCATGACGTACTTCCTGGTCACGTGGTTGCCCACCGTCGCGGTCGCGGCCGGGGCGGACAGCGGCCTGCTCGCCGTGTCCACGTTGAATCTCGGAGGCATACTCGGGTGCCTGGTGATCGGCAGGCTCGCGGACCGGCGCCGCCCGCCCCTCGTGATCGGCGCCGCGTACACCCTGGGCGCCGTCGCCGTCGCTCTCATCGGCTGGGCCACCACGTCCGACAGCATGCTGCTCGTCGTCACCTTCGTTGCCGGTCTGCTCAGCGTGGGAGCGCAGATGTGCACGATTCCCTTGATCCCCCAGTTCTACGACACGGCACAGCGCGCCACCGGCGTCGGCTGGTCCATGGGCTGGGGGCGACTCGGCGGCATCACAGGGCCGGTGGTGGGCGGGTGGCTGATCGCCGCGAAGCTCAGCACCTCCTCGATCTTCGTCCTCGCCGGCGGCGTCTCCCTCTGCGCTGCAGCGGTGCTGTTCGGGTTCGGCATGCTCAAGCGGGGCGCCGCGGGTTCCGCCACGGTCGACGCTCCGCTCAAGGACGCCGCCAGCCCGGCCTGACCGGGGTTCACCTGCCCGACCGTCACCACATCAAGGAACGGAACCATGGAAGTTCTCCTGCTCAAGAGCGCATCGCGGATGGTCGACAGCGCACTGGAACACGGACGCGCCCTCGAGTGCCATCCGCTGACCGTCGCCGTCCTCGACCCAGGGGGTCACCTGCTCGCCCTCAAACGAGAGGACGACAGCGGGATCCTGCGGCCGGACATCGCACAGGCCAAGGCATGGGGAGCGCTTGGCATGGGCGCCGGAGGCCGCGATCTGGCGAGGCGGGCCGCCACGGCACCCGCCTTCTTCGAGGCCCTGAGCGCCATCTCCGGTGGACGTATCGCTCCGGTGCCCGGCGGCGTACTGATCCGCGACGCGGAGGGCCACGTCATCGGCGCGGTGGGGATCAGCGGGGATCACCCCGACAAGGACGAGGCGTGCGCGGTGTACGCCATCGAGAGCGCCGGCTTCACGGCCGACGGCGGCTGAGCGTGGCCGTCCGGCGGCCGGTCCACCACGAAGACGACACGATGCGCCCACGAACGCGAGCACAGCAGTCCAGGAATCAGGAGGCCCTCATGCGGACGGTGCGTACCGAGCAGGGATCGGTGAGAGGCAAGGAGAGCGGCGCGGTGCACGGCTTCCTGGGCCTGCCTTACGCGGCCCCACCGGTCGGCGCGCTGCGGTGGAGGCAGCCGGCCCCGCCCGTGCCGTGGTCCGGGGAGCGTGACGCGACGGAGTTCAGCGCGGCCGCGATCCAGACGACGGGTAACGGGCAAGGCGCCGGCCTGGGGGCCGAGCAGAGTGAGGACTGCCTGTACCTGAACGTCTGGACCCCCGAACCGGACGGCGCCGCACGCCTTCCCGTCATGGTGTGGATCCACGGCGGCGGATTCCTGGGCGGTTCGGCATCCGACCCGTCGTACGCGGGGGAGGCCCTGGCCCGGCGCGGCGTGGTCGTCGTTTCGATCAACTACCGGCTCGGTGCCTTCGGCTTCCTGACCCATCCGGAGATCGGCACCAATTTCGCGGTGGGCGACTGGGTTGCGGCCTTGACGTGGGTGGCGAACAACATCACCGCGTTCGGGGGCGACCCGGGCAACGTGACGGTCTTCGGCCAGTCCGCCGGCGCCCAAGCGGTACGCACTTTGCTGTCCACGCCCTCGGCGCGGGGCTTGTTCCACCGGGGAATCATCCAGAGCGCGGGCTTCGAGGACTACGCCGTGGTCGACTCGCCCTCCTACGAGCGTGCCGTGCGGGGGACCGAAGAAGTCTTCGGCATGCTGGGCAGCCGGGATCTCGACGAGCTGCGCCAGTTGCCGGCGGAGCGGGTGCGCGCGGCGTCCTGGGCGATGGCCGGCACCACGCCGCCTCCCGGCCAGGTACACACACCCGCGAATCTCGTCTGGTACCCGACAGTCGACGGCGACATCGTGACGCGGGACTTCTCCAACTGGCCCGCGGACATGCCCGCGATGTTCGGCTGCACCCAGGACGAGGCGCGGTTCTTCCACCGGCCGAACGGCCCGCTCGGCCGCCCTGGCGTTGATCCGGCCGAGATCTACACACCGCGTACGCTCGCCGCGATGGCCGGGAGGCTGGGCGGCCCTCGCGCCGACGACATTCTCACCCACTTCGCCGACAGCGGGCTGACGACGTACGAGGAACTGGCCGAACTGTCCACCAGCGCCATCTGGCACGAGCCGGAGAGGGCCACGTACGAGCGCTTCACCGCCCTGGGCCGACGCTGCTACTCGTACCGCTTCGCACGCGTGTCACCGTCCGCTCGCCGCTCGGGCATGCTCGCCTTCCACATGGCTGAGCTTCCGTACCTCTTCCGCTCGATCACTCCCGGCGAGGACTACGACGAGATCGATGCTGAGATCAGCGAGGTGATGCGGCACGCCTGGACGGAGTTCGCCCGCACCGGTGTTCCGCGCGGCCCGGACGGCGCGGCGTGGCCGGCCTGCGACTCGTCGGCTCCGCGGCGGATGCTGATCGCGGACTCCGCACACAGCGAGACGCTGAACGTCGGACCCGTCACCGAGATGATCCACTCGCTGCGGGCCACACCCGGCGAAACCATCTCCGCCGACTCCCTGGACGCGCATTCCGCTCCATGATCGATCGGCCGGTACAGCCAATGGGGCGCTGACCGCCGAACGCGGTCAGCGCCCCAAAGTGTGTGGCTCGGCAGGCCCACCCGCCTGTGCTCAGCCCAGGCCGTCCGCGCCGACGTGGACAGCGGACTCGTCGAGCAGCGTGTCGGTGACCGGCTGTGGTGAGCCGTCGAGGCCGAGGACGGGGCTGGCCTCCTTGTACCAGGACTCGATGACCGCGCTTCCCCAGAAGTCGCGGCGGCGGTCGTCGTGGACGTTCCACCGGTATGTCTCGTGGTCGGGGTCGCCGGTGTAGTAGTCGGAGGTGTAGATCTCGACCCGGTGCCCGTCGGGGTCGCGCAGGTAGAGATAGAAGGCGTTGGAGACGCCGTGGCGGCCGGGTCCGCGTTCGATGTGGTGCTCCTTGCGGAGCGCGCCGAAGATGTCCGCGGTGTGCAGCACCTGGTGGGACTCGTGCGTGGCCACGCCCACGTGGTGCAGGCGCGGACCGGCGCCACCGGTGAAGGCGACGTCGTGGACGGTCTGTTTGCGGTACATCCAGGCGGCGTACAGCTCGTGCTCGTCGCCCTCGATGGTCTCCGAGCAGCCGAAGCCGAGCGCGGTGTAGTGGGCGTACGCGGCCGGTATGTCGGGGGTGCAGATGTTGAAGTGGTCCAGACGCGCGACCTGGGCGCCGCGGTGCAGGTCGTAGCGCTGGATGAGCCGTTCCGCCTGCTCGATGTCGTGGAAGAACTCCACCGGGAAGCCCAGCGGGTCGATGACCCGCACGGCGTCGCCGACGCCCTGGGTTCCGGCGCCTTTGGGGACGCGGCGCACCGGGCAGCCGAGGCCGCTGAAGTACCTCTCGGCCTTGTCGACGTCCTCGGGGGTGCGGACGCGGTAGGAGAGGTGATCGAGTGCGGCGACCTCGCCCTGGCGCAGTACGAGTGAATGGTGGGTCAGTTCGTCCGTGCCGCGCAGGCAGAGGCTCTCGGCGTCCTCGTACTGCACGTGGAAGCCGAGCATGTCCACCCAGAACCAGCGGGATCGGGCGAGGTCGGTGACCACGAGCTGGGCGTAGGCGGAACGGACGACATCAGGCGCCGGGGTGTTCATGAGAGGGCTCCGAAGCGGGGGGTGTGCACCTCTCCGAGTGCCACGTGCACGATCTTCGACTCGGTGTAGAAGTCGATGCTGTGCGCGCCGCCCTCCCGGCCGAGACCGCTGGACTTGACGCCGCCGAAGGGGGTACGCAGGTCGCGTACGTTGTGGGAGTTGATCCACACCATGCCGGACTCGACGGCGTGCGCGATGCGGTGACCGCGTTTCAGGTCGGACGTCCAGATGTACGCGGCGAGGCCGTACTGCGTGGCGTTGGCCAGCTCGACCGCCTCGGCCTCGTTGTCGAAGGGGGCGACCGCGACGACCGGGCCGAAGATCTCCTCCTGGAAGATCCGGGCGTCCCGGGAGACGTCGGCGAAGACCGTCGGCTGAAGGTAGTTGCCCTCCGGGAGGTGATCCGGGCGCCGTCCGCCGGCGATCAGGCGGGCCTCCTTCTCACCGACCTCCACGTAGTCCAGCACCCGGGCGTAGTGCTCGGGGTGGACGAGGGCGCCGACCTCGGTGGCGGGATCCGACGGCAGGCCGACGGTCACGTTCGCGGCGCGTTCGGCGAGGCGGCGGGTGAACTCCTCGTACACCGGCCGTTCCACCAGCACCCGCGAACCGGCCGTGCAGCGCTCTCCGTTGAGGGAGAAGACGCCGAAGACCACCGAGTCCAGGGCGGCTTCCAGATCCGCGTCGGCGAACACGATCGCCGGGGACTTGCCGCCCAGCTCCATCGAGGTGGTCTTCAGATGCTGGGCGGAGCTGCGGACGATGTGCCGGCCGGTCTCGGTGGAGCCGGTGAAGGAGATCAGCGGTACGTCGGGGTGGTCGACCAGCGCCTGGCCGGCCTCTTCGCCGATGCCGTGCACGATGTTGACGACCCCGGCCGGAAGTCCTGCGGCGGTGAGGATCTGCGGCCACAGGCCGGCCGACAGCGGTGTCCACTCGGCCGGTTTGAGGACCAGGGTGCAGCCCGCGGCCAGCGCCGGGGCGAGCTTCCAGCTCTCCAGCATGAACGGCGTGTTCCACGGCGTGATCAGCCCGGCGACGCCGACCGGGGCACGCACCACATAACTGAACTGCTCCTCGCCCTGCCGGAACGCCTCCTCGCCGAGCCCCACGATCACGTCCGCGAAGTAGCGGAAGTTCTCGGCGGCGCGCCGGGCCTGGCCACGCGCCTGCGTGATCGGCAGCCCGGAGTCGTACGACTCGAACTGTGCCAGCTGCTCATGGCATGTCTCCACCTCGTCCGCGATGCGGTGGAGTGTGGTGGCCCGGGCCCGGTTCGACAGCCTGGACCAGGCGGGGAACGCCGACTTGGCAGCGGCCACCGCGCGGTCGACGTCCGGTGGGCCGCCCGCGGCGGCCTGGGCGTACACGGTGTTCGAGACGGGGTCGGACACGTCGAAGGTACGGCCGTCGGCGCTGTCGACGGCTTCGCCACCGATCCAGTGCCGGATGGTGCCGGGCAGTCCGGCCGGGCGCGTGCTGGGCATGGCTCCTCCGTTAGTTGTCGGACGGCTCAGACGTGCTGGAGCAGGTCGGTGCCCTCGGCGAGATACGCCCGGATGCGGGCCAGGCCGGGCTCGGTCGGGGTGATGAGCGGTGGCCGTACATGCGCGGAGGCGATGCGCCCCTGCTGGTGCAGCACCCACTTGGCCGGAGCCGGATTGGTCTCGACGAAGAGCAGGTCGACCAGCGGATGCAGACGGAAGTGCAGCTCGCGGGCGGCTGCCTGGCTCTCCGGGTCTCCCGTTTCCCACAACTCGTACATCCGCGCCACGGCGGCCGGTGCCAGGTTGGCCACGGCGCTGACGAAGCCCGCCCCGCCCAGTGCCATCAGCGGCAGGCACAGCAGCTCGATGCCCGACCACACCAGCAGTTCAGGGCCGCAGGTGTGCAGCACTCGCGAGAAGTGCTCGAAGTCCTTGGTGGTCTCCTTGACGCCGACGATGTTGTCGAAGTCGGCGAAGAGCCGCCCGACGGTTTCCGGCGCGATGTCGACCGCTGTGCGGGACGGCACGTTGTAGATGACCAGCGGCAGGTCGGGGAACTCCCGGGCCACCGTGGCGTACCACTGGTACAGCGCCTCCTGCGTCGGACGGGCGTAATAGGGGGTGATGATCAGGGCCGCGTCGGCGCCCAGGTCTTGGGCCGCGGCGGTGATTTCCAGGGTCTCGTCCAGCTTGTGCGATCCGGTGCCGGGCAGGAAGGGCACCCGGTCGGCGATCTCCTCCGTCGCGGTGCGCATGGCGGCGATCCGCTCTGCGGCACTCTGAGCGCTGGGTTCACCGGTGGAGCCGCCCAGCGAGATGCCGTGCGAGCCCGACTCCAGCTGCCAGCGGACCAGGCCGCGCAGGCTGTCGTGGTCGACGGCTCCGGCGTCGGTGAACGGGGTGACGACGGGGGCGATGGAACCCCGGATCGAGGCCGGGTCGCTGCGGAACTTCATGCGGTCTCTCCCTGCTGTGCGTGCCTGACACGCCACTGCTCGTACGGTCCCTGCCAGTCCGGGCCGAGCGGATACAGCCCGTCGATCGACTGGCCGGCCTGCACCTGCTCGGTGATGTAGCGCTCCTGCAACTCCTGCTCGGCGCTGTCGGCGATCAGTTCCGCGGCGAGCGAGGGATCGATGACGACCACACCGTCGGCGTCGCCGACCAGCAGGTCGCCGGGCTGAACGAGGGCTCCGCCGCAGGCGATCGGGATGCCGGTGTCCCAGGGGACGTGGCGGCGGCCCAGCACGGAGGGGTGCGTGCCGCCGCAGTACACCGGCAGTTCGAGCTCGGTGACCGCCGCGCTGTCGCGCAGCGCCCCGTCAGTGACGACCCCGGCCGCTCCGCGCCGCAGGGCGCGCAGGGCGAGGATGTCGCCGAGGGTGCCCGCGGTGGTGTCCCGGCGGGCGTCCATGACCAGGATCTGACCGGGCCGCAGTTCCTCGATGGCCCGCTTCTGGGCGTTCATGCCGTTGCCGTAGCGCGTGAACAGGTCCTCGCGCAGCGGCAGATAGCGCAGCGTGTGGGCGACGCCGACCATCTTGTCGCCGGGCCGGGTGGGGCGTACGCCGTCGATGCTGCTCTGTACCAGGCCGCGCTTGCGCAACTGTGCGCTGAGCGTGGCCACGGCGATGCCCCGCAGTCCCTGCTCGATCCGCTTGTCCAGCACCGGTTCGGGTTCGTACGCCGAACCCCAGGCCGCGGCGCGCTCGGCCTGACCGGCCCGTGGCATCGCGCCCCAGGCCTCCAGGTCGTGATCGGCCCCGGCGATCCGGTTGCGCAGCCGTCCGGTACTGACGGTGCCGTCGCCGACCTCCACCTCCACCGTGTCGCCGGGCGAGACGACGGACGCGCCGGCCGGGGTGCCGGTGAGGATGACGTCCCCTGGCTCCAGAGTGACCAGCCGCGACAGGTCGGCGATCAGATCCCCGAACGGGAACAGCAGGGTGTCGGTGGTGTCGTCCTGGACGAGCTCGTCATTGACCCACGTCCGCAACCGGAGTGCGGACGGGTCGAGTCGGCCTGCGTCCAGCAGTCGCGGGCCGATCGGGGTGAACCCGTCGGCGCCCTTGGACCGCAGGTTGGAGCCGCGGTCGGCCTGGCGCAGGTCGTACACTCCGGCGTCGTTGGCCGCGGTCACATAAGCCACGTGCTGCCAGCCGTCCTGCGGGGCGACCCGGTGCGCGCGACGGCCGATCACGAGGGCGATCTCGCCCTCGAATGCCATCAGTTCGCAGCCGCGCGGCCGGTGGACGGGGTCGCCGCTGCCGGACAGCGACGACGGTGGCTTGAGGAAGTACGACGGCTGGTCGGGCACGCGCCCGCGTTCCGCGGCCCTGCTGCGGTAGTTGAGGTGGACGGCGATGATCTTCGACGGTGTCGCGCCGAGCGGGTGGGCCATCAGCCGTGCTCCTGCCCGTGGTCCGGGTGGCGGACGCGTTCGCGCAGGGACAGCAGACCGCCGACCGCGTCCATGGCCGGGCTGGATACGCCGGTGCGCCGCGCGAGTTCCCGTACGGCGCCGAGAATGGCGTCCGTCTCCAGGGGTCGGCCGTGGTCGGAGTCCTGAAGCATCGAGGTGCGGAAGTTGCCGAGCCGGGCGGCGATGTCGAGCCGCTCCTGCGCCGACATCGCGGTGGGGATGCCCAGCCTTGTGCCGATGTCGGCCGCTTCGGTGAAGATGGCGGCGCACAGCTGCCGCAGATCGGGGCTCTCCAGGATCTCGAGCACCGTCCCGCCGGTCAGCGCGCTGACCGGGTTGAGATTCACGTTCCCGAGCAGCTTCTCCCAGATCGCCGTACGGATGTCCGCGCTGACCTCGGCATGGACCGGGCCTGCGGACAGCGCCTTGGCGCACCGGTCGACGCGGGCCGAGACCCCGCCGAGCGGGTCGCCGACGATCAGGCAGTCGCCGCCGGAATGCGTCACCTGGCCGGGCCCCGGGACAGAACTGCTGAAGTGCGCGACGCCGGCCATCACCCGGTTCGGCGGCAGCAGGTCCAGCAGGCCGCCGTCCGGGTCCACGGTCCTGATCACCGGCTCCCCGCCGCCGCCCGTGGCGGCCAACAACCACCATGGGACGCCGTTGGCCACGACCAGGACATCGGCACCGGCCTCGATCCACGGCCGTACGCGCGCGACAGCGGCGGCCAGGTCCTGGCCCTTCACGCAGATGACCACCAGCTCCGGCGCCGGGAGCCGCGCCGGGTCGTGGGAGGCGGCAAGGCGGTACGTGGCGGTGCCGTTGGCGCTGTTCACCAGCAGCCCGTGTTCGACGATGGCGTCCAGATGGGCGCCCGGCCTGCCCAGCAGGGACACCTGCGCGCCGGAGGCGGTGAAAGACGCGGCCAGGGTCGCCCCCACGGCACCCGGTCCGACAACCGTGATCTTCAAGGCGGTCCCCTCAGCTCTGGTAGGACGGATCGATACGGTCGATCTTGCGTCGCAGCGCCTCGAAGAGGGTCCGGCCCGCGTCGGTGCGGTCCCCGAGCTGGAAGGACTCCCTCGTCGACTGGACCGCGGCGGCGTGGCTGACCTTGGCCGACGGCCGGCCGGTGGATCCCGCGGCGAGCTGGATCTCGCAGGCCCGCTGAAGAGTCCACAGGGCGGAGAACGCCGCGGGCAGGGTCGGCCCCAGCGCCAGCAGGCCGTGGTTGCGCAGGATCATCAGATTGCGGTCGCCCAGGTCCTCGACCAGCCGTGACTGCTCCGCCGGATTGACGGTGATGCCCTCGAAGTCGTGGTAGGCGACCATCTCGAACAGCTGGGCCGAGTAGAAGTTGTCCGGGTCCAGACCGTCGGCGATGCAGGCGACACCGGTGCCGGCCGTGGTGTGGGTGTGCATGATGCAGTGGGCGTCGGAGCGGCTCGCGTGCAGGGTCGTGTGGATCAGCATCCCCGCCTCGTTCACCGGCCAGGGCGAGTCGGAGAGGATGTTCCCTCGGGTGTCGATCTTCACCAGGTTCGACGCGGTGACCTCGTGGTACATCAGGCCGAACGGGTTGATCAGCAGGCTGCCCTCTTCACCGGGCACCCGGAGGGTGATGTGGTTGAAGATCATTTCGACCCAGCCGAGATGATCGAAGATCCGGTAGCAGGCGGCCAGTTCGAGCCTCGCCTGCCACTCGGCATCGCTCATGGACGCCGGAGTCTGCTCGGTCGAGGGGTGCGTCAGAACGGTCATCGCCGGCTCCTTCGTATCGAGGCGGTCGAGGTGCCCTGAGCACGAGCATGGGACGCCGGACCATCGAGGGCAATGTCGAAACGTACACTCGGTGGCAGATGTGGATGTCGGATCGCACATCACCTGGGCGTCCGTGGACGTGTCGCCCGGGTGTCCGCGGATGTGTCGGTGTCCCGGGCGTCCGTGGATGCGTGGATGTGAGGAGGGCGAATGACGTCGCTGCCGTTGACACAGCTGGTCAGCGCGATGCCCGAGAGCGTGGTGACCGTGCTCGTGCACAGCGGAGACCAGGCACAGGCCATCGCAGGGGTCGAACTCCTCGACTGCCCGGAGGCCGACGGTGACCTGCCACCCGCGCAGTTGCTGCTCGCCGTCGGGCTCGATCCGGCCGATGAAACGGCAGGCGACGCCGCGCTGCGCACCGCGGCGGAGCACCGATGCGTTCTCGCCGTGAAGTGCCCGCTCCCGGCGCCCGCCCGGTTCGTGGAACGGGCCGCGGCGCAGGGAGTCACCGTGCTGGCAGTGGACCCGCGGGTGCCGTGGACCCGTATCCAGGACATGGTGGCCACGCTGCTCGCCGCACGCGCGGCCGGCCGGGGGGCCGACGGTCGCCGGTTCCCCGGGGGTGATCTGTTCGCCCTGGCGAACGCGGTCGCCGCGATCGTCGGCGGTGCCGTCGCGATCATGGACACCCGCCAGGCCCTCGTGGCCTACTCCAACCTGCCGGACCAGCCCATCGACGACACCCGCAGGCGCGGAATCCTGGGCAGGCAGGTGCCGAAGGACGCCGTCGCCGACCACTTGGACAAGGAACTGTGGAGCAGCGAAGGGGTGGTCCGGCGCAACAGGCCCGGCGACCTGCCGCGCCTGGCGGTGGTGATCAGGGTGGGCCAGGACGTACTGGGCTCGCTGTGGGTGGCGTTCGCCGACGCCGACGGGCGGGCGGTCGGCGACCACGAGGCGACGTTGCGCGAAGCGGCCGGGGTCGCGGCGCTGCACATGCTCGCACTGCGCAGGCTGGTCGACGACGACCAGGACAGCCGCAACCGCGCACTGCGGTCCGCCCTCGACACAGGCGAGGCGCCGGACCGCCGGACCGGTATCCGGCTCCCAGCCGTGCTGCTCGGCCTGAGCGAATCACCCCGGCCCCTGGACCGGGCAACCGCCGGCGAAGTGGACGACGACATGCGGCTGCGCGCCGACCAGCTGAGGATGCTCGACCTCATCCTGCTGGACGGAAGGTCGTTGGGGCACAAACCGGTCGCCACCGTCATCGGCGACCGCCTCTACACCCTGCTGCCGACCGGTTCCCCCGCCGCGGTACCGGTGGACCACCTGCTCGACCACCTCATGGACCGCGCACGCCGGTCGCTGGGCCGGGCGTACCTGCTGGTGCGCTCCGGCGACATCACCTCGCCGGCCGGACTGCACGAGGCACGCCGTGACATCGACGCCGCGCTCGACCATCTCCACGACGAACGCGCGGAATCCGGTACCTACCGCACCCAGGAGCTGCACGCCGACGTGGTGCTGCGACGCCTCCTCGCCACCGTGCGCGACAACGCCGACCTGCGCACCGGGACAGCCGAACGCATCGCGGCGCACGACGCGGAGCACGGCACCGACCACCTCGTCACACTCGGCGCGTACCTACGGCACTTCGGCGATGTCGGAGCGGCCAGCGCGGCGCTGCACATCCACCAGAACACCCTGCGGCAGCGGTTGCGCAGGGCCGAGCAGACCTTCGGGCTCTCGTTCCGCGACCCGGCACGGCGTCTCCTGCTGTCCGTGGAGATCGCCGCCCTGGGAAAGGGGCAGGGTAGGCAGGGCTCCGGGGAGCGCCGCTGAGGCGGATACTCGGCCGCCCGCCATGCGCGCGCCTCCTCACAGTGCTGTGAGAGCCCTTGCGCAGTAGGTCGGGCCGCCCAGCCCGGCGACGTTCAGGATGGAGTCCTCCGTCAACTGAATGTCGTCCTCACGCGGGCAGTTGTCGTCCAGGTCCGGTTGGCCGACGATCTTGACGTCGGGCAACTTCTCCCCTTCGCAGGGGACTTCCTCGTACCGGTCGACCGCCCGAAGTCCACAGGCAGTCACCGACGCGGATCTCCATACCGCCTCCGCCCGGGTCGCCGGGGTGCGGGGCCCTGAGGTTGCGTACACAGGCGTAACCGACACCGTTCACGTAGTCGAGGTGGTCACGCAAGCCGGCGATCTCCGGTCCGAGATCGCCGCGGATGCCCAGCACGTCGTCCGTGGAGTCGGGGCAGCACCGGCCCCGTACGTCCACGTGTACTCGGTCGACACCGAACGCGTACCGGAGCTGACGGTCCGCCAGGCCATCGCCACCGCGTACCCGGCAGTGGACGTCCTGGCTGCGAGCGGCGAGGACGGCGTCCCACGCACCACCTGATGCCGCTGGGCATCCGCGGTTCGCGCGACTTCGACCTGTACGGGGCCGGGGCGCACGGCGACCCCGACGGCGCCCGCGCGCTGCTCGCCGAGGCCGGCGAGACGGGCTACCCGCTCACCCTCGCCTATGCGACGACAGCCGACGAAGCACGGGGGAAAGCCGTGAAGAAGGCCCTGGACGGGGCCGGATTCCGGGTGATGCTGAAGAACGTCGACATCTCCGACCTCTACGAGAACGTCGGGGAGGGCGAGTACGACCTGGTCCGCCTGCCGATGAACACCAGCAGGCTCCCGCTGGCCTCGGCGTACCTGCCGGACTCCTTCGACGGCCGCTACACCTACCCGACCACCTCCAACTTCTCCCGGCTCAACGGCAATGCGGTCAACCCCGCGATCGACGAGGCCAACGCGACGGCCGACCTGTCGGCCGCGGGCGAGAAGTGGTCCACGGTCGACCGCCGGGTGATGGAGCAGGCGGCGGCCATTCCGGTGTACGTGCCGGTACGCACGTTCCTGTACAGCTCCAGGCTGAAGGGCGTCCAGGTGGACTTGGACGGGCTGTCGCCGGTCAACGCGTATGTGGCCGAGTGACGGCAATGCCCCCCACGGACGTCCGTAGGGGGCATTGCTCACCTTGTCCGTTTACGGCGCGTCCACCACCGTGCCCGTGACCACCGGGCGGCCGGGAAGTGGCACGCCGTCGTAGTCGGTCAGCGCGAGGCGTACCGACTCGGCCGGCTCGG
Source organism: Streptomyces sp. NPDC093544 (assembly GCF_040683495.1). Taxonomy (NCBI): domain Bacteria; kingdom Bacillati; phylum Actinomycetota; class Actinomycetes; order Kitasatosporales; family Streptomycetaceae; genus Streptomyces; species Streptomyces sp. NPDC093544. The sequence goes on along the minus strand of NZ_JBFBEA010000003.1, from coordinate 101,807 downwards.
CCACCTGGTCCTTCACCGTCGGCACGGTGAAGTCGGTGCTGGTGGTGCCGGCCGTGATGGTCGCCTCCACCCACAGGGCCTGGGAGAGGGGGCGCTCCGGGTCGGGGAGTTCACCGGCAAGATCCATCAGCCACTGCGGGTCCACGTCCTTGGTGGACAGCTCGGCGCCCTCGGTGACCGGGAACAGCCGGACCGGCTGCCAGATGTCCACATCGGCGGGCGCGGAGAGGGTGAGCCGCCAGGCCAGTGTGTCTCCCTCGGTCCCCTGGTCCTTGACCGGAGTCAGGCTGACCGTGGGCTCGGGGTCGTCGTTCTCCGCGTTGACCCCGCCCCGGTACGAGCCGATGACGGCGCCGCGCACGGCCTTCGCGAGGATGTCGTAATGCTCGCCGTAGCTGAAGCGCGTGTCGCCCTCCACCTCGATGGGCACGTCGATGGCGTTGCCGGGCACCACCGTGACCAGTTTGCTCGTGGACTCCCGGGTGTCGAGGTCGACGACAGCGATGCGGACCTTGCCGCTGCCGTGCCCGGAGACCTGCACCGGGACGTGGTAGGTCCGGGTGCCCGAGTCGCCCTCCTTGACGGTGAGCCGGCCGATGTCGACGCGCGGCAGCTCCGCCGCCTTGACCGCGGGGGTGCCTGGGGCCCAGCCCCAGGCGTCCATCAGCCAGGCCTGTCCGGACCCTGAACGCGGTGTCAGCTCAAGGGACTTGACGTGCTTCAGGTCCATTCCGGCGCGGGTGGCCGCGGTCAGCGGGACGCGCAGTTCGCGCGCCCAGTAGGAGGCGGTGCGTGCGCTGCCCGGCAGTCCGTCGACCCGGGCCTGGCCGAGTTCGGCACGGCGGCCGGAGGAGTCGGTGACGGTCACGTCCAGCTTGGTGCCGGTCGTGTTGGGCGGTACGAACACGCGCAGCGCCAGACTCTTGGCGCCGGAGAGGGACACCGGAGCGGCGGGGCGGATCTTGGTCGCGGTGCCCGGCGCCGACCACTTCAGCGCGACCGCGCCGCGGCCGGCCTCCTTGGTCGTGAACCACCACGGGAAGTGCGGCGACGAACCCTCGGCGTCCGGGGGCAGACAGGCCACGGCCGGGTCGGGGTCGAGCGCCGCGCACAGCCTGCCGCCGGTCACCTTCACTGGGGCGTCGGGCAGGAAGCCGCCCGTACGGCGGGCGCCGACCGCGTGGGTCAGCACGCGGGCCGGGTCGGCGGACGGGGCGCGTCGGCCCGTTCCGTCGAGCAGCGGGCGCACGCGGTCGTCGCCGGCGACGAACAGCCGGGCCGCGGCGGCGATGTAGGTGGAGCCCGCCCGGTGCTGCTGGTCGGCGGTCAGGCGGGTGGGGGCGCCCGTGGAGCACACCGGGTCGGGCTCGTCCTCCGGGAACTCCCAGAAGTCGTCCCAGGAGGGTGCCGCGGCCTTGCCCGGCGTCCACTCGGTGTTGAAGAAGTTGTGGTTGGCGCCGACCACGTAGACGGCGCTGTGCAGGGCGGTGCCCTGGCTGACCCCGCGCGTCCCGTCGACGTACACCTCGCCCTGGAGGTCGGAGACGTCGCCGTCGCAGCCGGGGAGGATCGTCGTGGACGGCACGTCGGCGACCGGATTCTGGCCGAAGATCGTCGGTCCGATGAGGACGGTCCCGCGAATGTTCCAGCTCACCGGGCCCCGGTAGCCGTCCTGCGCGGCGGGTGGCGGGTAGAGGCTGTCCAGGGCGGCCCGGTTGACGCCCTCGCCGCCGCGCGAGTGGCCGACGAGCAGGACCTGGGACAGGTCGGCCTTGGCCGCGTCGGGCACGGCCGCCGGGGCGGTGTCCGGGTGGGCGGCCCAGTCGGCCCACTTGGCGAGGTGCTGCCGCACCAGCGAGGAGCGCGCCTGCGCACCGCCGTCCTCGGCCTCCCCGTCCTGGGCGTTGATGCCGTTCGCGGAGATCGACACCGTCACATAGCCCTGGGAGGCCAGCAGCTCCTGGTCCTCCAGATAGCCCTTGTGGCTCGGGATCGGCTGCATGCCGGCCGAGCAGGGCCACTCAACGTCCCAGTCGTCCTCGGTCCCGCCCGGCTTGAAGCAGGTGGGGTGGCGGCCGTGCAGGAACAGCGCGAGGGGCCGCTTTCCGGTGGCACCCTCGGGCGCGACGACGACGGCCTGCATCTCGACCGGCTCGGCGAGGCCGGGCAGCTCCACCGGGTCGAGGTCGTACTCGCCGGTGACCGTGCCGTACGCGCCCGGCTTGCCGGGGTCCACGGAATTCGCCGGGAGTTGGGCCGGGGGCTGGGCGGCCGCCAGAGAATTCGTCGACTTCTTCTCGGTGTTGGCGGCGGGCGCGTCCAACCGGCGTCCGCTCGCCAGGACTTGGAGGTCATTGAGCGGGGTGGCCCGGTCGAGGGCGAGCCTGAATGTGCGGCCGTCTTTGGCCGGTTTCGGCACTCCGAGCAGTCGGCCGTCCGCGTGGAACTCGACACGGGCGTCACCCGCGGGCACGGGCCTGTCCGACCGCCAGACCAGCTCACGCGTGACACCCTCCCCGGTGACGCGCCAGCCCGGCGGCAGTCCGCTGTCGGCGTTCGCCATCAACGGCGTTGCCTGGGACGGCTGTTGGGCCTGAGCAAGTCCCGGTAAGCCCGCCAGGGCCGCGAGCGCGGCCACGGCGGTGACACCTATTCGCCGGGTACGGTTCAAGGGTCCCTCCTCACACTTGGAGCGCGGGAGTCCCGTCGGTCCCGGAAGCCCCTCGTGCCTCGTAAGGAAGGGAAACGGGGCCTGTGGGTTGCCTATGCCGGGGAAGTGGGTCGGGGCAGGGCAGGAATCCGGTCACCGAGACCGCCTGGTCGTCGGGCAGGAATCCGGTCACCGGAAGTTCCTAGCCTTCGAAGCGGTCGCCACCTCCGAATCCGCCGCCGTGTCCGTGTTCCTCGGATTCGGTGGGTGCCGTGGTGGGGGCGGTGGAGCCGTCGGCGGCGGTGAACCCGGCCTTGTCGAGGGCGGATTGGAGGGATGCGGCATAGCTCTGGCTGGTGATCGTCGCACCGCTGACCGAGTCGATCGCGGCGCTCTGCTTGGACAGCGCGCTCTCCCGCAGGGTCGGCACCGCGCCGTTGCTGATCTGCACGGACTGGGGTTCGTTTCCCGGGAGTTGGAGCGTTTCTACGTCGGTGATCTTCCCGCCCTTGATGGTGACCTGAACCTGGGTGTTGCCGAACTGGGTGCTGATGGCGGCGCCGGTGGCGGTGGTGGTGGAGCCGCTCTTCGAGACGGTCGCGTCCTGACTCGCCGTCGAGGAGGACGAGGAGGATGACGCGACGGTCGGGACGACCTCGTGGGGCTTGAACATCAGCACGCCGGTGGTGCCGACAACGGTCGCGACCAGGATGATCGGGGCACGTCGCATGGGGTTCTCCAGAGATGGCCGAGGCTGCCGCCGATGCGGGCGGTCAGTACGTCAGAACGCGAAGTCCTCGTGGTGGATGTGGAGGGCGGGCACCCCGGCGCCACGGGCGGCGGCGATGACCGTACGGGTGAACTCGTCGGGGCCGCAGACGAAGACGTCCCGGCCGGCGATGTCGGGGACGAGGGTGTGCAGGGCCGATGCGTCGAGATGAACGGCCTCTCGCGGCCCGGTCAACGCGTGCAGCAGGCCACGACGTTTGGCGACCAGACGCTCGAACTCGTCCAAGTGGGCGATGCCTTCGGAGTCCCTGCCTCGCAGCAGGACGACGACGTGGGTGTCCCGGGGCAGGTCGTCGAGGAGGGCGCGGATGGGCGTCGTACCCACACCGGCGCCGACGAGCAGGACGTTCCGGGACCGCCGTGCGTCAGCGGTGAACACCCCGTAGGGGCCCTCGAACGCCACCCTCGTGCCTGGGACAAGCCGGGACAGGGCGCTGCTGTGGTCGCCCAACTCCTTGACCGTGATGCGGAGATGACCGCCCTGGGGGGTGGCCGACAGTGAGTAGGGGTGGGCCTGCCACCACAGCTCACGGCGCAGGAAGCGCCACATCATGAACTGTCCGCCGGCCGTGGGCAGCCGCTCCAGATGCCGCCCGCTGAGCACGATGGACCAGGTGTTCGGCCCCACGGGAGACACCTGGGCGACACGCAGGTCGTGCCGGACGGATCGCCACAGCGGGAGCCCCACCCGGAAGACGAGTACGACGGTCAGCGCACCCACCCACAACGAGGTCCACCAGGCCGTGGCCAGGGAGTGCCCCACGAACGGCGCACCGGTGTCGACCTGGTGGACGAACGAGAGGCCCAGGCCCAGGTAGGTGTAGAGGTGGACGGCCCACCAGGTCTCGTACTTCATCCGGCGTCGCGCCCGCCGGTAGGAGGTGACCCCGGCGGCCAGCAGCAGGGCGCTGCCGATGGTGGCCGACAGGATGCCCGAGTAGGTCCACAGCAGTTGGCCGATCTCCGCCAGGATTCCCGTCTTCGCCGCGCGCGCGTATCCGACGGTGATCAGCACGGCGTGCGCCAGCAGCAGGTACAGACCCCAGGGAGCGATGCGCCGGTGCCAGACGATCAACCGGTCCTGGCCCAGGGCGCGTTCCAGCGGTGGGATGCGTGCGGAGAGCAGCACGGTGATGACCATCGCGTATCCGCTGAGCATCCCGGTGACGCGGCCGAGCGCGGTGGCGACGCCGCCCGGAGCGTGCACCGCGCTGATGGTCTGGGCGCCGACGCCCAGCGCGAATGAGATGCCGAGGCCGAGACCGGTGGCCGCGGCCAGCGCGTCGACGACGAACGGGCGGCGGGGAGCGGGCAGCTTGCGGCGCACCCGCCCGGCGCGCCGTGACGACGGAGGAACGGAAGGCGGGGGCCAGTTGCGCGGGCGGACGGGAGGCTTGGGAGGGGACGGTTGAGAGGTGCGGGGCGTGGTCATGGAGACTCCTCGGCTCTGTCGGCCAGGGGGAAGCCCGGAGTGAGATAAACGCGTTCGTCGTCCAGCACCGTCATGGCCTCGTATCCGTCGAGGCTCAGCGTCCAGTCGGCGGCCTTGCGTCCCATGGCGAAGGCCGCGGTCGCGTACGCGTCGGCGGTGCCCAGGTCGGGGCCGCACACGGTGACGGACAGCACCCCCGCGGGGTGGGCGCGGGTGTGCGGGTCGATGATGTGTTCGCCGCGCTCGTAGGTTCCCGAGGTCGCCACCGCGAGGTCGGTCGCGTGCACCACCCCGGCCAGGGAGCCGCGGTCGCCCGGGTGCTGTATCCCTATCCGCCAGGGCAGACCGGCCCCGCGGCCGCCCCGGCTCACGACATCGCCGCCGGCTGTCAGACAGAAGTCGGTGATGCCCCAGGCCACCAACGCGTCGGCGGCCCGCTGCACCGACCAGCCCTTCACCAGGGCGGACGGGTCCAAGGAACCCGTTGCCCATACGTCGAAGTACCCGGCGGTGTCCCGGCGCAGTTCCTCGCATCTCTCCAGTACCCACGCCACCTCGGCGCTCGCGTGCGTGGGCGTCAACTCCCCGCGGCCGATACGGGAGATGGCGCTGTCCGGCCGGTAGGTACTGAAGAGAGCGTCGACTTCATGCAGCCAGCGCACCACCCTGGCGGTACCCGAAGCGGCGTCCTCCTTGCCGCAGTTGCGCAGGTCGATGGAGATCACGGTGCCCATGACGTGTTCCACATGGACGTGCCGAGCAGGCGCGCGCTGAGCAGGTACCTGCTCAGCAGGCAGGTCGGTCGCAATGTCTGTATGGCTTTGAAGTCTGCTCATGGGGCTCCTCGGGAGCTGACGGTGGTCTGCTCTCACCTTCCCGAGCGGACCTCTCAGTTCTCTCTCAGTCAGGGCCGGAGAGCGGCCCTGCGGCGGGTTTTAAAGGGGAATCTCAGGCAGCAGCACGGTGAACACCGTCGAACCCGGGGTGCTCTCGAAGGTCAGAGAGCCCTCGTGGGCCTCCACGATGGCCGCCGCGATGGACAGACCGAGACCGGCTCCGGCACCGCCGGTCCCGGAGCCGGGGCCGTTCCCGGGGCCGTTCCGGGTGTCCGGGTGACGGCGGTCGGCGCGGGTGAAGCGCTCGAAGAGCGTCTGCCGGAGCTCCGGGGTGATTCCGGGGCCGTTGTCCGTGACGGACAAAGTGCAGGACAAGGTGCCCTGGTCCAGGCCGTGTTGCTCCAGCCGGACGGTCACCAGGGTGCCGGCCGGGGTGTGCAGGCGGGCGTTGGCCAGGAGGTTCGTCAGTACCTGTGCCAGGCGGTCGGCGTCGCCGGTGACGGTGACCGGCGTCTCGGGCAGGTCCAGGACCCAGCTGTGGCCGGGGCTCGCCGCCCGGGCATCGTCCGTGCAGTCGATGACCAGGCGGGTCACGTCGACCGGTTCACGCTGCAGTGGGCGACCGGCGTCGAGGCGGGCGAGCAGCAACAGGTCGTCGACCATGGCACTCATGCGTACCGCCTCGGCGGCCACCCGGTCGAGGGCCCGCTCGACCTTGGCGGGAACCGGGCCCGGGTGGCGCAGGGCGAGTTCGGCGTGGCCGCGGATCGAAGCGACCGGGGTGCGCAGTTCATGGCTGGCGTCGGCGGCGAAACTGCGTAGCCGCTCCTCACTGGTGTGGCGTTTGGCCAGGGCCTCCTGGACGTGGCCGAGCATGTGGTCGAGGGCCGCGGCCACCTGGCCGGCCTCGCTGTGCGGGTCGCCCGCCGCCGTCGGGCCCGGCAGGGTGACCGCGCCGCTGTCCAGTTTCAGGGCGGCGACGGCTGCCGCGGTGTCCGCCACTCGGCGCAGCGGGCGCAGTGAACGGCGTACCCACAGGGCACCGGCGACTCCGGTGATCACCAGCGCTCCGCCGAAGACCACGGACGAGGCCATGGCAAGGCGCTTCACCGTCTCCTGGAGCGGCGCCAGCGGCAGGCCGCTGACCAGGATGTCGTCGTCCTTTCCCGCGCAGGCGTAGACGCGGTAGTCGCCGAGGGTCGACAGGGTGACGCTGTGGGCGCTTCCGTCGGTGGGGATGCCGTTGAGCGTGGCTTCGTCGGCCGCGTCGAGGGTGACCCAGGTGCGCCGGTTGGCCCGGACGACGGCCGCGTCACTGATCTTCGCGTCGGTCAGTCGTGCGCCGAAGGTGCCGATCGCCTGCCCACGTGTGTCGGCGCGCCTGTCGACCATCGTGTGTTCCTGGTCGCTGTCCCCCACCGTCTGCTGCTGGGTGTCCGCGAGTTGTCGCAGCGAGGAGGGGAAGAGGCAGCCGGAGTCGGCGAGTTGATGGTCGAGTTGGCCGGTGAGGTAGCTGCGCAGAGCGAACACGCTCGTCAGACCGACGGTCGCGCAGCTCAGCGCGAGCAGGACGACCAGGCCCCAGGTGAGCTTGGCGCGCAGCGTGCGGGGGCGCAGTGCGCGAAGCCGCAACGTGCGTGGGCGCAGCCGGTTCAGCCGGGAGCGCGTCGTCGCCTTCATGACGTGGTGGGCTTGAGGACGTAGCCGACGCCGCGCACGGTATGGATCATCGGCGGTCGACCGGCGTCCACCTTCTTGCGCAGATACGAGATGTACAGCTCGACGACGTGTGCGTGGTGGCCGTAGTCGTACGACCAGATCCGCTCAAGGATCAGTGTCTTGCTGAGCACCTGGCGTGGATGGTGCATCAGCAGCCTCAGGAGCGCGTACTCGGTGGGGGAGAGGGCGATGACCTCGCCGTCCCGGGTGACTTCGTGGGCGTCCTCGTCGAGTACCAGATCGCCGACAGTCAGCGCCGTCTCTCCCGCACTCCGGCGTGCCATACCGGCCCGCCGCAGCAGGCCGTGCAGCCGGGCGGTGACCTCGTCGAGGCTGAACGGCTTGGTGACGTAGTCGTCGCCGCCCGCCCGGATCCCGGCGACCCGGTCCTCGACCGCGTCCCGCGCGGTGAGGAACAGCACGCAGACCACGGGGAGTTCGGCGCGGATCTCGCGCAGCACCGTGAATCCGTCGGCGTCGGGGAGCATCACGTCGAGGATCACCGCGTCCGGCCGGAACTCGGCCGTTGCCCGCACCGCCGTCGCCCGGTCCGCGGCGGGGCGTGCGTCGTAGCCCTCGTAGGCCAAGGCGCCGCACAACACCTCGGTGAGGTCCGGCTCGTCGTCGACCACCAGCACGCGGACACGGGTGCCGTCGGGGCGGACCAGCGGCGGCGCCGTGGCCGCGGGGTCGGCAGGGCTTGGAGTCACCGTGACATCACTACCGCCCGATTCTGAGATTCGCCTGAGATGTACGCGCCCGGGCCGCGGGTGCCGAGCAGGGCTCCGAGCCTCCGGTTCCACCGGTGACGCGCTCTCCTTCCTGGTCAGCGGTACTCCACGGCCCTGGCAGGACGTACTCGGGCGGCCGACTCGGCTCGGGCGCTGAGAGCGGGCTGAGAGGTCTGCCGTGCAGGGTGACGGCCAGGTCAAGGAGGCACTCCACGTTCAGGCCAAGGAGGCACTCCACGGCCGGGCCAAGACGGGACTCCACGGCCGGCCAAGGAGGCAGTCCAGGGCCGGGCCAAGACGGGACTCCACGGCCAGGCCCAACCAGGCATTCCACGGCCGGGCCAAGCAGGCACTCCTACATCCCGACGATCCCGACGATCCCCACGGTCACCCCCCACAAGGAGACACATGACCACGCTCAACCCCTCTGTTCTTGAGGGACCAGTGCCACCTCAGGCGGCTGAGGACGTCGGCCGCGCGGCCGGTCCCGCATGGGAACGGCCGGCCTTCTGGGCGCTGTTGTGTATCGCGGCGGTGGCCTTCTTCTGGGACCTGGGCGCGTCGGGCTTCGGGAACGAGTTCTACGCGGCGGCCGCTCAAGCGGGCGGCGAGAACTGGAAGGCCGCGTTCTTCGGGGCATCGGACGCGGGGAACTCCATCACCGTGGACAAGCCACCGGTCGCGCTGTGGCCCATGGACGTCTCCGTGCGCCTCTTCGGACTCGGGTCCTGGCAGATCCTCGCTCCCGAGGCGCTGATGGGCGTCGCCACCGTCGGAGTGCTGTACGCGGCCGTACGGCGACTGCACGGACCGGCCGCAGGGCTGCTGGCCGGCGCGCTGCTGGCACTGACCCCGGTCGCGGCCCTGATGTTCCGCTTCAACAATCCCGACGCGCTGCTGACCCTGCTCATGGTGTGCGCGCTGTACTGCTTCCAGCGCGCCCTGGAAGGGGACCGGGCTGTCCGCTGGATGGTGCTCACCGGGGTGTGTTTCGGTCTCGCGTTCCTGGTCAAGACCCTGCAGGCGTGGCTGATCCTGCCGGCGCTGACGCTGGTCTACCTGGTCTGCGCGGCCCTGCCGCTGACCAAGCGGATCGGCCATGTCCTGCTGGCCGGGGCCGCGATCGTGGTCAGCAGTGGCTGGTGGGTGGCCCTCGTCGAACTGTGGCCCGCGGACTCCCGCCCGTACGTGGGAGGGTCCACCAACAACAGCTTTCTCGACCTGACTCTCGGCTACAACGGGCTGGGGCGCATCACCGGTGAGGAGAGGGGCGGCGGCGTAGGAGGCGGCTCCTCATCGAGCAGCATGCCCGGCGGCGGGGGCGGCGCCGGAGGTGGGGACGAGGCGGGCGGCATCACCCGCATGTTCGACAGCGCGGTGGGCGGCCAGATCTCCTGGCTCCTGCCCGCTGCGCTGATCCTTCTGCTGGCCGCGTTGGTGGTCACCCGCAGGGCGGCCCGAACCGACCTGCATCGTGCGGGCTTTCTGGCCTGGGGCGGCGCCCTGGTGTGCACCGCGGTGACCTTCAGCTTCATGTCGGGGATCTTCCACGAGTACTACACCGTCGCGCTGGCTCCTTACGCCGCCGCGCTTGTCGCCATGGGCGCGATCTTCCTCTGGCGCCTGCGAGGCCGCGCCGCGGCGGCGGCCCTGGCGGCGACGGTCGCGGCAACGGCGGTGTGGGCGTTCGTTCTGCTCGGACGCGCGGAGGGCTGGTCCTCTCAACTGCGCTGGCCGGTAGTCGTCGTAGGGGTGCTGGCGGCATCCGGATTGGCGCTCGCGCACCTACTCCCGCGGCGCCTGGCCCTCGGGGCGACGGGGCTCGCGCTGGCAGCCGTACTGGCCGGACCGGCCTCCTACACGTGGGCCACGGTCACCACGGCACACACCGGCCAGGTCCCACTCGCCGGCCCCGCTTCGGGAGCCGACGCACAGGGACACGGCGGGCCCACTGGAGGAGGTACTGGCGGAGGCTCACCGAAGGGCGGCGGCAGCAACAGGCTGGGTGGCGTCGACGCGGTCACGCCTCAACTGCGAACCACGCTGGCCGAGGATGCCCAGGCCTACACCTGGGTGGCCGCGACCGTCGCCTCGGACAACCAGACCTGGCTGCAACTCGCCGTCGGCGAACCGGTCATGCCCATCGGCGGCTTCAGCGGCGGAGACCCGTCGCCGACCTTGGCCCAGTTCAAGCAGTACGTCGCCGACGGGAAGATCCACTACTTCGTGGCCCAGGGCGACGAAGGCGGCGGGTTCGCCCGCGACGGTGCCGACACCACCGGATCACAGATCTCCTCCTGGGTGACAACGACCTTCACCCCGCAGACCGTGGGCTCGACGACGCTGTACGACCTCACGGCCGCCACCGGCTGATCTCACCTCAACCGCCGAACCCGGAGCCCACGTTGCTCGCCGTGCCTACGGCGAGCAACGTGGGCTCCCGTTCGGCAGGCCGGCACCCGCCTTTGCCATCTCTTTACAACGCGCACCGCCGCTGCCTCGTCTCTCCTCCCGATCCGTACCCCAGCCCGCCGGTCAAGAGCGCGGGCGGACCGATGAAAGAGAGCGATTCATGCGCCGAACTGTCCTGAGCGCCATGGCACTCGCGTGCACCGCCGTGCTGGCGAGCACGGTGCCCGCGTTCGCCGACGGGACCTCCCCGAGCCCGGTCCCGACCCGCGTGGCCGAGAGCGTGTCCCCGACCCCGGTGCCGAGCGACGAACCGAGCAAGGCGCCTGCCCAGAGTGCCGAACCGACCAAGGCGCCTGCCCCGGGCGAGGTCGCCGAGGTACCGAAGGGAGCGCCCGACACCGGTGTGGCGCCGACGGCGGCACAGTCCGGAACGGACGGCGCGCTGATCGGCGGGGGTGCCGCCGCGGTGTTCGCCGCGGGCGGTGTGGCCTTCTATCTCGTACGGCGTCGGCAGGCGACCGGGGCATGACCTCGCCCTCCAGGCGCGCGTTCACCACCGCGGCGGTGGCCTCGTTGCTCGTGAGCTGCGGTGGCGGTGGCGGTGGTGGCCGGGCCGGGGGACAGCCCGCGACCGCACGCCCCAGCACGAGTGCGAGTACGGATGCGAGTACGCCACCGTCCTCGCGGTCCTCCGCGAAGGCGACGCATGCCCTCGGGCGTTCCGTTCCGGTCAGCTTGCAGATCCCGGCCATCCAGGTCGACACCCGGGTCATGCAGTTGGGGTTGGCCTCGGACGGCACCGTGCAGGTCCCCCCGATCACGGCGAACGACGAGGCGGGCTGGTACCGGCACTCGCCGACGCCGGGACAGACCGGCCCGTCGGTGATCCTCGGCCATGTCACGGTCGGCGACTACGGGGACGGGGTCTTCCGCCATCTCGCGGGGCTGCACCGGGGCGACAGGATCGTGGCGCGCCTGGAGAACGGCACAGCGGCGGTGTTCGGCGTCACCTCCGTACGTACGGTCGCGAAATCGGATTTCCCGACGGACGACGTCTACGGTGACGTGGGCCGGCCGGAGCTGCGGCTCATCACGTGCGGCGGAACGCTCACCGATGACGGGTACCTCGACAACGTGATCGTCTTCGCCGCCCTGAGCGCCGAAAGTCCCTGACCCACCCCCTCCGAACACGGATCCTGGGCCGTTGCACCGTACAACTGCGGCCCGGGATCCTTCCCCCACGAGTGCATCACGACCATGGAGAGCGTTGAAACGGTCCCGCGAGAAGGCAGCGTCCGAACTGTTCGCCGCCCTCTATCCGCGCCTCGCCGGCTGGTGCCGTCGCCTGGTCGACGACGACGAGACGGCCCATGAGATCGCCTCGGAGGCGTTCACCCGGCTCTGGGCCCGCTGGACGTCGGTGGAGGAGCCCCGCGGGTTCCTCTACGTCACCGCGGCCAACCTCGTCCGGGACCACTGGCGCAAGATCGAGCGCGAACGCAGAGCCGTGCACCGTGCGACGGTCGAGGCCGCTGTCCGCCCGGGGATCGAACAGGCCGACCCCTCGGTACGCCTGCTCGTGCAGTCGCTGCCGGAAAGACTGCGCGTCCCGATCCTGCTGCACTACTACGCTGACATGCCGATCCGGGAGGTTTCCGTGCTGACCGGGCGCAAGGAAGGAACTGTCAAGGCCGACCTCCACGCGGCCCGAGAACTGCTGCGCGCCCACCTGAGGAGAAGCCTTGATCACACACTCTGACCACGGTCCGGACTCCGACCCCGACGACCCACTCGCCGTCATCCTGCGGCCCGCCTCCGAGTACCTCGGCCCACCCGCGGGCCGGTACGAAGCGATCCGCCGCGGTGCGGCCCGCCGCCGGCTGCTCCGCGCCGCGGCCGGGGTCGGCCTGTCGTGCGCGGTCGCCGCCGTCATCTCGCTGCCCGTTCTCCTGGCGTCGCCCGAGACGCCCGTGTCCCCGACGGTCCCTCTCGCGCCGCCGCCCGCCGGCAGTCCTCCGGCCACGAGCAGTCCTCCGGTCACCGCTCCTCCGCCCAAGAGCAGCCCTTCGAGCGCGCCCACCCCGTCGGCTAAGCCCGATCCCGTCGACACCCGCCCCAGCAAGGGTGCCTTCACCAGCAGCCCCAGCACCCCGACCCGTGCGCCGTCGGAGGCACCGCCCTCGCCGGCCACCGAGGTGTCGACGGTTCCGAGCACGGACGAGCCCACACAAGCGGCCTCGAAGCGGTGACTACGGTCGCGTCGTCGCACGCGGTGGCGCGTCGAGTGCACGGCCGACAGCGGCCGCTGCCTCGCGTACGGCGGGGACGAGCCGGAGCCGCGGGGTGCCGGTTCCGCTGGTCACGGTGACTGCGGCAACCATGAGTCCGGCGCGTGACACCGGGGCGGCCAGGGAGAGTTCACCGAGCCGGTACTCCTCGTGGGCTTCGGCCAGGCCGGTCTCGCGGATCCGCGCCAGCTGGGCGCCTAGGGTGCCGCTTGCGGTCAGGGTGTACGGGGTGTGGCGTACGACGCCGGCGGGTGGGCCGTGTCCGTACGCCAGCAGTACCTTTCCCGCTGCCGTCGCGTGCAGCGGCAGCCGTTCGCCGGTCACCAGGCACAGTGCGGTGCCGTCCGCCGGGACGGCGACATCCGCGTGGCCGCCCGTACGGGCCGTCAGCGCGCGCAGCGCCGGGAGCGCGGCGTCGAGGAGCCCGCGCGGACAGGGAGCCGCGGCGCCGAGCGCCCGGATCCGTGTACCGAGCCGGTACGAGCCGTCGGTGGCGCGCTCCAGGCCGCCCCAGGCGACCAGTTCGCGGACCATGCGCAGCGCGGTCGGCAGCGGCAGCCCGGTGCGGCGCGCGATGTCAGTCAACCTCAGGGTGTCCGGCCCGCCTTGGAAGGCGTCCAGCACCGAGAAGACCCGCCCCGCGACGCTCTCACCCATGACGCTCACTCATGCCGCGTACCGCCTTTCGTCCGCTGTATCCCGACCGCCGTATCCCGCCGCCGAGTCCCGACCGTCACGTCACGTCTCAACCATCCATGAGGTCTCGACCGTTCACGCTTTCACTCACTGAAAGCGGTGCGTTGCCGGTTCACCGCGCCGCCCCCGATGGTCAACACATGAGCCTCGACCTCTCTTCCGACGAACTGCTCTCCACCACCCGCGCGGTACGCCACCGCCTCGACCTCACCCGCCCCGTACCCCGTGAACTCCTTGAAGAATGCGTGGACTTGGCCGTCCAGGCGCCCTCCGGACGCAACCGCCAGCGCTGGCACTTCGTGATCGTCACGGACGAGGAACGGCGGGCCGCGCTCGCCGAGGTCTGGCGCGCGGGTGTGTCCACGCCCGGCGTCTCCGACCCCGTCCCGACCCGCGACGTACGGCGGGCGAATGTCGCCCCGGGGGTCATGAACCGCGTCTTCTCCGGCGCGACGCACCTCTACGAGCACCTCCACGAGGTCCCGGCACTCGTGATCCCCTGCGTCGAGGGCCGCACGGACGACGCGCCGGTCATCCGCCAGGCCGGTACCTGGGGTTCGATCCTCCCGGCCGTGTGGAGCTTCATGCTGGCGGCCCGGGCCCGCGGCCTCGGCACCTGCTGGACGACCGGCAACCTCGTCCACGAGAAGGAGGCCGCCCGCATCCTCGGCATCCCCTACGGGGAGGTCATGCAGGCGGCCCTCATCCCGGTCGCGTACACCCTCGGAGCCGGCTTCCGCCCGGCCCGCCGGGTGCCCCGCGAGGAGGTGCTGCACTGGGACGCGTGGTGAGCCATGACCCGAGGGGGGCGGTTTTGAACGTGTTCAACTCTAGGCGTACGCTCCTGTCATGAGCGAGAGATCCGCCCTCCTGAAGGGCATTCGCGCGTGGTTGGTCCTCTTTATCGTCTGCCTGGTGCTGAGCGGCGCCACGGCCTTCCCCCTGGTGCACGAACTGCGCTGGACCGAGGACGTGTTGAGGGCGCTGTCCGTGCCCGAACACCTTCCCGGGCTGACGGACTGGATCGAGCGGGTGGGCCGGGGGCTCGACGCCACCGACGCCGAGTACCCCTTCGTGCTGTACGGCACGGACTGGCTGGCGTTCGCGCATCTGGTGATCGCGGTCGCCTTCTACGGGCCCTACCGCGACCCCGTACGCAACATCTGGGTCATCGAGTTCGGCATGATCGCCTGCGCCGGGATCATCCCGCTCGCGCTGATCTGCGGGCCGATCCGGGGAATCCCCTTCTGGTGGACGGTTATCGACATGTCGTTCGGGATCTTCGGGGTGATCCCGCTGTATGCCGTACGCAGGAAGATCAAGCGGTTGGAGGCGCTCACCGCCGCCGCGCCTGTGACGGCGGCCGCCGTCACAGCGTGAACGCCGCCCGTACGACCCGCTCGGCGACGGGATTCAACCCCTGCCCCTTCGCGTCGGTCGAGTTGACGGAGTAGACGAGAGTCCGGGACAGATCGCGGGTGCCGCCGAGGAACGTGTTGTAGCCCCAACGGCCTCCCGACTTCAGCCACAACACCGTGCCGTCGTCGGTGACATACCGCTGGAGACCCGCACTCATGGTGGCCCCGGGGACACCGGCCGCAACCGTGAACATCTCCTCCAACTGCCTTTGCGGTACCACCTGTCCACGGAAGAGGGCCTTCAGGAGCCGCTCCATGTCCACCGTCGTGGAGATCATGTCGCCCGCCGCCCAGGCGTCCGTCGCGCCCCACACGGTGACATCACGCAGCTCGGTCGTGCCGTCCGCGTGCGCGACGCTCTGGTAGCCGTGGTTGTGCGGCCCGTTGATGGTCGGGTCAGTGCCGGGGAAGTACGTGTGCCGCATCCCCAGCGGGTCGAAGATCCGGCGTGCCGCCTCCTGCTCGTACGAGTGGCCGGTGAGCCGTTCGACCAGCAGCCCGAGCACGGTGTAGTTGATGTTGAGGTAGTGCTGCTGGGTGCCCGGCCTGAACTCGCGCTCCTTCGCGGTGGCCGAGGCGAGCATCTCCTGGGGTGTGTGGAGGTCGAAGCGGTGCGCGTACACCTCCTCGAAGGTGTCGCCGGGGAGGTCGGCGGCCGGGATACCGCTGGTGTGGTTCAGCAACTGCCGGACGGTGACCTTCTTGTACGCCGCCGGGATCAGGTCCGGAAGGTAGTCCCGGACGGGCCGGCCGAGGTCCGCCTTTCCTTCCGCCGCGAGCTGGAGCACGAGCGCCGCCGTGACCACCTTCGTCGTCGAACCGGCCCGGAACAGCGCGTTCGGGTCCGCCGCCCGGCCGCTTTCGAGATCGTGCACCCCGGCACTCCCGCGCCAGCTCCCGTCGGTGCCTCCGACCCGTACGAGCGCGGCCGTCGCGTCGGAATCCGGCAGCCCGGCGAGCGCGGCGGTCAGGGCGTCCGAGTCCGGGCCCGCGACGGTGGACCGGGCGGCGACCCCGGCGGGGGACGCGAAGGCGGGGGCGGCCAGTGGACCGGCCGCCAAGCCCAGGACGAGGGTGGCGGCGATAGCCGTGACAGCGCGTGTGCGCATGGGCTGCTCCTGGTGGGCGGAGGTATTTGAGATCATCCTCCGGCCGTACGCACCCACCCGGATCCTCTCCGGGGAGGGTCCTGTCCCTGGTGTAAACCCTGAGCAACTCCCTTACTGGACAAGGGTGTTGTCAGGGATCACCCCTACGGCACCACAGCCGCTGGGTCGCGGGGGCCGGGTCATGCTGACGCGGGCCATCGGCCCCTTCGCCCGGTGTGAGTGAAAGGGCCGTGGGCGTCGCGCGGTCAGCGGGCGGACTGCGTGTCGTGGAGCAGAGCGGTGCCGCGCTCGCCGGGGAGGACGAGGTTTCCGTCCGTGATGATGGCGAAGCGCTCCATGCCGGGCACAAAGAGGTTCACCACGGCAAGGTCGTCGGTCACGTACTGCTCCCGGCGGTAGGCAGCGCAGCCTCGCTGGGTCAGTACGTCCAACAGGTGGTCCAGGTGCCCTTGCGGTGAGCCGGGAGCCTCGGTGTCCTGGAACGCGACGTACTCGGCCCGTTCCTTCAGCGGCTCGGCGAAGTCCGCGAGGTAGCAGGCGTGCAGCCGGGGATGGTCGCCTGTCTTGATTCGCCGTGTGGGCAACTGGTCGGCGAGGCGGTCCCTCAGGGGCGCGCCCAGGTACTGCTGGATCAGTTCGGTGAGCGACCGTTCGATCGCGTAACTGCGGGACAGGGACGCGCCGCAGCCCCGGACGTGGGAGGGCTCGCCCGGTGTGGGCTGTACGTAGGCCGTGTACGCGGGTACTTCCACATCCGTCGTCATGTCGATGATCCAGACGCGCTGTCCGGTCATCGCCTCCGCGGCTGCCAGCAGCTCGGCCAGATCCTGCGGCAGCGTGGCGGGGTCGACCACGTGCAGGGGCCCGGGCCGACGGGAGAGGAACTGGTCCACCAACAAGAGGGAGAGGGCGTCGCGTTCGATGATCTCGTTCAGTCCGTGGACGGATGCTTCCGTGACGTCGGAGCCTCCTGCCCACCCGCTGTTCACGGAGTACCGCCCCACTGACACATAGGGGTAGTCGTCGCCGACCGCGGTGCGCAGAGCGGCGGAGTGATCCTCCAGGTAGTCGGGTACCGAGAGGAACAGCGGTATCCAGATGCTCGGGCCGCCTGTCAGGGCGTCGTACGACAGGCATGCCAGCGGCTCGTCCGGCCCTTCGGTCAGCAGGGCGACCGCCTTGTCCCGCGCCGCTTCTCCGGTCGCCACTTCGTACGCCGAGCGCAGCGTCAGGTCGTCGACCGTCAGTCGGTCGACTCCGCTGAGGTGGTGTTCCAGCGCCTCGAAGACGGCGCCCACGCGTGACGCTTCGGTGTGGCCCTTGCCCATGCCCATGGCGCCGCGCGCGATGTCCTGTCCGCGGTGCAGTGTGCAGAGCCACGCCCCCGGATCCGCGTTGGTGACGGCCTCAAGGCGAGCGGTCAGGCCCAGGCCGGAGACGGCGCGCATGCCGGCGTCGAAAGCCTCGGCAAGGGCGAGGCCGCGTTCGCCGCACTGTCGCTCAGCAGCAGAAATGGAAGAGCTCTTTCCCATGTGGATTTCTCTCCTCGTTCGGAAACGGAGACGAAACCGCGGCCCGGAAGAATTGTCCCGGGCCGCGGCGTTCATTCGACTGCTACCGGGCGGAGGCGTCAGGCGTTCTCGACGTCCTCCACTCCGTCCGGCGTCTCGTCGGCGAGCTCGGCAAGAGCCTTGGTCTCGCTGGCGGCCAGAACGGTCTCCTCCGGGCTGAATCCGTACTTTTCACCGATGAAGCCCATGATGTTCTCCATTCTTTTGGCAGCTCACCGGCCCACAGGCCGGCGCGCCGATCTCGGGTGCCTCGCAGTGAGTGGCGATAAGTCGCTCGCTGCGATGAATGAAGTCTTGCCGACCCGTCACCGCTTCGCCGCCTGAATGCCGGCCAACTCCCCTTTTCATTAAAGGAGTTGCTCCGCACATGGTCCGCCCATGCGAAAGGAATGGTTGCACCAAGTTCCTTTCGGCGTGCCCCGATTTGCGCCCGCGTCGACTCGGGCGGATGAGACTGGGCTCATCCGTTCATTAATTCTGATTCATCGATTCGTGTCCGAAATTGGCCCTACCTCCTGCGGATGGCCGGATCGCTGCCGGGAACAGTGGCGGGTTGGATCGGTGCGGGCATGCCGGAGGCAGCGGCGCGCTGCTGATCGGGCTGTGCGTGGGGGAGGAGCGGACGTTCAGGAGATCGCACCGCTAAGGGAGTTGGGCGGAGAGCAGGGGCGGTGCTCTACACCTTGCGCAGGGCGCACAACGTGTCGATCCGGTTCGTAGTGATCGAGTCGACGCCGAGGTCGAGGAGCCGGCGCATGGAGCGCCGGGTGTCGGGCGTCCAGACCGACAGCAGATACCCGTCGCGGTGGACACGGGCGGCGAGGCCGCGGTCGACCAGACTGAAGCGGTAGTTGAGCCAGCGGGGACGCACCGCTTCGAGGAGCGCCGGCCGCGGCGGCGCCAACGTCGTCCAGGTCATCGCGATCTCCGCGCCGGAGTCGGCGGCACGCACGGCAAGCATCGCCGCGGCGCCCGCGCAGTAGTACACCCGCTCCTCCGCTCCGCAGTCACGGATGACGCCCACGATCCGGCGTACGGCCTCGGCGTCGGACGCGCCGGGCAGGTCGACCATCATCCGGCCGTCCCCGGTCGCGGCCAGCGCGTCCGCCAGCGTCGGCACCCCGCCATCCGTGAGCCCGCGCACCTCGTCCGAGGAGAGCGAGCCGAGCGGCCGGTCATGGCCCCACAGCCGCTTCAGCGTCGAATCGTGCAGGAGGACGGGGACGCCGTCACGGGTGAGCCGTACGTCGATCTCGACCGCGTCCGCGCCCAGCCGGAGCGCGGAACGCAGCGAGCCGATCGTGTTCTCGCGGACGCGATAGGGGTCGCCACGATGGGCCACGGCAGTCACGGTGCGCATGGCCCCATTGTGGTGGTCGGTCAGGGCGCGAGCCACGCCGAGGCGTACGTGTCGATCTCCTCGGCGAGCTTCGCCTTGCCGGGCGCGTCGAGGAACGACGCCTCGACGGCGTTCTTGGCGAGTGCTGCGAGGCCGAGTTCGTCGAGGTCGAGGAGGCGGGCGGCGACCGCGTACTCGTTGTTGAGGTCGGTGCCGAACATCGGCGGGTCGTCGGAGTTGATGGTCACCAGGACCCCGGCCCGGGTGAACTCCTTGATGGGGTGCTCGTCGAGGGTGCGGACCGCGCGGGTCGCGATGTTGGAGGTCGGGCAGACCTCCAGGGCGACACGGTGCTCGGCGAGGTACGCGAGCAGCTTCGGGTCCTGGACGGAGCTGGTGCCGTGTCCGATGCGTTCGGCGCGCAGGTCGTGCAGCGCGTCCCAGACCGTCTCCGGGCCGGTCGTCTCGCCGGCGTGCGGCACGGAGTGCAGGCCGGCCGCGATCGCACGGTCGAAGTACGGCTTGAACTGCGGTCGCGGTACGCCGATCTCCGGCCCGCCGAGCCCGAAGGAGACAAGCCCCTCGGGGCGCAGCCGGTCATCGGTGGCGAGCCGTACCGTCTCCTCGGCGGCTTCGAGCCCCGCCTCACCGGGAATGTCGAAGCACCAGCGCAGTACGACGCCGAGCTCGGCCTCCGCCGCCTTACGGGCGTCCTCGATCGCGTCCATGAAGGCGCGCTCGTCGATGCCACGGTGGGTGGAGGAGAACGGGGTGATGGTCAGCTCGGCGTAACGGACCTGCTGCCGGGCCATGTCCCGCGCGACCTCGTACGTCAGCAGCCGTACGTCCTCCGGGGTGCGGATGAGGTCGACGACGGACAGGTACACCTCGATGAAGTGGGCGAAGTCCGTGAAGGTGAAGTAGTCCGCGAGGGCCTCGGGGTCGGTCGGCACCCTGGAGTCGGGATGGCGGGCGGCCAGCGTGGACACGATACGGGGGGAGGCTGAGCCGACGTGGTGCACGTGCAGTTCGGCCTTGGGAAGTCCGGCGATGAAGGCGTGCGGATGGTGGGCGGCATCGCGAGGGGTGTGGTGGTCGGTCAAGGTTCCTCCCCGGAACGGCGTCCCCGCAACGCGGTCGGTGGGACGCGGGTGATCGGCTGATCGGTGGCTCATGGATCATCGTAGGCGGCGGCCCCTGCGACGCAGGCTCGGGCCGTAGCATGACGGAACGTACAACAGAGGGGGGCTCGTGCATGTCCGACGACGCGCAGACGCCGAGAGCACCGCAGGACGCGGGCGCATGGGCTTCTGGGGGAGAGACAACCCCGCCGCCGCGATCCGACGCGACATCACCGGCAGACCAGCCAACGGCTTCCGCGCCTGAGCCTGCCGCCCCTGCCCCGAAGGCCTCGTCGGTCGGGTCGGCGGAGGAGACCCGTCTGCTGTCCGACGCGACACCGCCGGGGGACGGCGCGCCCGGTTCCGCGCCTGAGGCTGCGGCCCCTGCGTCGGGGGTCCCGTCGGTCGGGTCGGCGGAGGTGACTCCACTGTTGTCCGACGCGACACCGCCGGGGGACGGCGCGCCCGGTTCCGCGCCCGAGCCTGCCGCCCCTGCCCCGAAGGCCCCGTCGGTCGGGTCGGCGGAGGAGACCCGTCTGCTGTCCGATGCGACACCGCCGGGGGACGGCGCGCCCGGTTCCGCGCCTGAGTCTGCCGCTCCCGCGCCGAAGGTCCCCTTGGGCAAACCCGCCGCCGACCCGCGCCCCGAGCCGAACCCCTGGGCAGCCCCGGAGGAAAAGGCTGCTTCCCCGGGGAACAGTGCCACGGCCGGGCCCGTGTACGACCAGCGGACCGTCACGTCGTTCCCCGGCGCGGGCACACCGGGTACACCGGGCACGCCCACCCCGCCCGGCGCGGGCACACCGATCCCCCCGTCCTGGGACAACCCCTTCGCGCCCCCCGCCGCTTACACCCCCTATCCCTACCCGCACCCCCAGCCCGCCCCCGGACAGCCCGTCCCCCCGCCGCCCTTCGCTCCCGGAGGCCCCGGTCAGCCGCCTCCGTACGCGTACGGCTACCCGACCCACCCGCCGCAGCAGGCCTTCTACCCGGGCGCCCCCGGCTATGGCGGCTGGCCCGGGATGCCCATGGCGCCCAGCAACGGCATGGGTACCGCCGCCCTGATACTCGGCATCGCCTCGGCGGCCCTGTTCTGCCTGTGGCCGGTGACCGTCGTGATGGGGATCCTCGGCGTGGTCTTCGGCGCGATCGGCCGCCGCAAAGCGAGCCGTGGCGAGGCGACGAACCCGGGTCAGGCGCTGGCCGGGATCATCTGCGGAGCGGTCGGCATCGTCCTGGCCATCGCGCTGGTCGTGCTCGTCATCGTCTTCGCGGACGAAAGCTCGTCCGAAGTCGACTCGGGCACGGACGGCGACGGCTTCTCCACGTCACTTGTCGTGGAGCACCTCCGCTAGCGGACCAACACCTTCCGCCGACAGTTCGCCGCTGACCTCGACCGCCCGGCGGAGCCGCCCCCGCGCCTCCATCAACGCGAACCCCAGCAGGTTCGGCCCCCGCCACCGCCCCGGATCCGCCGCACGCTCGTCGCCCGCCGCCAGTCCGATCCCCCACACCCGGTCCATCGGGCTGGTCTCGACCAGCACCCGGTCACCCGTGCCCAGCAGAAACGCCCGCAGCTCGGGATGCGCGGCGAACTTGTGGATGTTGCCTTCGACCACGATCGCGAACCGCTCGTGCTCCCATATGCCGTCGTCGAAACCGCGCACGAGCCGCCCCGCCTTCTTGGCCAGCGCGGGGTTGGGCGCGTCGACAGCGCGCCGCTCGGCCTCCGCGTCCCCGAAGAGCCGCGCTTTCCGCGCCATCATCCAGTGCTCGGCCGTCGCGTAGGCCACGCCGTCCACGGTGAACGGCGACGGCCACCACTGACTCAGGCAGCTCGCGCCGACCCGACCGTCCGGCCGCGGTCGGTGCCCCCAGAAGTGCAGGTACTTGATCCTCGCCCCCGAGGCGACCACGCTGACCAGCGTTTCCCAAGAATCGATCTTCCCCATGCACGCGAGTCTGGCATCCACCACTGACAATCCGTCCCGCCTTTTCCATGCCGACTCGACACCTGGTCGACAGATTCCGTCGCGTAACCAAAAGGCAACAACGGAATCACTTGTTGGAGTCCCTTTGCTCTGTCAGGATCGGCACTCAAATCGAGCTGGAGCTACGCCGACCCCCGCAGGACGGGGAGGGTGGCGGAGGAGAGCGAAATGCACAATCCGGGCCATCGCTTCCAGGCGCAGGACCGCTTCGCGGACGGCGCGCAGTACATCGCGGGCCGGCTGACCAAGGGCACCTCCGGCCATGCCCACGCGGTCGTCGACCCGTCCACGGGCGAGGAGGTCTACACGTACGAACTCGCGGGCACCGCCGACGTGGACGCCGCTGTAGCGGCCGCCCGCGCGGCGTTCCCCGGCTGGTCCGGTGCCACCCCCGGCGAGCGCTCCGACGCGCTGCACCGCTTCGCGGCCGTGCTCGCCGACCGCGCCGGGGAGCTCGCGGATGCCGAGTCCCTGCAGTGCGGCAAGCCGCTCAAGCTCACCCGGGAGTTCGATGTCCCGGGGACCATCGACAACACCGCGTTCTTCGCGGGCGCGGCCCGCCACCTTCAGGGCCAGTCCGCGGGCGAGTACTCCGGCGACCACACCTCGTACGTACGCCGTGAACCCATCGGTGTCGTCGGCTCCATCGCACCCTGGAACTACCCCCTCCAGATGGCGGCCTGGAAGATCCTCCCGGCGATCGCGGCCGGGAACACGATCGTCCTGAAGCCCGCCGAGCTCACCCCGCTCACGTCCCTCCTCTTCGCCGAGGCGGCCACGGCGGCGGGCATCCCCGACGGTGTCATCAACATCATCACGGGGGCGGGAAAAGACGCCGGTGAGCATCTCGTCGGCCACCCCGACGTCGCCATGACCTCCTTCACCGGTTCCACCGCCGTCGGGAAGCGGGTCGCGGAGATCGCCACCTCGACCGTCAAGCGGCTCCACCTGGAGCTGGGCGGCAAGGCGCCCTTCCTGGTCTTCGAAGACGCGGATCTCGAAGCCGCCGTCAACGGCGCGGTCGCCGGGTCGCTCATCAACACCGGGCAGGACTGCACGGCCGCCACGCGCGCGTACGTGCAAAGGCCCCTCTACGAAGCGTTCGTATCCAAAACAGCCGACCTCATGGCGAGTGTCCGGGTAGGTGACCCCTTCGCCCCGGACACCGATCTCGGACCGTTGATCTCGCACGCCCAGCGCGACCGCGTCGCCGGGTTCGTCGACCGGGCGCGCTCCTACGCGCGCGTGGTCACCGGCGGAACCGTCCCGCAGGGCGACCTCAAGAGTGGCGCCTACTACACGCCCACCCTCGTCACCGACGCCGCCCAGGACAGCGAGATCGTGCAGTCCGAGATCTTCGGGCCCGTACTCGTCGTGCTGCCCTTCGACACCGACGACGAGGGCATCGCGCTGGCCAACGACACCCCGTACGGACTCGCCGCCTCCGCCTGGAGCCGTGACGTCTACCGCGCGAACCGCGCGACCCGGGAGATCAAGGCGGGTTGCGTCTGGATCAACGACCACATTCCGATCATCAGCGAGATGCCGCACGGCGGATACAAGGCGTCCGGCTTCGGCAAGGACATGTCCGCGTACTCGTTCGAGGAGTACACACAGATCAAGCACGTCATGTTCGACAACACTGGGGTTGCCGAGAAGGACTGGCACCGCACGATCTTCGGGGACCGGAGCTAACCGATACGTCGGCCCGCGCCGAGTGGCATATCAGGCCGCGACCACGGCCGCGACCCTTCCGAAAGGGCACCAGGATCATGGAGCAGTACGAGCCCGAACGCCTGTCCCCGGTCCAACTGGCCGCCATGCGGCGCAGCCTCAGGAACGGCAGGGCCTCCCTCGGCCGCCGTTCGCTGCTGCGCGCCTCGGCGGGCGGTGCGCTCGCCATCGGCGGACTCGGGGCGCTCAGCGCCTGCGGGATCCCCGCGGCCGGCAAGACCCAGGGTGGCGTCTCCGCCGACGACCTCTCGGCCAAGGAGAAGACGATCAACTTCTCCAACTGGACCGAGTATATGGACGTCGACGAGAGCGAGAAGCACCACCCCACGCTGGACGCCTTCACCAAGCAGACCGGCATCACGGTCAAGTACACCGAGGACATCAACGACAACGCCGAGTTCTTCGGCAAGATCAAGCCCCAGCTCGCCGCGGGCCAGGACACCGGCCGCGACATCATCGTCCTCACCGACTGGCTGGCGGGCCGACTGATCAACCTCGGGTGGGTCCAGAAACTGGACCCGTCCAACCTGCCGCACGCCTACACCAACCTGTCGCAGCAGTTCCGCAACCCCGACTGGGACCCCGGCCGCGCCTACTCCTACCCCTGGCAGGGCATCTCGACCGTCATCGCCTACAACAAGAAGGCGCTCGACGGCATCGAGGTGAAGTCGGTCTCCGACATGCTCGACAACCCCAAGCTCAAGGGGCGCATCGGTTTCCTGACGGAGATGCGCGACAGCATCGGCATGACGCTGCTCGACCTGGGCAAGGACCCGTCCAATTTCACGGACGACGACTTCGACGCGGCGATCGCCCGTCTCCAGAAGGCCGTCGACAAGGGCCAGATCCGCCGCTTCACCGGCAACGACTACACGTCCGACATCACCAGCGGCAACTTCGCGGCCTGTATCGCCTGGGCCGGTGACGTCGTACAGCTCAAGGCGGACAGCCCGGACGTCGACTTCATCATTCCGGACAGCGGCTACATCACCTCGTCCGACAACATGCTGATCCCCAACAAGGCGCGCCACAAGACGAACGCCGAGCGGCTCATGGACTACTACTACGAGCCCGAGCCGGCCGCCGAGCTCGCCGCCTACATCAACTACGTCTGTCCGGTCGACGGAGTGAAGCCGTACCTGGAGAAGATCGACAAGGACGCGGCGAACAACCCGCTGATCATTCCCGACCAGGCCATGGCCGCCAAGTCTCACGCCTTCCGCTTGCTCAGCAGCAAGGAAGAGACGGCCTACGAAGAGAAGTTCGCGAAGCTCACAGGGGCGTGACCATGATGACGACAGACAACAGCGGCGACGTCCGCCTCTCCGGGATCAGCAAGACGTACGGCGCCTTCGCGGCCGTGCACCCGCTCGACCTGACCGTGCCGCAAGGATCGTTCTTCGCCCTCCTGGGGGCATCGGGTTGCGGCAAGACGACCACCCTCCGCATGATCGCCGGCCTGGAGGAGCCCTCTTCGGGGACCGTCCACCTGGGGGAGCAGGACGTGACGAACCTGCCGCCCTACAAGCGCCCCGTGAACACCGTCTTCCAGTCCTACGCGCTCTTCCCGCACCTCGACATCTTCGAGAACGTCGCCTTCGGGCTGCGCCGGCGCGGCATCAAGTCGGTGAAGAAGCAGGTCGAGGACATGCTGGAGCTCGTACAGCTCGGTGAGCAGGCCCGCAAGAAGCCGCACCAGCTCTCCGGCGGCCAGCAGCAGCGTGTCGCCGTGGCCCGCGCGCTGATCAACACCCCCAAGGTGCTGCTCCTCGACGAGCCGCTCGGCGCCCTCGACCTCAAGCTGCGCCGCCAGATGCAGCTGGAGCTCAAGCGCATCCAGACCGAGGTCGGCATCACGTTCGTGCACGTCACACACGACCAGGAGGAGGCCATGACCATGGCCGACACGGTCGCCGTGATGAACGCGGGCCGCGTCGAGCAACTCGGCTCGCCCGCCGACCTCTACGAGAACCCGAACACCACGTTCGTCGCCAACTTCCTCGGCACCTCCAACCTCATCGAGGCCGAGGTCGACTCCAGGAGCGGCGACGAGATCATCCTCAAGGCGGGCGGCGGCAAGCTCCTGCTGCCCGCGGCGCGATGTTCCGCGCCCACGACGACCGGCGGCAAGGTCCTGGTCGGCGTGCGCCCGGAGAAGATCACCCTCACGCACGCCGACGACGCGGGCGAGATCCCGACCGGACGCAACCGGATCACCGGCAAGATCGCCGACTCCAGCTTCATCGGCGTCTCCACGCAGTACGTCATCGACAGCGCCGTCTGCCCCGAGTTCGAGGTCTACGCCCAGAACATCGACCGCGACCCCCGGCTCAGGCCCGGCACCGACGTCGTCCTGCACTGGAGCCCGGCGCACACCTTCGGCCTGGATGCCGCCCAGGACATCGATGCAGGGGTCGAGACGGTAGACCCAGAAGAGGGGGTGGCCGCCTGATGGCCACCGTCACCGAGGCGCCGCCCCTGGCGCCGCAACCCACCGAGAAGCCGCCCCGCAGGCGCGCCCGTCTCACCCCGTACTGGCTGCTGCTGCCCGGCATCCTCTGGCTGCTGGTCTTCTTCGCGCTGCCGATGGTCTACCAGGCCTCCACGTCCGTACAGACGGGCTCCCTGGAGGACGGCTACAAAGTCACCTGGCACTTCGCGACCTACTGGGACGCGCTTGCGGACTACTGGCCGCAGTTCCTGCGCTCGGTGCTCTACGCGGGCTCCGCGACGATCCTGTGCCTGATCCTCGGCTATCCGCTCGCCTACCTGATCGCCTTCCGCGCGGGCCGCTGGCGCAACGTCGTCCTCATCCTGGTCATCGCGCCGTTCTTCACCAGCTTCCTGATCCGCACGCTCGCCTGGAAGACGATCCTCGCGGACGGCGGCCCGGTCGTCGGCGCCCTCAACTCGCTGCACATCCTGGACGTCACCAGCTGGCTCGGCATCACGGCCGGCGACCGCGTCCTGGCCACGCCCCTCGCGGTGATCTGCGGTCTCACGTACAACTTCCTGCCGTTCATGATCCTGCCGCTCTACACCTCGCTGGAACGCATCGACGGACGCCTCCACGAGGCGGCAGGCGACCTGTACGCGAAGCCGTTCACGACCTTCCGCAAGGTCACCTTCCCGCTGTCGATGCCCGGTGTCGTCTCCGGGACACTGCTGACCTTCATCCCGGCCAGCGGTGACTACGTGAACGCCGATCTACTCGGCTCCACGGACACCCGGATGGTCGGCAACGTCATCCAGACGCAGTTCCTGAGGATTCTCGACTATCCGACGGCCGCGGCACTTTCCTTCATTCTCATGGCCGCGATCCTCATCATGGTCACGCTCTACATTCGCAAGTCCGGGACGGAGGATCTGGTTTAAATGGCCTTCGTGCGCTGGTTCAAGCGGCATCTCGTCGTCATCGGGGGACTGCTGACCCTCGGATATCTGCTCCTGCCGAACGTCGTCGTCACGGTGTTCTCCTTCAACAAACCGAAGGGGCGCTTCAATTACGAGTGGCAGAACTTCTCCACGGACGCCTGGACCGACCCGTGCGGCGTCGCCGACATGTGCGGCTCGCTCTCTCTCAGCCTCCAGATCGCCGTGTGGGCGACGCTCGGCGCCACCGTCCTCGGCACCATGATCGCCTTCGCCCTGGTCCGCTACCGCTTCCGCGCGCGCGGCGCCATCAACTCGCTGATCTTCCTGCCGATGGCGATGCCCGAGGTCGTGATGGCCGCCTCACTGCTCACCCTCTTCCTCAACATGGGTGCACAGTTGGGTTTCTGGACGATCCTGATCGCCCACATCATGTTCTGCCTCAGCTTCGTCGTGACGGCCGTCAAGGCACGCGTCATGTCGATGGACCCGCGCCTGGAGCAGGCGGCGCAGGACCTGTACGCGGGACCGGTGCAGACCTTCGTCCGCGTCACCCTGCCCATCGCGGCCCCCGGAATCGCCGCGGGCGCGCTGCTCGCCTTCGCGCTGTCCTTCGACGATTTCATCATCACCAATTTCAACGCGGGCTCGACCGTCACCTTCCCCATGTTCGTCTGGGGCTCGGCGCAGCGCGGAACACCCGTTCAGATCAATGTCATCGGCACGGCCATGTTCATCATCGCCGTACTCTTCGTCCTGTCCGGAATGGTCATCAGCAACCGCCGCAACAAGCAAAAGGCATAAACGCGCAATCGCAAGTTCCTGTAGGGAGTTGAAATCATGGCCCCAAGCGCCATGACTCGTTGGACCACGTCTCTTTCCGACGCACAGCCGGTGTCCTACTGGCTGGACGACCCCGGCAAACCCCGCCCCGAACCCGCTCTCACCACCACCGAGACCTGCGACCTGCTCGTTGTCGGCGGCGGCTACAGCGGACTGTGGACCGCGCTTCTCGCCAAGGAGCGCGACCCGCGGCGCGAGGTGGTCCTGGTGGAAGGCCGCGAGGTGGGCTGGGCCGCCTCCGGCCGCAACGGCGGCTTCTGTGCCGCCTCCCTCACCCACGGTCTGGCCAACGGCCTCACCCGCTGGCCGGACGAGATCAGGAAACTGGAGGAGCTGGGAGCCCGCAACCTCGACGAGATCGAGGCGGCCGTCGCCCGCTACTCCCTCGACTGCGACTTCGAGCGCAGCGGCGAGATCGACGTCGCCACCGAGCCGCACCAGGCGGCCGAACTGCGCGATTGGCACGAGGAGTTGCGGCGCGAGGGCCTGGCGGACGGCACCGAGTTCCTGGACGCCGAAGCAGTACGGGAACAAGTCGACTCACCGATATTCCTGGCCGGCCTGTACGACCGCCGGGGCGTCGCCATGCTCCACCCCGCCAAACTCGCCTGGGGCCTCAAAAGGGCGTGCCAGGAACTCGGCGTCCGCGTGTACGAGCACACCCCGGCGCTCGAACTGAAGCCGCACGGCGCCGCGATGGCCGTACGCACCCCGTACGGCTCGATCCGTGCGCGTCGCGTGGCCCTCGGCACGAACATCTTCCCGAACCTGGTCAAGCGCGTCCGCGCGTACACCGTCCCCGTCTACGACTACGCCCTGATGACTGAGCCGCTGACCGCCGACCAGTTGGCGTCCATCGGCTGGAAGAACCGCCAGGGCCTCGGTGATTCGGCGAACCAGTTCCACTACTTCCGGCTGTCCGCCGACAACCGGATCCTGTGGGGCGGCTACGACGCGATCTACCCGTACGGCGGCCGGGTGCGCGCCGAGTACGACCACCGCCCCGAGACGTACGCGAAGCTCGCCGGCCACTTCTTCACCTGCTTCCCGCAGCTGGCGGGCGTCCGCTTCACGCACGCCTGGGGCGGCGCGATCGATACCTGCTCGCGCTTCTCCGCCTTCTTCGGCACGGCGCACCAGGGCAAGGTCGCCTATGCGGCCGGCTACACCGGGCTCGGCGTGGGCGCCACCCGGTTCGGCGCGGACGTGATGCTCGACCTGCTCGCGGGGGAGCGTACGGAGCGCACCGAGCTGGAGATGGTCCGCAGGAAGCCGCTGCCGTTCCCGCCCGAGCCTTTCGCCTGGACGGGCATCGCGCTCACCAAGTGGTCACTGGCGCGGGCCGATTCGCACGGCGGGCGACGCAATCTGTGGCTGAAGACCATGGACAAGCTCGGGCTCGGCTTCGACAGCTGAACCGAACAGCGGGACGCGGGGCGCGGAACCACGGCGTACGCCCTGCTCAGCACTGTGACCCGGCTCACTATCAACAATTATTCAGAACCCGCGTAATGATCGGCCCGAACCTCGCTCTCCCCTGTGACGCGACCAGCGTCGACACGAGAGAGGGAGGTTCCGCCATGACAGGGGCTAAGACGGCGGTCGACTGGCTGGCATCCGTAGCTCCGGATCCCGAGGCCTGCCGGTGGGAATGGGAGCGCAATCCGCTGGGGGTCGCGCTGCTGCCCGCGGGCAAGGCCTGGGACGTACTCATCCTGCCGGGCGAACTCGGCTACCCCACGCTCGACGTGCTGACCCGGGTGATCGACCAACTGGGTCCCGTACTCGTCGACTTCGGGGACGCCCGGATGGGCTTCTTCGTTCCCGCGGGCACCGCGGCCCGGTGGCTCGGCACGGGGGTGCGCACAGCGGGCCGCGGTACGTGGATCGTGGTGCCGTACCCGGGAAGGACGACCGGCGGCGGCGTCCGCTGGCTGATCCCGCCGGACGGCTCCGGCACCCTCACCGACCCGGCGCTGCTGGAACTGGCAATGCATGAGGCGGCGGCGGGTCGCGCAGGTCGCGCCGGAAACGAGGACCGATAGCCGTGCCGGGGCCGGACCCCGGAAACAGCCACAGGACCCGACGAGACGTTTTGAGGTTCTTGACGTCTTGAGGTCCTGATCCTGAGCTCCTGAGATTCCTGAGGTCTTGACAACAGGATTGGTCTGGACCAAATTGGGCGCGCTTCACCCTCCAATTCCCCCATGCCCGGAGGCAGTCGTGGATCGCACCCGACGCAACGGATCAGTCACGCGTCACAGACTTCTCGCCGTGTGCACGGCCATCGTCCTGGCCGTTCCCGGTATGACCGCGCTCTCGTCGGCCGCCCGTGCGGCCGACGCGGACATCGCGAAGAACGGCGGTTTCGAGGCGGGACTCGACAACTGGACCTGTACGGCGGGCATCACCGTCAACTCACCCGTACGGAGCGGCAGTTCCGCGCTCCAGGCGACCCCGGCCGGCAGCGACTACGCACAGTGCTCCCAGTCAGTGACCGTTCAGCCCAACTCCCAGTACTCCCTCGCCGGTTACGTCCGCGGCAGCTACGTCTACCTCGGCGCGAGCGGCACCGGCACCACCGACGTCTCCACCTGGACCCAGTCCGCGACCGCCTGGCAGCAGCTCACCACGACCTTCCGTACCGGCGCCGCCACCACCAGGGTGACCATCTACACGCACGGCTGGTACGGCACCGGCGCCTACAACGTCGACGACGTCTCCCTCGTCGGTCCCTCAGTCGACCCGGGCCAGCCCCCGGCCGCACCCACCGGCCTGACGGCAGGCACGGTCACCTCATCGAGCGTCGCCCTGTCCTGGTCCCCGGTGACAGGCGCGACCGGATACGCCATCTACCGCAACGGAGTGAAAGTCCAGACGGCGACCGGGACTTCGGCCACGGTCAGCGGACTCACGGCCTCGACGGCGTACACCTTCCAGGTCGCGGCGGTGAACGACGCGGGCGAGTCGCCGAAGTCGGCGACGGTGAACGCGACGACGAGTGCCGGCGGCGGCGGAGGCTCGACCGAGCACGCCCTCGTCGGCTACCTCCACGCCAGCTTCGCGAACGGCGCCGGGTACACGCGCCTGGCCGACGTCCCCGACAGCTGGGACATCATCGACCTGGCCTTCGGTGAACCGACCACCACCACCTCCGGTGACATCCGCTTCACCCGCTGCCCGGTCACCGAGTGCCCGACCGTCGAGAGCGAGGCCGACTTCAAGGCGGCGATCAAGGCCAAGCAGGCGGCCGGCAAGAAGGTCCTGATCTCCATCGGCGGCGCGAACGGCCAGGTGCAGCTGACGACGACAGCGGCCCGCGACACCTTCGTCACCTCGGTGTCGAAGATCATCGACACCTACGGTCTGAACGGCCTGGACATCGACTTCGAGGGCCACTCCCTCTCGCTGGACGCGGCCGACACCAACTTCAAGAGCCCGACCACACCCGTGATCGTGAACCTCATCTCGGCCCTGAAGACCCTGAAGGCCAAGTACGGGACCGGCTTCGTTCTGACGATGGCCCCGGAGACCTTCTTCGTCCAGCTCGGCTACCAGTACTACGGCACCGGCCCGTGGGGCGGCCAGGACCCCCGCGCCGGCGCCTACCTCCCGGTCATCTACGCCATGCGCGACGACCTGACCCTCCTGCACGTCCAGGACTACAACTCCGGTTCGATCATGGGCCTCGACAACCAGTACCACTCCATGGGCGGCGCCGACTTCCACATCGCGATGACCGACATGCTTCTGACGGGCTTCCCGGTCGCAGGCAACGCGAGCAACGTCTTCCCGGCTCTGCGCCCCGACCAGATAGCCATCGGCATGCCGGCGACGACGAACGCGGGCAACGGCTATGTGGCGCCTTCCGAGGTCAACAAGGCCCTCGACTGCCTCACCAAGAAGACCAACTGCGGCACGTACGCCACCCACGGCATCTGGCCGGGACTCCGCGGCCTGATGACATGGTCGATCAACTGGGACCGGTACGGGAGCTGGGAGTTCCAGAAGAACTTCGACAGCTATTTCGGCTGAGCAGCAGCCACAGGCAGAACAGCAGCACCGTGCACAGACACCAGCTCGCCACCACGTCCAGCGGCCAGTGGAAGCCGCGAAGGACCAGCCCGAAGGGCACCGCGAGGTTCAGGACGGCACAGGCGGTGACCAGCGCGCGGCGGGCGCGGGCGGTGCGGAGCCAGGGGAGGAGTACGAGGGTCGTGGCGCCGTACGCGATGGCGGCGGTCGCCGTGTGCCCCGAGGGATAGAAACCCGTGCCCGGGCCCATGATCGGTGGGCCCGGGCGGGCGATCAGCTCTTTCATCGGCACGATCAATGCCGGTACGGCGGCCATCAGCACCGCCGCGGCGACGGAGGGCAGCCACCAGCGGTCCCGCCCGGCTCGGCGGCCGCGCAGAGCGACGTACACGAGCACGACGGCGAGGACGGGAACGGCGACCGCGATATTGCCGAGGTCGGCGAGAAGTTCGTAGATCCGGGCCGGGTGTACGAGATGGCCGCTGAGGCGTTCGTCCGCGCGGGCGAGGGGGCCGTGGGCCGCGACCTGCCAGGTGATCAGCGCGAAGAGGAGGGCCGGAAGGCCGAGAAAGAAGGAGAAGGTCGGCCACCCCGGAACAGGGGGGGTAGTTCCGGAGTGGCCGTCCGGATCGGATCGTCGCACGCCCCGGGGGGTTTGGGACGCGCGACTGTCCGATCGGTGAGGAGATTCGGAGCTGGAAGCTCCGGGTGTGTGCGCGAGGGCACGACCAGGGCGAAGCTGGGGAGGCCCCGACCCGGTGCCGTCCACAGTCCCCTGTGGACGGGGTGTATCTCTCATCTGGGTAGAACCTACGACAGGGAATCCAGGTCCGACAGACGGAATCGCGTCCCGTCATGCACCTCGCACACGTTCTTCACACCGTCTGACGACCGCCGACTCATGCCGACGGCCAAACGGAATCCGGTGCGAGGGCTGCCGGATTCCGCTGGTGGGGCGCCTGGGGCGGGTCAGATACGGGTGAAGGCCTGCTCGATGATGTCGAGGCCCTCGTTCAGGAGGTCCTCGCCGATGACCAGCGGGGGCAGGAAGCGGAGGACGTTGCCGTAGGTGCCACAGGTCAGGACCAGTAGGCCCTCCTGGTGGCAGGCCTTGGCGAGCGCGGCGGTCGCCTCGGCGTTCGGCTCCTTGGAGTCGCGGTCCTTGACCAGCTCGATGGCGATCATGGCGCCGCGGCCGCGGACCTCGCCGATGATGTCGAACTTTTCCGCCATCGCGCCCAGGCGGACCTTCATGACCGCCTCGATGTGCTTCGCCCTGGCGTTGAGGTCGAGCTCCTTCATCGTCTCGATCGCGCCGAGGGCGCCGGCGCAGGCCACCGGGTTGCCGCCGTAGGTGCCGCCCAGGCCGCCCGAGTGTGCGGCGTCCATGATCTCGGCGCGGCCGGTGACGGCGGCGAGCGGGAGACCGCCCGCGATGCCCTTGGCGGTGGTGATCAGGTCCGGGACGATGCCCTCGTCCTCGCAGGCGAACCACTGGCCGGTGCGGCAGAAGCCGGACTGGATCTCGTCGGCGACGAAGACGATGCCGTTGTCGGTGGCGAACTTGCTGATGGCGGGCAGGAAGCCCTTGGCGGGCTCGATGAAGCCGCCCTCGCCGAGCACCGGCTCGATGATGATCGCGGCGACGTTCTCGGCACCGATCTGCTTGCTGATCATGTCGATGGCCTGGGCGGACGCCTCGGCGCCCGCGTTCTCCGGGCCGGTCAGCCAGCGGTAGCCGTACGCCACCGGCACGCGGTAGACCTCGGGGGCGAACGGGCCGAAGCCGTGCTTGTACGGCATGTTCTTGGCGGTCAGCGCCATCGTGAGGTTGGTACGGCCGTGGTAGCCGTGGTCGAAGACGACCACCGCCTGCCGCTTGGTGTAGGCACGCGCGATCTTGACGGCGTTCTCGACGGCTTCGGCGCCCGAGTTGAACAGGGCCGACTTCTTGGCGTGGTCGCCCGGCGTCAGCTCCGCCAGCGCCTCGGCGACGGCGACGTACCCCTCGTACGGTGTGACCATGAAACAGGTGTGGGTGAAGTCCTGGAGCTGGGCGGAGGCCCGGCGCACGACGGCCTCGGCGCTCGCGCCCACACTGGTCACGGCGATACCGGAGCCGAAGTCGATCAGACGGTTTCCGTCGACGTCCTCGATGATGCCGCCGCCGGCGCGCGTGGTGAACACGGGAAGCACCGAGCCCACACCGGCCGCCACCGCGGCGAGGCGTCGGGCCTGCAGCTCCTGTGACTTCGGGCCGGGGATGGCGGTGACGACGCGGCGCTCCTGCGGAAGTGCGGTCATGAGGGGCTCCCTGATGATCTTGCGAACCGGACGGTCCCCGGCGGACGGGGCGTGCCGGGCGGGGGGATTTCGGACGCTTGACTGCTTTCTTCGCAGGTTATGGCCGGGGGAGGGGGGTGGGCATGCTCCATGGGGGAGATGTTCGGGGCGCCGGTTGTCCGTGGTGGACATAGTGGGCCGGGTGCCCAGCGACGGTGTCTCCCCGCAGGTCCGGCCGTGTATGCGGTGAACTCCCCCTGTGGGGGCACTAGATTGGCTCGCGGACGAGGTACGGAGCGGCTGGTCAGGGGGCAAAGGCGATGGACAGCGACGGGACGCGGGACGCGCGGGGCACGCACGCCAACCCTGTGCCGCGTCCGGCGGGGCCCCCGGACGTGCCGGCGACACCACCCCGGCCCGCACGGGCACCGGGGATGCCGCCGTTGCCTGACGGGTCCGACTTCCTGGCGTGGGTTCGGGCGCCCAGGCCGGAGGCGGCGCCCGGGGTGTGGCAGTTCGGATACCGGCAGCGGCCGGACGAGGAACCGGAGCAGATCCCGGCGCGCCAGCTCCTGAGCGGCGCCGTGATCGCGTTTCTGGTGGGGTGGCTGATCTGGTCGCTGCTCTGGAACGGCTACCTGGGCGGCTGGTGGTTCCTGCCCGTAGACGCGATGATTCCGGACTCCTGGGCGGCGCCCAACTCGTATGGCCGCCTGGTTGTGGGCTACGCGTGGTACGTCATTGTCGCGCTGGTGATCATGATCAGCGTCGGCCGCCTCGGCCGCTGGGGCGAGGTCTGGCGGCGCTACGGGCCGCCCGCGTGGCGCCGCGCCGCTCCGGTGAACGAACGGCCGCCCGCGCCCGAGGAAGACCCCGCCCAGTGGAACCAGCTCCGCGCCGCCGGTGCGGCCGACGCCGCCGACCGGCTCGCCGCCGAGGCCCGCTCGGGGCTGATGCGCGATGTCGACCACGCCCGCATCGCCCGCGCCTGGCAGGGCGTACGGAGCGGGCGGCACAGCCTCGCCACCTTCACCGGGGCGGTCCTGAAGGACGGGTCCGCAGCCTGTCTGCATCCCTCCGGTGCGCGTGACCTGCCCGGACGGCACGCGCTGCACGACCTGGTGACCGGACAGGTGCGGCTGGGCACGACCGCTGACGACGCCCGCAACCCGTACGCCTATCGCGGCACCGGCATCGCGCTCGGCCCCGACCTCCTCGGCACCTCGTTGCTCGCCGTCGGTCCCCCCGGATCCGGCAAGACGGGCGGCATCGTCTGGCCGCTCGCCGAGTCGCTGTGCCTGCACGCGCTCGCCGGGCGGGCCGCCGTGGTCGTGGTCGGCGCCGCGGGTGCCGGGCTCGGGGCCGCCGACGCGTACGACGTCGTCGTACGGATCGGGAATCCCGAGTCCGTGTACGACCTCGACCTGTACGGCGGGACCACCGACCCCGACGAGGCCGCCGCCGTACTGGCGGAGGCGCTCGTCGGAGACCTGGCCGATCCGCATCCCGGCGGCGACAGCCGTCGGTCGACCACCGTCCTCGCCCAGCTCCTCGGACCGTTCCGGGCGGTCCATGGCCGTTTCCCGTCCGTGCCCGAGCTGCGGCAGCTCCTCGACGGTTCGCCCGGCCCGCTCGGGGCGCTGCGCAAGGCCCTGGAAGACAGCGGCAAGGAGTCGCTGCTGCGTGAACTCGACGCGCGGGAGCGACAGTTGGGGCACCCGGGAGACGTGGGGAGTGTCCTCGCGGACCGGGTCGCGCTGCTCGACCGGCCCGCGTTCGCCGGGTTCTTCGATACGTCAGGGCAGTCGCGCCCCTTCTCGCTGCGGGCCCTCGACCATCCCGTACGGGTGCGGATCGATCTGCCCGCGCGCGGTCACGCCGACGCTTCGCGGATCCTGGCGCGGCTGGTGCTCGCGCAGTTCACGGCGAGTGTCGCGGTACGGGAGGACCGGTCGCTGTTCGCCTGCCTGGTGCTCGACGACGCGACCGGGGTCGTCACGCCCGAGGCCGTACGAGGTATTCAGCGGCTGCGGTCCGGCAACGCGGGCGCCGTGCTGACGCTCCGGACGCTCGACGACGCGCCGCGGACCCTGCGGACTCCGCTGCTCGGCGCCATCGGGTGCCGGATGGCGCTCTCCGGGCTCACGCCCTGGGACGGGCAGGACTTCGCCGAGGTCTGGGGCAAGGAGTGGATCGAGGCGCGTGACGTCACCGACCGGCAGATCATCGCGGAGACCCCGGCGGGCAAGGCGCTGCACATGGTGCGGCGGGTGATCACCGGGCACGCGCCGACCGCCCGGGCCGTCACCGTGCGCCAGGTCGAGCGGGAGCGCTGGTCCGCGTCCGAACTGGCGCACGGGGTGCCGCCGGGGCACGCGGTGCTGTCTCTCACGAGCGTGCGGGGTGAGCACGCGCCGCCGCTGCTGGTGGATCTGCGCGGCTGATGCCGGGAGATCCGTAAGGGCGGGTGCTCGTGGGTCTACGGCGCTGACCTGTACGTCTGGACATACGGTCACGGCCGTACCGTACGGTGAGGCAGAATCGACATAGGTCGTTCATACGCTGCGGCCAAAAGATCACATCGCCAGTGACTGTCGAAGAACCAGTGACTGGCGAAGACCCACTGACCGTCGAAAACCCTGTGAAGACCTGAGAATCCGAAGGCCTGAAGGTCCCATGCCTCCCACGCTCGCCTCGCTCGTCCACCACTCCGCGCTCAAGCTCACCGTGCGCGCTGGCGAGGAACGGCTGGACGTGCCCGTCCGCTGGGTGCACGCCAGCGAGCTCGCCGACCCCGTGCCGTACATGGAGGGCGGGGAACTCCTGCTGATCACCGCGCTCAAGCTGGACGCGGACGATCCCGAGGTCATGCGGCGCTATGTGAAGCGGCTGGTGGGGGCCGGGGTGGCCGGGCTCGGATTCGCCGTCGGGGTCCACTACGAGGAGATCCCGAAGGCTCTCGTCGACGCGGCGGAGGAAGAGGGGCTGCCGCTCCTCGAAGTGCCCCGGCGTACGCCGTTCCTGGCCATCAGCAAGGCCGTCTCCGCCGCCATCGCCGCCGATCAGTACCGCGCCGTGACCGCGGGGTTCGCCGCGCAGCGCGAGCTGACCAAGCAGGCGCTGAACGACGGGCCCGAAGGGCTGCTGTCCTCGCTCGCCGGACAGGTCGACGGATGGGCGGCGCTGTACGACGCGTCAGGTGCCGTCGTCGCCACCGCGCCGGAGTGGGCGGGGCGGCGGGCCGCGCGGCTGACACCGGACGTGGAGCGGCTGCGGGACCGGCCGGCGCCCGCGAGTTCGGTGGTCGGCGGCGAGGACCGGGTGGAACTGCACTCGCTGGGCACGGGACGACGGCCGCGCGCCGCGCTCGCCGTCGGCACCGCCGCCGCCCTCGGCACCGCCGAGCGGTACGCCCTGCACTCGGCGATCGCCCTGCTGACGCTCACCACGGAACGCTCACGCTCCTTGCAGGCGGCCGAGCAGCGGATCGGCGCGGCGGTGCTGCGCATGCTGCTCGCCGGGGAGTCCGACCACGCCCGGGCCGTCGCCGGGGACCTGTTCGGCGCGCTCCTCGACGCGCCCTTCCGGCTGATCCTCGCCGAGTCGGCGTCCGCGTCGGCCGCCCGGGCGCACGCCGACGGCCACGCGCGCGTGGCCGCTGCCGCCGTCTCCTCCGCCGCCGTCGCGGTGCCCGACACCGGGGGTGATCCGCTCGGCGCGCTCGCCGAGGTCGTGGAGTCCGCGGCCGCCCGTTCAGGCGAGGCCGTACTCGTCGTACCCGACGGG
Source organism: Streptomyces sp. NPDC093544 (assembly GCF_040683495.1). Taxonomy (NCBI): domain Bacteria; kingdom Bacillati; phylum Actinomycetota; class Actinomycetes; order Kitasatosporales; family Streptomycetaceae; genus Streptomyces; species Streptomyces sp. NPDC093544. The sequence goes on along the minus strand of NZ_JBFBEA010000003.1, from coordinate 63,652 downwards.
GAGCGGCTCGTCGTCCTTGCCGTCGACGGGGGCGCGGCGGTCGCCGCCTGCGGGGAGCACGCGACGGCGCTGGAGGCCTTGCGGGTGTCCGTGCGGGAGCAGTCCGGTGGTGACGAGGTCGAGCTGGTGGTCGGGCTGTCGGCGCCCGCCGGGCCGATCGCCGCCGGCGCCGCGTACAAGCAGGCCGAGCAGGCGCTGTCCGTCGCCCGGCGGCGCGGGCGGTTCCTCGTCGAGCACGAGGAGCTGGCCGCGGGGTCCGTGCTGCCGTTGCTCGCGGATGACGCCGTGCGGGCGTTCGCGGACGGGCTGCTGCGGGCGTTGCACGAGCATGACGCGACCGGGCGGGGGGATCTGGTCGCCTCGCTGCGGGCGTGGCTGTCCCGGCACGGGCAGTGGGACGCGGCGGCCGCCGATCTGGGGGTGCATCGACACACGCTGCGGTACCGGATGCGGCGGGTCGAGGAGATCCTTGGCCGGTCGCTGGATGACGCCGACGTGCGGATGGAGCTTTGGCTGGCGTTGAAGACTACGGCTGCGGCGGGGGAGTAGGGGGTGGGTTTTTCGCCCCCTCCGCCCCTACCCGTCCCGTTTCTGGGAGCTCCGCCCCCAGACCCCCTTGTCGCGCTGAACGCGCTCGTCCTCAAACGCCGGACGGGCTGAAACGGGGCGTAGCCCCGGAAGTACGGGAATGAGCAGGGGCGGAGGGGGCGAAAAACCCTCACAGCCGCACCACCCACAACCGTGCCAAAGCGGCGCACCCATCACCCCGACTGCTACGACTCGGACAAACGACCCCCGGTCGCCCCACCCCTACCGTTGACGATGAGAGCCACGCCACCCCCAACCTCGGAAGGGCCGGGACTCACACATGCCAAAGGAAAATGTGGCAGCCACCTACGACTTCTGGCTCGCCGGCCGCCAGGCCACCGGTGAGACCACGTTCGACGTCACCTCCCCGTGGGACGGCCGGCTCGTCGGCCAGGTCGGCGTGCCGACCGAGGCCCAGGTCGAGGAGGCCGTGGCCGCCGCCTACGCCGTACGCGACGAGTTCGCCGCGACCCCGGCGCACGTCAGGGCCGCCGCCCTCGACCACGTGTCGAAGCGCCTGGTCGAGCGGACCGAGGAGATCGCCCGGCTCATCTCCGCCGAGAACGGCAAGCCGATCAAGTGGGCGCGCGGCGAGGTCGGCCGCGCGGTGTCGGTGTTCCGGTTCGCGGCAGAGGAGGCCCGCCGGTTCAACGGAGGCGAGGCGCAGCGCCTCGACACGGACCTCGGCGGTCAGGGCCGGCTCGCGCTGACCCGGCGGTTCCCGAAGGGCGTCGTGCTGGGTATCGCACCCTTCAACTTCCCGCTCAACCTGTGCGCCCACAAGATCGCCCCGGCCATCGCCGCCGGCGCGCCGATCATCCTGAAGCCGGCGCCCGCGACCCCGCTGTCGGGCCTCATCATCGGCGACCTGCTGGCCGAGACCGAGCTGCCCGCCGGTTCGTGGAGCATCCTGCCGGTGTCGAACGAGCGGATGCCCGCACTGGTGCAGGACGAGCGGCTGCCCGTCATCTCCTTCACCGGGTCCGAGAAGGTCGGTTACGCGATCATGGACAGCGTGCCGCGCAAGCACTGCACGCTGGAACTCGGCGGCAACGGCGCGGCCGTGGTGCTGGCCGACTGGGCGAGCGACGAGGACCTGGACTGGGCCGCCACCCGTATCGCCACCTTCTCCAATTACCAGGGCGGCCAGTCCTGCATCTCCGTGCAGCGGGTGATCGCGGACGCGTCCGTGTACGACCGGCTGCTGCCGCGCATCGTCGCCGCTGTCGAGTCGCAGGTCACCGGGGACCCGTCGGACGACAAGACCGATGTGGGTCCACTCGTCAGCGAGGACGCGGCCAAGCGCGTCGAGGCGTGGGTGGAGGAGGCCGCCAGGGCCGGTGCCCGCGTGCTCACCGGCGGCAAGCGCGACGGCGCCGCGTACGCGCCGACCGTGCTCGCCGACGTACCGCCGGACACCACCATCTCCTGCGAGGAGGTCTTCGGGCCGGTCCTGACCGTACGGCGGGTGGAGGGGGAGGCCGCCGCCTTCGCCGCCGCCAACGACTCCAAGTACGGTCTCCAGGCAGGTGTGTTCACGCACAACCTCCAGACCGCGTTCCGCGCCCACCGCGCGCTGGAGGTGGGTGGGGTCGTGATCGGTGACGTGCCGTCCTACCGTGCCGACCAGATGCCGTACGGCGGTGTGAAGCAGTCCGGTGTGGGCCGTGAGGGCGTGAAGTTCGCGATGGACGACTACACCTACGAGCGGGTGCTGGTGCTGACGGGTCTCGCCCTCTGACTCTCACCACTCCACAACTAGCTCATGGGAACCATTTTCATATAGGCTCCCGATGAAGGGCCCGGCGCCGATGCCTTCCGGCGCCGGGCCCTGCTGTGTCGGCCTGCTCCGACCCTCAGCAGGAGAAGCCCGCATGCGCGACCCGGACGGAAGGTGTCGATGCTGCGGGGTAACTGGGCTCAGCCCGCGCTCGGCGCCGGCCCTGTGCTCGCCCGTACCGTCAACTCCGGTGTGATCAGCACGACTTCGTCCTTGCCGCGTCCGTCGAGCTTGGCGACCAGATGTTCCACGGCGTGCCGACCCAACTCCTGCGCGGGGATGGCGACCGAGGTCAGCCGTACCGAGGCCTGGGTGGCGACCTGGTCCGGGCAGATCGCGATCACCGACACATCCTCGGGGACGGCGCGGCCCTGCCGGCGCAGCAGCGCGAGCAGCGGCTCGACCGCGGACTCGTTCTGTACGACGAAGCCGGTGGTGCCCGGGCGCTCGTCGAAGATCCGGGCGAGGGTCAGGGACATCGCGTCGTAGCCGCCCTCGCAGGGGCGGTGCAGTACGCGCAGGCCCAACTCCCTCGACCGGGACCGAAGTCCGTCGAGCGTGCGCTCGGCGAACCCCGTGTGCCGTTCGTAGACGGCGGGCGCCTCGCCGATGACGGCGATGTCACGGTGGCCGAGGATCGCCAGGTGTTCGGCACACAGCGCGCCCGTCGCGCCGAAGTCGAGGTCGACGCAGGTCAGTCCGGAGGTGTCGGCGGGGAGTCCGATGAGTACGGAGGGCTGGTCCGTCTCGCGCAGCAACGGCATCCGCTCGTCGTCGAGTTCGACGTTCATCAGGATCATCGCGTCGGCGAGCCCGCTGCCGGTGACCCGGCGTACCGCGTCGGGACCCTCCTCGCCGGTGAGCAGCAGGACGTCGTACCCGTGGGTGCGGGCGTTGGTCGCCACCGCGATGGCGATCTCCATCATCACCGGCACGTACATGTCCCTGCGGAGCGGGATCATCAGCGCGATGATGTTGGACCGGCTGCTCGCCAGGGCGCGGGCTCCCGCGTTCGGGTGGTAGCCCAGCTCCTGGATGCTCTGCTCGACCCGTTGCCGAGTGCCCAGGGAGATGGACCGCTTGCCGCTGAGGACATAGCTCACCGTGCTCGCCGAGACTCCGGCGTGCCGGGCGACCTCGGCGAGGGTGACCATCCAGCTCTCCAAGTTTGTGTGAAGCGCTTCGACAGTACGCGTTGCGGACAACGGCGTGTGAGGGTAGATCGACAGTAGCCCGATGGATGGTGGGTGTCCATGGATTATCGAAGCGCTTCGACGCATTTTCGGTGCCGCACTTGATCCAACCGTCCGTCCGCCCCCGGTGAGGATCCCCAATGCGATACCACCGCGAGCGCGTTGGGCCGAACGCTGCGCGAGGACTGGTGGGGTCACCCGGAATCAGGTAAATACGATCGAGTAGAACCGATCAGTAACGTGCGCCCCAAGATCGGTGAAATGGGCGCGCAAGATCGGGGTACCGGAGAGTACGAGACCGGTGCACGAACCCCTGTTCCCGATGCGCGGCGAGGTGACCCTCATGACCGCAACACCCCACCAGCCCACCGTCACCGAACGTGAGGCCCGGCAGGTCGCCGAGGCGGCGCGCGAACAGGACTGGCGCAGGCCGAGCTTCGCCAAGGAGCTGTTCCTCGGCCGCTTCCGGCTCGACCTGATCCACCCGCATCCGCTGCCGGCCGACGAGGACGCGCGGCGCGGCGAGGAGTTCCTCGCCAAGTTGCGCGACTTCTGCGAGACGAAGATCGACCCGGCGCTCATCGAGCGCGAGGCACTGATCCCCGACGAGGTCATCAATGGCCTCAAGGAACTCGGCGCCTTCGGTATGAAGATCGACACGAAGTACGGCGGTCTGGGCCTCACCCAGGTCTACTACAACAAGTCGCTCGCCCTGGTCGGCTCGGCGAACCCGGCGCTCGGCGCGCTGCTCTCCGCGCACCAGTCGATCGGCGTACCGCAGCCGCTGAAGCTCTTCGGCACCCAGGAGCAGAAGGACACCTTCCTGCCGCGCTGCGCCCGCACCGACATCTCGGCGTTCCTGCTGACCGAGCCGGACGTGGGTTCCGACCCCGCCCGCCTCGCGACGAGCGCCGTGCCGGACGGCGACGACTACCTCCTGGACGGCGTGAAGCTCTGGACGACCAACGGCGTCGTCGCCGACCTCCTCGTCGTGATGGCACGCGTGCCGAAGTCGGAGGGCCACAAGGGCGGCATCACGGCGTTCGTCGTCGAGGCGGACTCGGAGGGCATCACCGTCGAGAACCGCAACGCCTTCATGGGCCTGCGCGGCCTGGAGAACGGCGTCACGCGCTTCCACCAGGTCCGGGTGCCCGCCGCGAACCGGATCGGCCCGGAGGGCTCGGGCCTGAAGATCGCCCTGACCACCCTGAACACCGGCCGGCTCTCGCTCCCCGCGATGTGCGTGGGCGCGGGCAAGTGGTGTCTGAAGATCGCCCGCGAGTGGTCGGCGGCGCGCGAACAGTGGGGAAAGCCGGTCGCCTTCCACGAGGCGGTCGGCGCGAAGATCTCCTTCATCGCGGCGACGACGTTCGCACTGGAGGCCGTCCTCGACCTGTCCTCCCAGATGGCCGACGAGGACCGCAACGACATCCGCATCGAGGCCGCCCTCGCCAAGCTGTACGGCTCCGAGATGGCCTGCCTGATGGCCGACGAACTGGTCCAGATCCGCGGCGGCCGCGGCTTCGAGACAGCGGAGTCGCTGGCGGCGCGCGGGGAGCGGGCGGTACCGGCCGAGCAGGTCCTGCGCGACCTCCGTATCAACCGCATCTTCGAGGGCTCGACGGAGATCATGCACCTGCTGATCGCCCGCGAGGCCGTGGACGCCCATCTCTCGGTCGCCGGTGACCTCATCGACCCCGACAAGTCCTTCTCGGACAAGGCGAAGGCGGGCGCGAACGCCGGTGTCTTCTACGCCAAGTGGCTGCCGAAGCTGGTCGCGGGCCAGGGCCAACTCCCTCGCGCGTACGCCGAGTTCAACCAGGACATCGACCTCTCCCCGCATCTCCGCTTCGTCGAACGCAGCGCCCGCAAACTCGCCCGCTCCACCTTCTACGCCATGTCCCGCTGGCAGGGCCGTATGGAGACCAAGCAGGGCTTCCTGGGCCGGATCGTCGACATCGGCGCCGAACTCTTCGCGATGAGCGCGGCCTGTGTACGCGCCGAACTCCTGCGCACCACCGAGGAGCACGGCCGCGAGGCCTACCAACTCGCCGACGCCTTCTGCCGCCAGTCCCGCATCCGCGTCGATGAACTCTTCGGCCGGCTGTGGACCAACACCGACGACCTCGACCGCAAGGTGGTCAAGAACGTCCTGGCGGGCAGGTACGAGTGGCTGGAGCAGGGCGTCATCGACCCTTCGGGGGAAGGCCCTTGGATCGCCGACGCGACGCCCGGCCCAAGTAAGAAGGAAAACGTCCACCGCCCCATTCGCTGACCTTTTCCCCACGAACACACGGCAGCCCCATACGTCATTTCGCCGCTTGCCGCACCGATGCTGTGCGCCAACAATGAGTGGAATGGCGAACGAGCGTCCGCATTCTCCAGTGGGCCGACCGCTGGACAGGGATGCTCATGGACGCCGTTCAGTTGTGGGGGAATTCCCATGCCAGTCAAGGGTCTCGACGCCATCACCGGCAGGATCATGCGGGCCGGCGAGGGCCGGATGCTGCGCCGCCTGGAGCGCACAGCCGAACAGGTGGGCTCCCTGGAGGAGGACTTCAAGGAGCTGACCGACGAGGAACTCCAGTCGCTCACGCCGGAGTTCAAGGAACGGTACGCCGAAGGCGAGAGCCTCGACGACCTGTTGCCGGAAGCCTTCGCCGCGATGCGCGAGGCCGCGCGCCGCACTCTCGGCATGCGCCACTTCGACGTCCAGATCATGGGCGGTGCGGCGCTCCACCTCGGCAACATCGCCGAGATGCAGACCGGCGAGGGAAAGACCCTCGTCGGCACGCTGCCCGTGTACCTGAACGCCCTGACCGGCAAGGGAGTTCACCTCGTCACGGTCAACGACTACCTGGCCGAGCGCGACGCCGAGTGGATGGGCCGCGCCTACCGCTTCCTGGGTCTGACCGTCGGCGTCATCAAGACGCAGTCGACGCCGGCCGAGCGCCGCGCCCAGTACGCCTGCGACATCACGTACGGCACCAACACCGAGTTCGGCTTCGACTACCTGCGCGACAACATGGCCTGGTCGCAGGACGAACTAGTCCAACGGGGGCACCACTTCGCGATCGTCGACGAGGCCGACTCGATCCTCATCGACGAGGCACGCACCCCGCTGATCATCTCCGGGCCGGCCGACCAGCCCACGCACTGGTACGAGTCCTTCGCGAGGTTCGCCCTGCGGATGAAGGGCGTCCTGGTGCAGGAGGAGCAGTTCACCACGCCGACGGACAAGGACCGCCTCGCCGAACTGCGGACCCAGTACGACTACGAGTACGACCCCAAGAAGCGCACGGTGTCGATCCTGGACCGCGGAGTGGAGTACCTCCAGGACCAGTTGGGCATCGAGAGCCTCTACGAGTCCGACCACACCCCGCTCATCGGCCACCTCAGCAACGCCCTCAAGGCCAAGGAGCACTTCAAGAAGGACAAGGACTACGTCCTGGTGGACGGCGAGGTGCTGATCGTCGACGAGCACACAGGGCGCATCCTCGCGGGCCGCCGCTACAACGAGGGCCTGCACCAGGCCATCGAGGCCAAGGAAGGCGTGACGATCAAGGACGAGAACCAGACGCTCGCCACGATCACCCTGCAGAACTTCTTCCGCCTGTACGAGAAGCTCGCCGGAATGACCGGCACCGCCATGACCGAGGCCGCCGAGTTCCACCAGATCTACAAGCTGCACGTCGTCCCGATCCCCACCAACCGGCCGATGGTCCGCGTCGACGACCCCGACCAGATCTACCGCACCGAGGAGGCGAAGTACGCCGCGATCCTCGCCGACATCGGCGAGCGGCACGAGGCCGGTCAGCCGGTCCTGGTGGGCACCACCTCCGTGGAGAAGTCCGAGGTGCTGTCCGCGCGGCTGCGCAGGGAGGGCATCCGGCACGAGGTCCTCAACGCCAAGAACCACCAGCGCGAGGCCCAGATCGTCGCGCAGGCCGGACGCAGGGGCGCGGTCACCGTGGCCACCAACATGGCGGGCCGCGGCACCGACATCATGCTCGGCGGCAACCCGGAGGCCATGGCGCGCGCCGAGTCCGGCGAGGACACGACTCCCGAGGACCAACAGAAAGTCCTCGACCGGATCACCACCACGGCCGCCGCCGAACACGACGAGGTCAAGAGGCTGGGCGGCCTCTACGTCCTGGGCACCGAACGCCACGAGTCCCGGCGCATCGACAACCAGCTGCGCGGCCGCTCGGGCCGCCAGGGCGACCCGGGAGCCTCCCGCTTCTACCTCTCGCTCCAGGACGACCTGATGCGGCTGTTCCGCGCCAACGTGGTCGACCGCGTGATGTCCATGGCGAACGTCCCCGACGACGTACCCATCGAGAACAAGATGGTCACCCGCGCCATCGCCTCCGCCCAGGCCCAGCTGGAGCAGCAGCACTTCGAGTCCCGCAAGGACGTCCTGAAGTTCGACGAGGTCCTCAACCGGCAGCGCACCCTCATCTACGCCGAGCGCCGCCGGGTCCTGGCGGGGGAGGACCTGCGTGAACAGATCCTGCACTTCATGGACGACACCGTCCGGGCCTACATCGAGCAGGAGACGAGCGAGGGCTTCGCCGAGGAATGGGACCTGGAGCGGCTCTGGAGCGCCTTCAGACAGCTCTACCCCGTGCGGATCACCATCGAGGACCTGGAGGACGCCGCGGGCGACCGCGCGAGCCTCACCGCCGGCGAGCTGCTCGACGCGGTGACGGCGGACATCCACGCCCGCCACGAGGACCGCGAGGCCGAACTCGGCGCCGACGCCCTGCGCGACCTGGAACGCCTGGTCGTCCTCTCCGTCCTCGACCGCAAATGGCGCGAGCACCTCTACGAGATGGACTACCTCCGCGACGGCATAGGCCTGCGCTGGACGCTCGGCCGGGAGCCGATCGTCGAGTACGAGCGCGAGGGCTTCGACATGTACGGCGCGATGACCGAGGCCATCAAGGAGGAGTCCGTCGGCTATGTGTTCAACCTCGATGCCACGGCCCCGGCAGCCGAGACTCGGCGTGGGCCGACCGACGGACTTCACTTCACCGCGCCCACGCTGGACACGGCGGAGGGAGTCGTCGAGGGCGCCTTCGCCCCGGCCGACGCCGCTCCCGAGCTCTCGGAGGAGGCGCCCACGCGGAGCGGCGCCCGGCCCGCGAAGTCGAGGTCCAGGCGCCGCCGCAGGCGGTGACGCCGGGTCAGCAGGCCTTGTCGCTGGGATCCCGCGTCGTCCACGAGCACGAGTCGACCTTGCTGCCGTTCGCCTTGGTGAGCGTGGCGGTGTCGCTCGTGTTGTTCCAGATGTACCAGCTGCTGTTCTGATACCGGTGCGCGGCGGTGGCCGTGCCCTTGCCGGTGTGCACCTTGACGGTCTTGCCCGCCGCGATCTTGATGTTGGGGAAGGTGTACCTGTGGTTCGCGATGTCCTTCAGGATCCAGCCCTTGACCGAGATCGCCGTGGAACTGGTGTTCTTGAGCAGCACCCACTCGCCGTTGAGACTCGCGTTCGAACCCCGGTCCGAGCCTGGGCTGTCGAACCAGACCCGGTTGATGGTCACACCGCCGGCCGCATGAGCCGGAGTGCTGAGAAACGTGCCCGTCAGTGCCACGGCGCCCGCGAGAGCGGGCAGGGCAGCGCGTATCCGCATGAAGAAACCCCCCAGGGTGTTGTCCACCGGTCAGTCGTCCACCGATCCGGTGATGTAGTGCTATCACGTGATCTTCACGTTGGTTTCACAAAGGGTGAATTCAGTTCCTCTGCCGCACGGAGGTGCTAATGGGACCGGAAGCGGGGCGCGCTGTCCTGCCCGCGACGCATTGCGGCCACAATGGGGGAATGAGCGACAGTCCAGCGCCCCTCGCTGATCCGCATCTTGTCTTCGATCCCGTGGACGGAGTCCGGGATGTCGTGATCCTCGGCTCCACCGGCTCGATCGGCACCCAGGCCATCGACCTCGTGCTGCGCAACCCCGAGCGGTTCCGGGTCACCGGGCTCTCCGCCGCCGGCACAAGGGTCGGACTGCTCGCCGAGCAGGCCCACCGGCTACGCGTCCAGACGGTCGCCGTGGCGCGCGAGGACGTCGTACCGGCGCTGAAGGAGGCCCTCGCGGCGCGGTACGCCCCTGGTGAGGCTCTTCCCGAGATCCTCGCCGGGTCGGCCGCGGCCACCCACCTGGCCGCCTCCGCCTGCCACACCGTGCTGAACGGAATCACCGGCTCCATCGGCCTCGCGCCCACCCTCGCCGCCCTGGAGGCGGGCCGCACTCTCGCGCTCGCCAACAAGGAGTCGCTCATCGTCGGCGGCCCGCTGGTGAAGGCGCTGGCCAAGCCCGGCCAGATCATCCCGGTCGACTCCGAGCACGCCGCCCTGTTCCAGGCCCTCGCCTCGGGCACCCGGGCGGACGTACGAAAACTCGTCGTGACCGCTTCCGGGGGCCCCTTCCGGGGACGTACGAGATCCGAACTGGCCGACGTCACCCCCGAGGCCGCTCTCGCGCACCCCACCTGGGCCATGGGTCCGGTCATCACCATCAACTCCGCGACCCTGGTCAACAAGGGGCTCGAAGTCATCGAGGCGCACCTCCTCTACGACATTCCCTTCGAACGGATTGAGGTGGTCGTGCACCCGCAGTCGTATGTCCACTCGATGGTTGAGTTCACCGACGGATCCACGATCGCCCAGGCGACGCCCCCCGACATGGGCGGGCCCATCGCCATCGGGCTCGGCTGGCCCGAACGCGTACCCGACGCGGCGCCCGCCTTCGACTGGACCAAGGCGTCGAGCTGGGAGTTCTACCCGCTCGACACCGACGCGTTTCCGTCGGTCGCCCTCGCCCGGCACGTCGGGCAGCTCGCGGGGACGGCCCCGGCGGTGTTCAATGCCGCCAACGAGGAGTGCGTGGACGCGTTTCTGAACGGCTCACTGCCGTTTCTCGGAATCATGGAGACTGTGACCCGAGTGGTTGAGGAACACGGCACACCGGTTACGGGAACTTCCCTGACCGTCGCGGACGTCCTCGAAGCGGAGACCTGGGCGCGTGCCCGGGCCCGCGAACTGACGGCACAGACGAAACAGACAGCGCAGACGACAACCGCGGAGGCTCGTGCATGACGACCTTGATGATGATCCTCGGCATAGTCGTCTTCGTGGTCGGCCTGCTCATCTCGATCGCGTGGCACGAGCTGGGGCACCTGTCGACGGCCAAGCTCTTCGGTGTCCGCGTGCCCCAGTACATGGTCGGCTTCGGCCCGACCATCTGGTCGCGCAAGAAGGGCGACACCGAGTACGGCATCAAGGCGGTCCCGCTCGGCGGCTACATCCGCATGATCGGGATGTTCCCGCCCGGCCCGGACGGCAGGATCGAGGCCCGCTCGACCTCCCCCTTCCGCGGCATGGTCGAGGACGCCAGGTCGGCGGCCTTCGAGGAGCTCAAGCCCGGCGACGAGACCCGCCTCTTCTACACGCGCAAGCCGTGGAAGCGCGTGATCGTCATGTTCGCGGGCCCCTTCATGAACCTCATCCTGGCCGTCGCGATCTTCCTCGGCGTGATGATGACGTTCGGCATACAGACCCAGACCACCACCGTCGGTAAGGTCTCCGACTGCGTCATCCAGGGGAGCGAGAACCGGACGAAGTGCGCGGCCGGCGACGAGGCGGCACCCGCCAAGGCCGCAGGCCTCCAGGGCGGCGACAAGATCCTCGCGTTCAACGGCAAGGCGATCACGGACTGGTCGACACTCCAGTCCGACATCCGCGCCAACCCCGGCAAGGACGTCACGCTCACCGTCGAGCGCAAGGGCCAGCAGCTCGACCTCAACGCCCACCTGATCAAGAACCAGGTCAGCAAGAGCGACGGCGACGGCGGCTACGTCGAGGGCAAGTACGTGTACGCCGGCTTCCTCGGCTTCACGCCCGCCACCGGCATCGTCGAGCAGTCGTTCGGCCAGTCCGTGGACCGCATGGGCGACATGATGCAGAACGGCGTGGAGTCGCTGATCGCCCTGCCCAGCAAGGTCCCGGCCCTGTGGGACGCGGCCTTCGGCGACGGCCCGCGCGAGGCCGACTCCCCGATGGGCGTGGTCGGCGCCGCCCGCATCGGCGGCGACGTCTTCACCCTCGACATCCCGGCGTCGCAACAGGTCGCGATGATGCTGTTCCTGGTGGCCGGCTTCAACCTCTCGCTGTTCCTGTTCAACATGCTTCCGCTGCTGCCGCTCGACGGCGGGCACATCGCGGGCGCGCTGTGGGAGTCGCTGCGCCGGAACCTGGCGAAGGTGCTGCGGCGGCCCGACCCCGGCCCCTTCGACGTGGCCAAGCTGATGCCCGTCGCCTATGTGGTGGCCAGCGTCTTCATCTGCTTCACGATCCTGGTGCTCATCGCCGACGTAGTTAACCCGGTGAGAATCTCCTAGCAAGGCAGTGTTCGCGGCGGCCGGGCAGACTGACTGCCCGGCCGCTCGCCGTTGAGCGCGTCCGGCCGCTCACCAATGAGTGTGTCCGGCCGCCCACCAATGAGTGCGTTTACGAGCGGGATGTGCTCGGGCCCGTGCCGGTGCCGTAATCTCGAAGCCTGGAGCCCACGATTCCGGGACCTTGATCCACAACTTGGGGTTGCACAGCAGATGACTGCGATTTCTCTCGGCATGCCGTCCGTTCCGACCAAGCTGGCCGAGCGCCGCAAGACCCGGCAGATCCAGGTCGGAACCGTGGCCGTGGGCGGAGACGCACCCGTCTCGGTGCAGTCGATGACGACGACGCGTACGTCGGACATCGGCGCCACGCTTCAGCAGATCGCCGAGCTGACGGCGTCCGGCTGCCAGATCGTCCGGGTCGCCTGCCCGACCCAGGACGACGCCGACGCCCTCGCGGTCATCGCAAAGAAGTCCCAGATCCCCGTCATCGCGGACATCCACTTCCAGCCGAAGTACGTCTTCGCGGCGATCAACGCAGGCTGTGCGGCCGTGCGCGTGAACCCGGGCAACATCAAGCAGTTCGACGACCAGGTCAAGGAGATCGCGCGGGCCGCCAAAGACACCGGCACCCCGATCCGGATCGGCGTCAACGCGGGCTCGCTGGACAAGCGGCTCCTCCAGAAGTACGGAAAGGCGACGCCCGAGGCGCTCGTCGAGTCCGCCCTGTGGGAGGCGTCCCTCTTCGAGGAGCACGACTTCCGGGACATCAAGATCTCGGTCAAGCACAACGACCCGGTGGTCATGGTCAACGCCTACCGCCAGCTCTCGGCCGCCTGTGACTACCCCCTCCACCTCGGTGTCACGGAAGCCGGTCCGGCCTTCCAGGGCACGATCAAGTCGGCGGTGGCCTTCGGCGCGCTGCTGAGCGAGGGCATCGGCGACACGATCCGCGTCTCCCTGTCGGCTCCGCCCGTCGAGGAGATCAAGGTCGGCATGCAGATCCTGGAGTCGCTGAACCTCAAGCAGCGGCGCCTGGAGATCGTCTCCTGCCCGTCCTGCGGGCGTGCGCAGGTCGACGTCTACAAGCTGGCCGAGGAAGTCTCCGCCGGCCTCGACGGCATGGAGGTCCCGCTGCGCGTCGCCGTCATGGGCTGCGTCGTCAACGGCCCGGGTGAGGCCCGCGAGGCCGACCTCGGCGTCGCCTCCGGCAACGGCAAGGGGCAGATCTTCGTCAAGGGCGAGGTCATCAAGACCGTCCCCGAGTCGAAGATCGTGGAGACGCTCATCGAGGAAGCGCTGAAGATCGCGGAGCAGATGGAGGCGGACGGTATCGCCTCGGGCGAGCCGTCGGTGTCGGTGGCGGGCTGATTTTCTTCGCCCCCGCAGCCCCTACCCGTCCCGTACTTCCGGGGCTACGCCTCGTCTCAGCCTGTCAGGCGTTTGAGGACGAGGCCGTTCAGGCCGACAGCGGGGGTCTGGGGGCGCAGCCCCCAGATACGGGACGGTAAGGGGCGGAGGGGGCGAAATAACCTCCCCACCCCAACGGGGCGGCGCGCCACAACCGTGGCAGGTACAGTGCGGAGATCAGCAGATCCGTATGGTGAGGCCCCCGCACGTGTTGACGCAAACCACCACCAGGGTCCTCGAACCGAGTGACCTGGACGCCGCGCTCGCCGTCCTCGACCGCGAGCCGGTCACGAACGCTTTCGTCGCATCCAGGGTCCAGGTCGCCGGCCTCGACCCCTGGCGCCTCGGCGGCGAGATGTGGGGCTGGTACGAGGACGGCATGCTGCGCTCCCTCTGCTACGCGGGCGCCAACCTGGTGCCGATCTGCGCGACCCCCCGAGCCATCCGCGGCTTCGCGGACCGCGCCCGCAGGGCCGGCCGCCGCTGCTCCTCGATCGTCGGCCCCGCCGAGGCCACCGCCCAGCTGTGGCGACTGCTCGAACCGAACTGGGGCCCCGCCCGCGACGTCCGCACGAACCAGCCCCTGATGGTCACCGACCGGCTCCCCGCCGACATCGCCCCGGATCCGTACGTCCGCCGCATCCGCAAGGACGAGATGGAGACGATCATGCCGGCGTGCGTGGCGATGTTCACCGAGGAGGTCGGCGTCTCGCCGCTCGCCGGTGACGGCGGGCTGCTCTACCAGGCCCGCGTGGCCGAACTCGTCGGCTCCGGCCGCTCGTTCGCCCGCCTCGACCGACACGGCAAGGTCGTCTTCAAGGCCGAGATCGGCGCCGCCACGACACAGGCCTGCCAGATCCAGGGAGTCTGGGTCGCCCCCGAATACCGGGGACAGGGACTCGCGGCCCCGGGGATGGCAGCGGTCCTGCGCTACGCCCTCGCGGACGTCGCCCCGGTCGTCAGCCTGTACGTGAACGACTTCAACACGGCGGCCCGTGCCGCCTACCGGCGCGTGGGTTTCCAGGAAGTCGGCGCGTTCATGAGCGTGCTGTTCTGAGACCCGGACCACCCCTGTGGGGCGTGTCTCACATCTCTGACATCGATTGACATTAGTGAGCCTTATGAACCATAAAGGAAATGCTTTGGTTTAAGCTTCACGCAGCGTAGGACTCTCGCAGCGCGACAGCTGACGAGTCCCTACGCGAATGAGTGGTCCCATGTCCCTGATCGCCCGTGCTCCCGCCGAGCCGTCCCAGGCCTGGGAGGCTTGGCGCGACGATCGCCACCGCTCCGTCACCGCCCCCACCGGGAACCTCGCTCTCGTCGAGACCCGCTGGCTGCCCGCCGGTGAGCTGCCCGACCTCGACGCCGCCCGCTCGGGGCAGCCCGACTCCGTGACCGTCAGCACCGTCCGGCGCACCGACACGGTGAGCGGCGAGCCCGAGCACGGCCTGCGTTTCTGGGACGCCGAGTCCCCGGCCATCGCCCACTTCGAGCGCACGGACGTCTTCCCGTACGACCCGGCCTGGGTCCTTGAGGCCACCTACACCCCGGTCGAGGACGGGCGCCGCGTCGCCTTCGAGCACCTCCGCGACAACGGCGGCACCCGCGACCTCGTCGTCCCCGGTGACATCGCCCTCACCGTGGACGGCACCGCGTACACGCTCTCCGCGTTCGACGACGACGGCACTCTGCTGCTGGTCTTCGGCGACCCCACCAACGGGGACACCACGTACGGCGCGGGCCGGTTCCTCTTCGTCGAGCACATCGGCGAGGGGCGCGTGCGGCTGGACTTCAACCGTGCCTTCGTGCCGCCCTGCGGCTACTCCGATCAGTACAACTGTCCGATGCCGCCGCGGCAGAACCGCTTCCACCTGCCCGTAGCGGCCGGCGAGAAGCTCCCGGTCTTCCGCGACGGCTTCGCCGACACCCACTGATCGACCTCGCCGCAGTCCTCGTACCGCATGACTCACCCGTACAAAGGCAGCTTCATGAAGATCCGCAAGAAGTCCCTGTCCGCCGGCGTGCTCACCATCGCCCTCGCCGTGACCCTCGCCGCATGCGGCGGCTCGAACAGCAACTCCGGTTCAAGCAGCGGTGGTTACGACAAGAATGCCACGGTCAACATCGGCTCGCAGTACGAGCCGCAGAACCTCGACAACACCGCGGGCGGCGGCCAGGGCGTCACCGAGGCCCTCAACGGCAATGTCTACGAGGGCCTGTTCAAGCTCACCGACGACGGCAAGGTCGAGAAGCTGCTCGCGCAGGACTACAAGGTCAGCGGCGACGGGCTCACCTACACCTTCATCCTGCGCGACGGCGTGAAGTTCCACAGCGGCAAGACGCTCACCAGCCAGGACGTGAAGTACAGCCTGGAGAAGGTCATCGCGAAGGACTCGCAGTCCGCGCGCAAGAGCAACCTCGAGGTCATCAAGGACATCGCCACGCCCGACGCGAAGACCGTGCGGGTCACGCTGTCACAGAAGTCGATCTCCTTCGTCTACAACCTCTCGTACGTCTGGATCATCAACTCCGCTGCCAAGAACCTGAAGACGACCGAGGACGGCACCGGGCCGTACCAGCTGGACAAGTGGACGCACGGTTCCGCGCTCAGCCTCGACCGGTTCGCCGGCTACTGGGGTACCGCCGCCACGAACAAGCAGGTCGTCTACCACTACTTCAAGGACGCGACCGCGCTCAACAACGCGCTCCTGACGAACGCCGTCGACATCGTGACCAGCGAGCAGTCGCCGGATGCCCTCGACCAGTTCAAGAGCAACTCCAACTACAAGGTCAACGACGGCAATTCGACGACCAAGCTGCTGCTCGCCTTCAACGACAAGGCCGCGCCGTTCACGAACGTCAAGGTCCGTCAGGCGGTGTCGTCCGCCATCGACGACAAGAAGCTCCTTGAATCCGTGTGGGGCGGCTACGGCAAGGAGATCGGGTCGATGGTGCCGCCCACCGACCCCTGGTACGAGGACCTGACCGCCGTCAACGCGTACGACGTCGACAAGGCCAAGGAGCTTCTGAAGGAGGCCGGTTACGAGAACGGGTTCAGCTTCACGCTCGACACCCCGAACTACGACCCGCACCCCACCGCCGCCACCTTCATCAAGTCGGAGCTCGCCAAGGTCGGCATCACCGTCAAGATCAACACGATCACGCCCGACGAGTGGTACACGAAGGTCTACCAGAACCACGACTTCACGGCCACGCTCCAGGAGCACGTCAACGACCGCGACCTGGTCTGGTACGGCAACCCCGACTTCTACTGGGGCTACGACAACAAGCAGGTCACCGAGTGGGTCAAGCAGTCCGAGGAGGCATCGACGACCGAGCGGCAGACCGAGCTGCTCAAGAAGGTCAACGTCAAGACGGCCGAGGACGCGGCGAGCGACTGGCTGTACCTGTATCCGCAGATCGTCGTCGCGAACAGCAAGCTGTCGGGCTACCCGCTCAACGGCCTGAACTCGCAGTTCTTCGCGTACGACATCAAGAAGAACGGCTGACGCGGCCGCCCATGGTTCGGTACATCCTGCGGAGACTGGTGTTCCTCCTCGTCTCCTTGGCCCTCGCGAGCATCGTGCTCTTCGTGCTGCTCCGCATGCTGCCCGGCGACCCGGCGAACGCGCTCACCGCGGTGGGCGCCTCGCCGGACCAGATCGCCGCGGCAAGGCATTCGATCGGCTCCGACAAGCCGCTGCCCGAGCAGTTCGCCCACTGGACAGGTCAGTTGGCGCGCGGCGACCTCGGTACGTCGTTCGTCAGCTCGCTGCCGGTCGGGCCCGAGGTGTCGCAGCGCCTGAACGTGACGCTGCCGCTGACGCTCTCGGCGTTCGTGCTCGCCGTCCTCGTCGCCGTGCCCGCCGGGTTCGTGGCCGCGTACAAGAGGCGGACCTGGTACGGCGCGCTGCTCAGCGGCGTCTCCCAACTGGGCCTCGCCGTACCCGTGTTCTGGCTCGGAATGATCCTCATCGCCGTCTTCGCCCTGAACGCGGGCTGGCTGCCCTCGGGCGGCTTCCCGCAGGACGGCTGGGACGCCCCCGGCGAGGCCGTACGGTCCCTGGTCCTGCCGGTGCTGACCGTGGCGCTCGTGATGTCCGCGTCCCTGATCCGCTACGTACGGTCGGCGACGCTCGACGTCCTGGACAGCGAATATCTGTGTACGGCAAGGGCGTTGGGCTCGTCGTTCGGCCGTGCCATGTGGCGGCACGGACTGCGCAACGCGTCGGTCCCCGTGATCTCGATCCTCGGCATCGAACTCGCCTCGACACTGCTCGGTGCGGTCGTCGTCGAGTCCGTGTACGCGCTGCCCGGCCTCGGCTCCATGCTCGCGACCGGCATCGCGCAACACGACTACCCCGTCATCCAGGGCGTCCTGTTCGTATCGACGCTCGCCGTGCTGCTCATCGGCTTCGCCGCGGACCTGGTGCAGCGGATCATCGACCCGCGGCTGCGCGGCCGGCTCTCGGGGGGTGGGATGCGGTGAAGCGCCGCTCACTGACGTTGTGGACGGGGTGCGTGCTCGCGGGTCTCGTCGTACTGCTCGCGCTCATCTCGCTGTTCTGGCTGCCGTACGACTCCGATGACACCTCAGGTGGACGGCTCGAAGGGCCCGGCGGCGGGCATCTGCTCGGCACGGACAAGCTGGGCCGCGACCTGTTCACGCAGCTCATGACCGGAGCGCGGATCGCCCTCGAATCCGGGATCGGCTCGGTGGCCATCGCCGCCGTCCTCGGCGTCTGCCTAGGGATCCTGGCCGCGTTCGCGCAGGGCTGGTTCGACGACACGCTCTCCGCGCTGCTCGACATCCTCATCGCGTTCCCGACGCTGCTGCTCGCCATGCTGATCGTCGCGGCGCGCTCGGCGACGCTCGGCTCCGCGGTGCTCGCGATCGGCCTGGCGCAGAGCGCGGTGGTGGCGCGCCTCACCCGGATCCTGGTGAAGCGGGTCCTCTCCCAGGACTACATCACGGCGTCCCGTACGTCGGGCACGTCCTGGTCGCGGATCGTCGTCGGGCACGTCCTGCCCAACATCTGGCCGACACTCGTCGTGAACCTGGCTCTCCAGTTCGGCCTCGCGGTGCTCGCGGAGGCCGGCCTCTCCTACCTCGGACTCGGCGTGCCGCCCCCGAACGCCTCATGGGGCCGCATGCTCCAGGAGGCACAGGCGACCTTCACGACGGCGCCCGCGGGCGCCCTGGCGCCGGGCATCGCGCTGGTGCTGCTCGTCATCGGCGTGAACCTGATCGCGGACGGGCTGCGGGACACGCTCGATCCGGCGGTTCGGCGAGAGAAGGCGACGGCATGAGCGAGCTGCTTTCGGTGCGCGATCTGACGATCCGTACGAGCGAGGGGCGCGCCCTCGTCTCCGACCTCGGTTTCACCGTGGCGCGGGGCGAACGACTCGGCCTCATCGGCGAATCGGGCTCGGGCAAGTCCCTGACGACCCTGGCCGTCCTCGGTCTGCTGCCCCGCGGACTGACCGCCACCGGCAGCGTCGAGCTCGACGGCACGCAGATCGTCGGCGCGAGCGAGAAGCGGCTCGTGGGCGTGCGGGGGAGCAGCGCGGCCGTCGTCTTCCAGGAGCCGCTGACCGCCCTGGACCCGTTGATGCGGGTGGGGCGGCAGATCGCCGAACCGCTGCGCAGACGGCGCGGGTTGAAGGGCGCCGAACTGCGTCGCGCGGTGACCGCGGCCCTCGAACAGGTGCGGCTGCCGGAGTCGGCCCGCATCGCCCGTGCCTTTCCGCACGAGATCTCCGGCGGGCAGCGCCAGCGCGTCGCCCTCGCCATGGCGCTCGCCTGCGACCCGGCGCTGCTCATCGCCGATGAGCCGACCACGGCGCTCGACGTCACGGTCCAGTCGGAGATGCTCGACCTGATCGACGCGCTGGTCCGCGAGCGGGACATGGCCGTCCTGTTCGTCAGCCACGACCTGGCGGTGGTGGCCCGGGTGACGGACCGGGTTCTCGTGATGAAGGACGGGCGTGCGGTGGAGTCCGGAGACGTGGGCGACGTCGTGCGCGCGCCGCGCGAGGCGTACACGAAGACGCTGGTGAACAGCGCACGCCGACTGGAATCGGCGCTCGACCTGGGAGGCCCGCGATGACGACCCCTGTCCTCGAGCTGGACGCGGTGTCCTACGCCTACCGCGGAAGCGGTGCGTCGCCCGTCGTCTCGGACATCTCCCTCGCCGTCGAGATCGGACAGAGCCTCGCGCTCGTCGGGGAGTCGGGAGCCGGCAAGACGACGCTCCTGCGAGTGCTGCTCGGGCTCGCCCGGCCCACGTCCGGGGCGGTGCGCTTCGACGGGGACCAGCTGAAGCTGCGCGACCGTGAGCAGATGAAGCGGTTCCGGCGGAGCGTGCAATGCGTTTTCCAGGATCCGTACGCGTCGTTGGACCCGCGGCAACGGGTGCGGCGCATCGTGGCCGAGCCGCTGCGCTCGCTCGGGGTCGCGTCGGGCGCGGAGGCCGACCGGCTCGTCGCCGAGGCGCTCGAACGGGTGGGACTGCCGGCGGACACGAAGGACCGCTACCCGCACGAGTTCTCGGGCGGCCAGCGCCAGCGCATCGCCATCGCGCGGGCCACGGTGTGCGACCCGAGGGTGCTCCTCGCCGACGAACCGGTGTCGGCGCTCGACGTCACCACACGAGTGAAGGTGGTCGACCTGCTGGCCGAGCTGAAGGAGTCGGCGGGCCTGACGGTCGTGATGGTCTCGCACGACCTGTCGGTGGTGGCGGCACTGTGTGAGCGCACCGCGGTGCTGGAACGCGGGCGGGTGGTGGAGTCGGGGACGACGCGTTCGGTACTGGGTGCGCCGCAGCACGGGTACACGCGCCGACTGCTGTCGAGCGTGCCGCGGCTGCCGGTGGCCGATTGATGCCGTTCCGCTTGTGAGCCACGGCTGTGGGCAGACGTCTCTTGGTATGCCGCCCTTGGACCGCCCGCCGCTGTGGGTGGGTGTTCCGCAGACCGATGGGGTGCCCTCCCCTGTTCGGGCGCAGCCGAAGGCTTGGGGGAGGGTGGGCACAGCCCCCGGTGCGGTGTAACAGTGCTCCGGCGTGGCGTAATAGTGCTCCGATGTGGCATAACAGTGCGCCGGACGGCGACCCCGGCAGGCCTCGACAACGGCCGGCGCCGACCCCGACGCAGCCCGAAAGACCCTGGCGCCGGGTGCCAACTCGGCAGGCCCGCGCCCCGAGGTAGTCTCCCGGCATGCCGCACCCAACGGACGACGTCACCCTCGGCCCCCTCGACCTCGCGAACCGTGTGGACGAGGCGCTCGCCGTCCAGGCCCTGGCCTTCGGACTCGGCGCCGACGAGATCGCCGTACGACGCCAGATCGTGCTGCGGCACCTGAGCTATCCGGGGGCCCGCGCGCTCGGCGCCACCACGGTGGACGGACGGCTCGTCGGCTTCGTCTACGGCATGCCGAACGACCGTACGCACTGGTGGTCCACCGTCGTAGAGCCGTATCTGCGGGGCCAGGGCCAAGACGGCTGGCTCGACGACTCCTTCGTGATCACCGAACTGCATGTGCACCCGCACTACCAGAACCGCGGTGTCGGCCGCGCACTGATCACCACCATCACGGACGCCGCCGCCGAACCCCGCTCGATCCTCTCCGCCATCGACACGGACAGCCCGGCCCGCGGCCTCTACCGCTCACTGGGATACGAGGACCTGGCCAGGCAGGTTCTGTTCCCCAGCGCGCCGAAGCCGTACGCGGTGATGGGCGCCCCGCTGCCGCTGCGGCGCCGCTGACGGGACAAACGGATTTCCGGGGACGGCGGGCCCCCGGCTAACCTCCTTGCCATCACCCTTGAGCAGCAGGAGTCAACAATCATGGCCCAGGTCCAGCGCATGTCCCGTTTGATGGTCAAGACACTGCGTGACGACCCGGCGGACGCGGAGACGCTCAGTCACAAGCTGCTGGTCCGCGCCGGCTATGTGCGCCGTACCTCCGCGGGCATCTGGTCCTGGCTGCCGCTGGGCAAGAAGGTCCTCGACAACGTCTCCCGGGTCGTGCGGGAGGAGATGGACGCCATCGGCGCGCAGGAGGTCCTCCTCCCCGCCCTGCTGCCCAAGGAGCCGTACGAGGCCTCCGGCCGCTGGGAGGAGTACGGCGACCTGCTCTTCCGGCTCAAGGACCGCAAGGGCGCGGAGTATCTGCTCGGTCCGACCCACGAGGAGATCTTCACCCTCCTGGTGAAGGACCAGGCGTCCTCGTACAAGGACCTGCCGATCATGCTCTACCAGATCCAGACGAAGTACCGGGACGAGGCTCGCCCGCGCTCCGGCGTGCTGCGCGGCCGCGAGTTCCAGATGAAGGACTCGTACTCCTTCGACACCACGGACGAGGGCCTCGCGGAGTCGTACGCCCTCCACCGCGCCGCGTACCAGAAGATCTTCGAGCGCCTGGGCCTCGACTACCGCATCGTGTCCGCCGTCTCGGGAGCGATGGGCGGCTCGGCCTCGGAGGAGTTCCTCGCGCCCGCCGCCGCCGGCGAGGACACCTTCGCGGACTGCCCGGCCTGCGACTACGCGGCCAACACCGAGGCGGTCACCTTCGCGCTGGCGCCCGTGACCGGCGAGCACGGCCCGGTCGAGGAGCTGGACACCCCCGACACCCCGACCATCGAGACCCTCGCCGAGCACCTCGGCGTCCCCGCCTCCGCGACCCTCAAGAACCTCCTGGTCAAGGTCGACGGCGAGATCGTCGCCGTCGGCGTCCCCGGCAACCGCGAGGTCGACCTCGGCAAGCTGGGCGAGCACCTCGCGCCCGCCGTCGTGGAACTGGTGACGGCCGAGGACTTCGAGGGCCGCGAGGATCTCGTACGGGGCTATGTGGGCCCGCAGGGTCTGGAGAAGGTCCGCTACATCGCCGACCCGCGCATCGCCCCCGGCACCGCCTGGATCACCGGCGCGAACAAGGTCGACACCCACGCGAAGAACGTCGTCGCCGGCCGCGACTTCGAGGTCGACGACTACCTCGACGTCGTCGTGGTCGAGGAGGGCGACCCCTGCCCGTCCTGCGGCACCGGCCTCAAGCTGGACCGTGCCATCGAGATCGGCCACATCTTCCAGCTCGGCCGCAAGTACGCCGACACCTTCCAGCTCGACGTCCTCGGCCAGCAGGGCAAGCCCGTCCGCGTGACCATGGGCTCGTACGGCATCGGCGTCTCCCGCGCTGTCGCGGCCCTGGCCGAGCAGTCGGCGGACGACCAGGGGCTGTGCTGGCCCAAGGAGATCGCCCCGGCCGACGTGCACGTCGTCGCGGCGGGCAAGGCGCTCCAGACCGAACTGGCCCTCGAAGTCTCCGAGAAGCTCGGCGCCGCGGGTGTCCGTGTCCTGGTCGACGACCGGGCCGGTGTCTCCCCGGGCGTGAAGTTCACGGACGCCGAACTCATCGGTGTACCGCAGATCCTGGTCGCCGGGCGGCGCTCGGCCGAGGGCGTCGTGGAACTCAAGGACCGCCGCACCGGCGAGCGCGAGGAGCTGACTGTCGACGAGGCGATCGCCCGCCTGACGGCGTAGCTCGCGATTGCTTGCTCCTCGATTGCTTGAAGTCTGAAATTAAAGACGTCTCTCAGAGACTTCTTCTCGACCCTATGGTCGCCTCACAGGCTTCTCTCAGGCTGCTCCCCGACCGTATGACGTGACAGAACGTCATTCGGAGGGGAGCAGCCAATGACAGGCAGCGAGTGGGGGGCCGCCGCGGCGGTCCGCAGAGGGACACGGCGTACGGCGGCAGTGGCGGCGGCGGTGACACTGGCGGCGGCAGCCGGGATGTTCGCCCTGATCGGCACGATGCAGGCGGAGGCGAGCACGGCGGCGAGCGGCACCACGGACTCCTCGTCGAACTCGACGAGTTCGTCCTCGGACTCGTCGTCCACGTCTCCGTCGGACTCGTCGTCGTCCTCTTCCTCGTCCTCCTCGGACTCGACCCTCCAGTCGCCGTCCGACAACCCCACGTCCGCCGGCAGCGGCGGGGCGGCCGACTCCACCTCGGGGGCGTCATGACCGCCGCCGCCGACTGGCGTGCCCTCGGCACGAGCGTCCGCCTGATCACCACCGACCCGGCGCTGCTGGACTCCTGCAACCTGCTGCTCGCCCGGCATCTCGCCGAGGTCGACGCCACGTGCAGCCGTTTCCGCCAGGACTCGGAACTGGCCGCGCTCGACGGCGCCGAGGGCCGCCCGGTCAAGGTTAGCCCGCTGCTCGCGGAGGCCCTGGCCGTCGCGCTGCGCGCCGCGGAAGCCACCGACGGAGCCGTCGACCCGACGGTCGGCTCGGCGATGAACGCCCTCGGCTACGACCGCGACTTCCAGCTGCTCCAGGAGAACGGCCGCCCCGTGCGGCTCACCGTGCGCCCGGTCCCCGGCCGGCGCCTGGTGAAGCTGGACCGCGCGACCTGCACGGTCACCGTCCCGGCCGGGGTCCGCCTCGACCTGGGCGCCACCGCCAAGGCCTGGGCCGCCGACAAGGCGGCGACGATGCTCGCCGAGGCGGCGGGCTGCGGAGTCCTGGTCAGCCTGGGCGGCGACACGGCCGTCGCGGGCGAACCACCGCACGGCGGCTGGCGCGTCCGCGTCCAGGACGCCACCGGTGCCGTGGACGAGATCCCCGCGAACGGCTCGTACGCCACGATCGGCATCCGCAGCGGCGGCCTCGCCACTTCCGGTACCACCGTCCGCCGCTGGCGCCGAGGAGCCCACAACCTCCACCACATCCTCGACCCACACACCGGCCTGCCCGCCCAGACCCCCTGGCGCACGGTCTCCGTAGCGGCAGCGACCTGCGCGGACGCCAACGCGGCGAGCACCGCGGCCCTGGTGAAGGGCGCGGGAGCGGAGCGCTGGCTGACACGGCTGGGCCTACCGGCAAGGCTGGTGGCGAACGACGGCACGGTGGTCACGACACCGGGCTGGCCGACGTCGCCGTCTCCAGCCCACCCGTTGGGGCTGCGCTCTTCAACTCCGGCCGGTGCGGGGGATCTTCCAGCCCGTCCGGCGTTTGAGGACGAGGCCGTTCAGGCCGATGGCGGGGGTCTGGGGGTGGCAGCCCCCAGGTACGGGACGGGTAGGGGCGGAGGGGGCGAAAACGCCCCGACCTCAGCCACCACCGAGGCCGCCGCATGACCGACTCCCCGATCCTCTGGTACGCCAACCGAGCCACAGGCGCGATCTGCCTGGTCCTGTTCACGGTCGTGGTCCTGCTCGGCGTAGCCGTACGGCTACGAACCCGCCTCCCCGGACTCCCGAGGTTCGGGACGGTCTCCCTCCACCGCACCCTCTCCCTCTCCGCGATCGCCTTCCTCGCCCTGCACATCACAGCCGCCGTCGTCGACGGCTACGTCAACATCACCGTCCTCGACGTCCTCGTCCCCTTCGCCTCCGACTACCAGCCCCTCTGGCTGGGCCTGGGCACGGTAGCCCTGGACCTGACGCTCGCGGTACTGGTGACCAGCCTGCTGCGGGAGCGGATCGGCCTGCGCACCTGGCGCGCCGTCCACTGGCTGGCGTACGCCTCCTGGCCGATCGCCCTGATCCACGGCATCGGCATCGGCACGGACACCGGCGCCTCCTGGATGCTGTGGCTGACGATCTCCTGCATAGCCGCCGCACTCACGGCCTTCGGTATCCGCGTGGCCCACGCGGCCCGCGAGTCGAGGCGCACCCCGTCGGCCCTCCTGCACACGGCGGAAGTCCACACGGCCGAAGCCCGTGCAGCCGAACTCCGCACAGCCGAACTCCGCACGAGGGCGGGAACTCGCTCATGACCATGACCTTCACGGACATCTACATGCCACCGCGTCTGCTCGCCCCCGGCGGCAACCCGGCCGGCTACCTCACCCACCAGCAGCGCTACGGCCCCGTGGCATACGGCAACCCGGCGCACCTGCTGCGAGCACTCGCCGAGTCCGGCCTCACCGGCCGTGGCGGCGCCGCCTTCCCCACGTACCGCAAAGTGGTCGCCGTCGCCGACGCTGGTCGCCGCACGGGCCGCGTCCCGGTCGTCGTGGCGAACGGCGCGGAGGGCGAGCCCGCCAGCCACAAGGACAAGACGCTGCTGCGGCTGTCGCCCCATATCGTCCTGGACGGGCTCCAGTTGGCGGCCGAGGCGATCGGCGCGGGGGAGGCGTACCTCGCCGTCGCGGACGGCGCGACCCCCCTGGAGAGGGCACTCGCCGAGCGCCACGACCCGCTGCCCGTGCGCGTCGTACGAGTCCCGAAGCGCTTCCTCTCCGGCCAGTCATCAGCCCTCGCCCAGTACATCTCCGGGCAGGCCGCCCTGCCCCGCGACCAGCACCCCCCGGTCCGCGAGCGGGGCGTGCGCCGGGCCCCGACCCTCGTCCAGAACGTCGAGACGCTCGCGCACCTCGCCCTGATCGCCCGCTACGGCGCCGACTGGTTCCGCTCGGCGGGCACACCGACCGAGCCGGGCAGCGCCCTGTGCACGGTGTACGCGCCGGGCCGGGAAGTACGCGTCGTGGAGGCGCCGTTCGGGATGCCGCTGCACCGGCTGCTCCCGCTGGACGGCGTCGGCGCGGTGCTGACCGGCGGCTACCACGGCACCTGGCTCACGGCCGCCGAGGCCGCGACGCGCACCCTGACCGCCGACGGTCTCGGAGCGGGCGTCCTCATCGCGCTGCCCGCCGACCGCTGCGGCCTCGCCGACACGGCCCACGTGCTGCGCTACCTCGCCATGGAATCGGCAGGCCAGTGCGGGCCCTGCCTCAACGGCCTGCCTCGTATCGCCGCCGCGTTCCAGACCCTGGCCGCACCCGGCCCGCAGGGCACCAGCCGGCAGGACATCGCCCGCTGGGCCGGACTCGTCGAGGGCCGCGGCGCCTGCCACCACCCCGACGGCACCGTCCGCCTGGTCCGCAGCGCGTTCACCACCTTCGCCGCCGAACTCGACGCCCACGCCAAGGGCCGCTGCACGGCGTCCGACCGCCGCCCGCTGCTGCGCGTCCCCGAGAACCGGAGCTGACATGGAAGCCGACACGGAACTCGGCGTCGACTGGACCGCCTGCCAGGGCCATGGCCTCTGTGCGGAACTGCTCCCCGAACACATCACGCTCGACGAGTGGGGCTACCCCCTGTTCCCTCCGGGCCCGCTCCCTCGAAGGGCCCTGAAACGCGCCAGAAGAGCCGCGGCCGACTGCCCGGTCCTCGCGATCAAACTCACACCGGCCCAAGGGAGTTAGAGCCACAAGGCACCGCCATGCAGTCAGAGCCAGCCCGCGAACTCCAGCAGCAGCTCCGCGTCCTGCGCCCGCCCGACCCGCCGAGCCCGTACCCCCGACTCCACCGCCCGGAACAGGGTCCAGCCCCGCAGCCGCTCCTGATCCAGGTCCAGTGACTCGGCGAGCCGCTTCACCCGCCGACGCGTGGTCGTCGACCCTGAAGGCGACGCGATCAGGTCCTCCACCCGGTCGCGGACCAGCCGGGCCAGATCGAAGGCGCACTCGCCGACCACCGGGTCGGGACCCACGGCCAGCCACGGCATGCGCTCACCGGCGAGCACCTTGCTCTGCCGGAAGGTGCCGTGCAGCAACCGCTCCTCGGGCGGTCCCGCGAGAAGCTCCTCACGGGCCGCGAGCGCCGCGTCCACCAGGGCCACGACCTCCGCGTCTCCACTCGCCGACGCCCGCATCGCCTCGGCCTGCCGCCCGGTCCGCTCGGCGACGGTCTCGAAGAGCTGCCCGGCGGGCGGCTCGACCCACAGCCGCCGTAGCGTCCCGGCCGCCTCCAGCAGGGCCTTCGCCTCCGGCAGCGAGCGCACGGACAGGTCGGGATGCAACCGCTCCAGCAGCAGAACGCCTTGCGCGTCACCGGGGTTGAGGAGCTGCACCGCGCCCCGGCCGCCCCAGTGGGCGAGCGCGGCCCGCTCGCTCTCCGGACGGGCCCGCTCGGGCGCCAGCTTCAGCACGGTCGGCGTACCGTCGGCCTGCCGCACCAGGACCACCAGACTGCTGCGTCCGCCGGGCGCCTGCACCCGTTCCACGGTCAACTCGCGTAGATCAACTGCGTGTTGAGCCAGCACAGGCAGCTTGTCCAGCCAGTCGCAGGCCCCACCGGTCCCCTCGGCGCCGTCGGCTCCGTTGCGCTGCGTCTCGCCGAGCGCTCGTACGAGGCGCTGCGGCGGTTCGAAAGCCATGCGCGAGTGGTTCCCTTCCAGGTGGCGTTATGTCGGTGAGGGCGCCGACGTCGACGGGGTGGCCGCCCGCTCGGCGAGCCCAGGGAAGGCTACGCTCTCGCCGCGCCACCGCACCGCCCGTACCGCCGCCTCGCGCAACGCATCGGCGGCCGTGCGCCGCTGGTCGCCCGTGGAGGCCCGTACGAGATCGGAGTACACCCCGGCCACCCGATCCTCGAGTTCGGCGGCGAGTCGCACGGCCGCGCCGGAGTCCTTCACCTGGAACGGCAGCGCGTACGCGGCCGCCGCGGCCTCGGGCTTCCCGCCCAGGTCCCGCACCGCCCGC
Source organism: Streptomyces sp. NPDC093544 (assembly GCF_040683495.1). NCBI lineage: Bacteria > Bacillati > Actinomycetota > Actinomycetes > Kitasatosporales > Streptomycetaceae > Streptomyces > Streptomyces sp. NPDC093544. The sequence continues at coordinate 35,784 of NZ_JBFBEA010000003.1, read as the reverse complement.
GTCAGCTCGTCCCGCCGCGCCCGGTGGGCGTCGTAGCCCGACCGGGCCTCGGTCCTGCGCGCTTCGTCGATCTTGCCGCCGACCACGCCGTACCCGTAGACGACGGCATGCTCGGCGCCCAGCGCGGCCTGCAGGGCCTTCAGCGCTGCTGCCTTGGCTGCCTTGGCTCGCTCGCTGTCCTTGGTGCCGCTCATTTCGTCCCCTCCGTCAGCAGATACGCGTGCGCCGCCCCGGCCGCCGCGACCGAGGCCAGCAGTCGGGCCAGCTCTCCCGGGACGTCCAGCAGGGCCTTCGTGCGCTGGTCGGCCAAGGTGCGCTCGGCCGTCGCGAGGTCGGCGAGGGCACCCTTTTCGTCAGCCGGTGCGGCGGGGGAGGCACTGGGGGAGACCGAGGTGGAAGGCGAGGCCGAGGCCGATGCCGACGCGGGCTCCCCCGTGTCGAACGCCGCCGCGTGCCGTACGACCTCCGCCCGCAGCGGGCGCAGACGGTCCGCCAGTGACGGGTGCGCGGTGATCACGGTCGCGTACCGCTCCGCGAGCACCTGGCTGTCGCGAGCCGCACGCGCGCGTGCCCGGTCGGCGGCCGAGGGGCTCCCGCCGGTGGCGTCGGTGGACGACTCGGGGGCGGAACAACCCGCGAGCGCGAAGGCGCCCGCGGCCGACGCGAGCAGGGTCCTTCGGCGCGGGCCCGCGGGGGTGCGCGACGGCAGGGTGAACGGCACGGGAGACGTCCTCGACAGGCTCGTACGAAAGGAAGGGCTGCACGCCCGTGATCACGGTACCCGCGCCCCGGCCGATCGCTCGCCAGCGGCTCTCGTGGGCTGCTGATCCGGCCGGTTCCTTTCGCTCCTGTCGCCCCTGCCCCTTCCTGTGTCCTGGGGAGTGCCGTCCCGACCGGCCACGTCCCGATGGACGGCAACACCCCCGGCGACCGGATACCCTTTGACCTGACACGCGAGACCTACCCACAACAGCACACGCGGCCGAGGAGTCACCCGGATGAGCACCACCCAGAGCGAGAGGCTGCGAGAACTGCTGGAACCGCTCGTCAGCTCTCAGGGACTCGATCTCGAAGAGGTCGAGGTCGACTCGGTGGGGCGCAAGCGTGTACTGCGTGTCGTCGTCGACTCGGACACGGGTGCCGACCTGGACCAGATCGCCGATGTGAGCCGCGCGCTCTCGGCGAAGCTCGACGAGAGCGACGCGATGGGCCAGGGCGAGTACACCCTCGAGGTCGGAACCCCCGGTGCCGAGCGCGAGCTCAAGGAGCACCGTCACTACGTACGTGCCACGGACCGCCTGGTGAAGTTCCGGCTGGCCGAAGCTTCCGGGGCCGACGAGCTGATCGGCCGGATTCTTACGGTGGACGACACGGGAATCGACGTCGAGGTGCCGGGTGTGAAGGGGCGCAAGCCCACCGCCAAGAGGCTCGCCTTCGCGGACATCGCCAAGGCGCGAGTCCAGGTCGAGTTCAACCGCAAGAACAAGACCGACGAGCAGGACGAGCAGGATCAGCACGACGAGCAGGATCAGCACGACGTGCGAGAAGAGCACGACTCGCATGAATCGCACGAAGAGAACGCAGAGGAGGCGTAGCCGTGGACATCGACATGAGTGCCCTGCGGGGTTTGGTGCGGGAGAAGGAGATCTCCTTCGACCTGCTGGTCGAGGCGATCGAGTCGGCCCTCCTCATCGCCTACCACCGCACCGAGGGAAGCCGTCGGCACGCGCGCGTGAAGCTTGACCGGGAGACCGGCCACGTGACCGTGTGGGCGAAGGAGGACCCCGAGGACCTGGAGGAGGGGCAGGAGGCGCGCGAGTTCGACGACACCCCGTCCGGCTTCGGCCGTATCGCCGCGACCACCGCCAAGCAGGTCATCCTGCAGCGCCTGCGGGACGCCGAGGACGACGCGACCCTCGGCGAGTACGCGGGCCGCGAGGGCGACATCGTCACCGGTGTCGTGCAGCAGGGCCGCGACCCCAAGAACGTCCTCGTCGACATCGGCAAGCTGGAGGCCATCCTGCCCGTGCAGGAGCAGGTCCCCGGTGAGACCTACACGCACGGCCTGCGCCTGCGCTCGTACGTCGTACGGGTCGCGAAGGGCGTCCGCGGTCCGTCCGTGACGCTCTCCCGCACGCACCCCAACCTGGTGAAGAAGCTGTTCGCCCTTGAGGTGCCGGAGATCGCCGACGGGTCCGTCGAGATCGCCGCGATCGCGCGCGAGGCGGGCCACCGTACGAAGATCGCCGTCCGCTCCACCCGGTCCGGGCTCAACCCCAAGGGCGCCTGTATCGGCCCCATGGGCAGCCGGGTGCGTAACGTGATGGCCGAACTGAACGGCGAGAAGATCGACATCGTCGACTGGGCGGACGACCCGGCAGAGATGGTGGCGAACGCGCTGTCCCCGGCCCGTGTCTCCAAGGTCGAGGTCGTCGACCTCGCGGCCCGCTCCGCGCGGGTGACCGTGCCCGACTACCAGCTGTCGCTGGCGATCGGCAAGGAAGGGCAGAACGCCCGGCTCGCGGCCCGCCTCACGGGCTGGCGGATCGACATCCGCCCGGACACCGAGCAGCCTGCCGAGCAGCGCGGGGAATAGACCCGGGAATACGCCGGGGAATAGATCCAAGCCGCAGGTGGCTGAGATCACGACAACAACCGTTCGATTCTTGCCCCAAAGGGGTGAGGTCGTTACGGGGAGGTAGACTTAAGAGTGTCTGGCCGGACGCGAGCCCGCGCATGCCCTGAACGCACCTGTGTGGGGTGTCGGGAGCGAGCGGCCAAGAAGGATCTGCTGCGCATCGTGGCGGTCGAGGGTGAATGTGTCCCCGATCATCGCGGTACGCTGCCCGGCCGGGGTGCGTACGTACACCCCGCCCTGGTCTGTTTCGACCTGGCGGTCCGCCGCCGGGCGTTCCCACGGGCGCTGCGCGTCCCGGGATCGCTCGACAGCAAGGCGTTGCGCCACTACGTCGAGCAGGTAACACCGTAAGACGTGTCGTACGGAACCCCCGTGCGGCCCTGGTACCCCGCGAGTTGGAAGTAGGTCGAGATTGCGATGAGCACTCGATGAGCACGCGATGAGTACGCCCATGAAGTAGCGACGGTCCGGACGCAACCCGGACCTAAAAGGAGCGAAGTGGCTAAGGTCCGGGTATACGAACTCGCCAAGGAGTTCGGGGTTGAGAGCAAGGTCGTCATGGCCAAGCTCCAGGAACTCGGTGAGTTCGTCCGTTCAGCGTCCTCGACGATCGAGGCGCCCGTAGTACGCAAACTGACAGATGCCCTCCAGCAGGGCAACGGCGGCGGCAAGCCCGCGCCGCGCAAGGCCGCGCCCGCCAAGCCGGGTGCGCCTTCTCCCGCGCAGGCCGCCCGTCCGGCAGCCCCGCGCCCGCCGGCTCCCAAGCCGGCCGTGGCCGAGACGCCCGCGGAGGCCGCACCGGTCACCCCGGTCACTCCGGCTGTTCCGTCCACTGCGGCTTCGGGCCCGCGTCCGGGTCCCAAGCCCGCGCCGAAGCCCGTTGTAGCGGCTCCGGCTCCGGTGGCTGCCGAGTTCACGGCGCCCCCGTCGGCTCCCGCGGCTCCGGCCGCAGGCGCCGCTCGTCCGGCTGTCCGTCCCGGCGCTCCGAAGCCTGCCGGTGCCCGTCCGGCCGGTCCCGGCCAGAGCGGTCCCGGCCAGGGTGGTCAGGGTCGTGGCGACCGTCCCGAGCGTACGGACCGTCCCGACCGTGGTGACCGCCCCGACCGTCAGGGCGCTGCGCGTCCGGGTGGCCAGGGTGCACGTCCCGGTGCTCGTCCGGCCGGTCCTCGTCCGGGCAACAACCCGTTCACCTCTGGTGGCTCCACCGGTATGGCGCGCCCCCAGACGCCCCGTCCGGGTGGTGCCCCGCGTCCGGGTGGCGCAGGCGCCCCCGGCGCTCCGCGTCCGCAGGGCGCGGGTCAGGACCGTGGCGACCGTGGTCCCCGTCCCCAGGGCGGTCCCGGCGGCGCTCCGCGTCCGCAGGGCGGTCCGGGCGGTGCCCGTCCGAGCCCGGGCGGCATGCCTCGTCCGCAGGGTGGCGCTCCGCGTCCCGGCGGCGGCCCCGGTGGTAACCGTCCGAACCCCGGCATGATGCCGCAGCGTCCCGCTGCGGGCAGCCCGCGTCCGGGCGGCGGTGGCCCCGGTGGCGGCCGTGGTCCCGGTGGCGGTGGCGGTCGTCCCGGCGGTGCCGGTGCCGGTCGTCCCGGTGGCGGCGGTGGCGGTTTCGCCGGTCGTCCGGCCGGTCCCGGTGGCGGTGGCGGCGGTTTCGCCGGTCGTCCCGGTGGTCCCGGTGGCGGCGGTGGCGGTTTCGCCGGTCGTCCCGGTGGTCCCGGTGGCGGTGGCGGCGGTCGTCCCGGCTTCGGCGGTCGTCCGGGTGGTCCCGGTGGCCGTGGTGGCACACAGGGCGCCTTCGGTCGTCCCGGTGGTCCCGCGCGTCGTGGTCGCAAGTCGAAGCGGCAGAGGCGCCAGGAGTACGAGGCCATGCAGGCCCCGTCGGTCGGCGGCGTCATGCTGCCTCGCGGCAACGGACAGTCCGTCCGCCTGTCGCGCGGTGCCTCGCTCACCGACTTCGCCGAGAAGATCGGCGCCAACCCGGCGTCGCTCGTCGGCGTGATGATGAACCTCGGCGAGATGGTCACTGCCACGCAGTCCGTCTCCGACGAGACGCTGAAGCTCCTCGCGGACGAGATGAACTTCGTCCTCGAGATCGTCAGCCCCGAGGAGGAGGACCGCGAGCTGCTCGAGTCCTTCGACATCGAGTTCGGCGAGGACGAGGGTGGCGAGGAGTTCCTCGTCGCGCGTCCGCCGGTCGTGACCGTCATGGGTCACGTCGACCACGGTAAGACCCGACTGCTCGACACCATCCGCAAGACGAACGTCGTTGCGGGCGAGGCCGGCGGTATCACGCAGCACATCGGTGCGTACCAGGTCGCCACCGAGGTCAACGGTGAAGAGCGCAGGATCACCTTCATCGACACCCCGGGCCACGAGGCGTTCACCGCCATGCGTGCCCGTGGTGCCAAGTCGACCGACATCGCGATCCTCGTGGTGGCGGCCAACGACGGTGTGATGCCCCAGACGATCGAGGCGTTGAACCACGCCAAGGCGGCCGACGTGCCGATCGTGGTCGCGGTCAACAAGATCGACGTCGAGGGCGCCGACCCGACCAAGGTGCGCGGTCAGCTCACCGAGTTCGGTCTGGTGGCCGAGGAGTACGGCGGCGACACGATGTTCGTCGACATCTCCGCCAAGCAGGGCCTCAACATCGAGGCTCTCCTGGAGGCCGTGGTCCTGACCGCGGATGCCTCGCTCGACCTGCGGGCCAACCCGGAGCAGGACGCGCAGGGTATTGCGATCGAGTCCCACCTCGACAAGGGCCGCGGCGCCGTCGCGACCGTCCTGGTCCAGCGAGGCACCCTGCGGGTCGGCGACACCATGGTGGTCGGCGACGCGTACGGCCGTGTCCGCGCGATGCTCGACGACAAGGGCGACAACGTGGAAGAGGCGGGTCCCTCGACCCCGGTCCTCGTCCTCGGTCTCACCAACGTCCCGGGCGCCGGCGACAACTTCCTGGTTGTCGACGAGGACCGTACGGCGCGTCAGATCGCCGAGAAGCGCGCGGCGCGTGAGCGCAACGCCAACTTCGCCCGCCGGGGTGTCCGGTTCTCCCTGGAGAACCTGGACGAGGCCCTCAAGGCCGGTCTGGTGCAGGAACTCAACCTCATCATCAAGGGCGACGCGTCCGGTTCGGTGGAGGCTCTCGAGTCCTCGCTGCTCCAGCTCGACGTCGGCGAAGAGGTCGAGATCCGTGTCCTGCACCGCGGTGTGGGTGCGGTCACCGAGTCGGACATCAACCTGGCGACCGGCTCCGACGCGATCGTCATCGGCTTCAACGTCCGCGCCGCGGGCCGCGCGGCTCAGATGGCGGAGCGCGAGGGCGTCGACGTCCGGTACTACTCGGTGATCTACCAGGCCATCGAGGAGATCGAGGCGGCCCTCAAGGGCATGCTCAAGCCGGAGTACGAGGAGGTCGAGCTCGGCACGGCGGAGATCCGCGAGGTCTTCAAGTCGTCCAAGCTGGGCAACATCGCCGGTGTCCTGGTCCGTTCGGGAGAGGTCAAGCGCAACACCAAGGCGCGCCTCATCCGCGACGGCAAGGTCATCGCGGAGAGCCTCAACATCTCCGGGCTGCGTCGCTTCAAGGACGACGTCACCGAGATCCGCGAAGGCTTCGAGGGCGGTATCAACCTCGGAAACTTCAACGACATCAAGGTCGACGACGTCATCGCGACATACGAGATGCGCGAGAAGCCGCGCTCGTAAAGCGAAGGTCTGAGCTGGTCGGGGTGACTGTGTCACCCCGACCAGCTCAGCGTCTTTTTGGGGCGCGGGGAACTGCGCGACAAGCCCCCACCGGCGGTCAGCCGAAGAACAACCGAGGGGGTCTGGGGCGCAGCCCCAGAAAGACGGGACGGGTAGGGGCGGCGGGGGCGAAAACCCCGTCGAGCGAGCCGGAGGTTCGTTGTACGGTTCTGATGTCCCTGCCAAGCGCATTGGCAGGCCATCTATCCCGTACCGGCGGGACATCCGGTTACACATGTATGTGGGGACGCTGTCCTTCGATCTGCTCCTCGGCGACGTCCACTCGCTCAAGGAGAAACGCTCCCTCGTCCGGCCGATCGTCGCCGAACTCCATCGGAAGTACGCGGTGAGCGTGGCGGAGACGGGAAACCAGGACTTGCACCGCAGGGCCGAGATCGGCCTCGCGGTGGTCTCCGGAGACACCGAGCACCTCACCGACGTACTGGACCGGTGTGAACGGCTCGTCGCGGCACGACCGGAGGTGGAACTGCTGTCGGTACGGCGCAGACTCCACACGGACGACGACTGACAACAGCGGCCGGCGTCCGACGAAGACTGACGAAACAAGCAAGGCGAAGAAGGAGACGGACCAGTGGCCGACAACGCGCGGGCTAAGAGGCTGGCGGACCTCATCCGAGAGGTGGTGGCCAAGAAGCTGCAGCGCGGGATCAAGGATCCGCGGCTCGGCACCCACGTCACCATCACGGACACCCGGGTCACGGGTGATCTGCGGGAGGCGACCGTCTTCTACACGGTGTACGGGGACGACCAGGTACGGGCGGAGGCCGCCGCGGGCCTGGAGAGCGCCAAGGGTGTGCTCCGTTCCGCGGTCGGTGCGGCGGCGGGCGTGAAGTTCACGCCGACGCTGACCTTCATCGCGGACGCCCTGCCGGACACCGCCAAGACCATCGAGGACCTGCTCGACAAGGCACGCGCCTCGGACGAGAAGGTGCGCGAGGTCTCCTCCGGCGCGAAGTACGCCGGTGACGCGGACCCGTACAAGAAGCCGGACTCCGACGAGGAGCCGGACGACGCCGACGAGACGGACGACGCCACCGGATGACCGAGAAGCACCAGACGCCCGACGGACTTGTCATTGTCGACAAGCCGTCGGGCTTCACTTCGCACGACGTGGTCGCCAAGATGCGCGGGATCGCAAAGACCCGCCGTGTCGGACACGCCGGCACCCTCGACCCCATGGCGACGGGCGTGCTCGTCCTCGGCGTCGAGAAGGCGACCAAGCTCCTCGGGCACCTCGCGCTCACCGAGAAGGAGTATCTGGGGACCGTCCGGCTCGGGCAGAACACCGTGACGGACGACGCCGAGGGCGACATCACCTCGTCCACGGACGCGTCCGGCATCAAGCGGGACGCCATCGACGCCGGCGTCGCCAAGCTCAGCGGCGACATCATGCAGGTGCCGTCCAAGGTCAGCGCCATCAAGATCAACGGAGTGCGCTCGTACAAGCGGGCGCGCGACGGCGAGGACTTCGAGATCCCGGCCCGGCCGGTGCGGATCTCGTCGTTCTCGGTGTACGACGTCCGCGACGCCGTCGCCGAGGACGGCACACCGGTGCTCGACCTGGTGGTGTCGGTGGTCTGCTCGTCCGGGACGTACATCCGGGCCCTGGCCCGTGACCTGGGCGCTGACCTGGGCGTCGGTGGTCATCTCACCGCGCTCCGTCGCACCCGCGTCGGCCCGTACAAGCTCGACTCCGCGCGCACCCTCGACCAGCTCCAGCAGGAGCTGACCGTGATGCCGGTCGCGGACGCCGCCACGGCCGCGTTCCCGCGCTGGAACGTGGACGACCGGCGGGCGAAGCTGCTTCTCAACGGCGTACGCCTGGAGATGCCCGAGGAGTACGCGGGGCGCGGCGCCGTCGCGGTCTTTGACCCGGCGGGGCGGTTCCTGGCGCTGGTGGAGGACGAGAAGGGCAAGGCGAAGAGCCTGGCGGTGTTCGGCTGACGCCGACAGCGCCACCCGGACAGTCGCGCTGAACCCGCCCGTGGAGCGGCGGTCACGGGGTCTCGTGCCCGCCGCTCCACGGTCCCCCCTCGGTTCCCCCACCCAAGGGTGTATCCATCCACCCTCGTCTGTTCACCCCTTCGGGCAGGCGCTCGGAGTGAAGCGGGGGAGCGGAAGGGGGCGCGTTCGCCAGGCGATCTGTCCCGCTGATCACCCTGCGCCTACCGTCGAAAGCAGGAGCGCGGCGGGGAGGTTCGAGCATGGCGGGACGGGGCCCGCGGACCGGGGGGCGGCACGTGCCGGTCGACAGCAGAAAACTACTCGACGACCGACAAGTACTCGACGACCGACAAGTAGCGGACGATGTCCGGGCGACGCGGGCCGATACCCGGATGACGCGGGCCCATGACAGGGCGACGTGGGCCGATGGCAGGGCTACGACGGCCAACACCCCCCAGACCCCCGACGACAGCCGGGAGGCACCCGACGAGGCCCTGGTACGCGTCTGCGACCTGGCAGGGCGTCCGCGTGGCACGGGGTTCGTCGCCGACCACCACGGCACGGTGATCACCAGTCACGAAGCGGTCGACGGGCTGACCTGCCTTGTCCTCCACACCCCCGGCGGCCGCACCTGCGTGGTCACCGACGACGCCGTCACGCCCCTCCCGGACGCCGACCTGGCGCTCGTACGCACCGAAGGCCTCGGCGTGGAACCGCTCCCCGTCACCGTGCGGAGCCGCGTCGAGGCCGGTACGTACGTCCGGATCGCCGCGGGCGGCTGGCGCGAAGCGAGGGTGCTCGGCGCCTCCGCCGTCACGTACACGGCGACGGACCGCTTCCATCTCCTGGGCGACGCCCTGGAGTTGGCGATCGGTACGGCAGGCGCCGACGCGCTGCGGCTGGGCGGTGGAGCCGCCGGAGGGCCGGTCCTCGACGCCTCGACCGGGGCCGTGGTGGCGATCCTCGGCACCGCGCTGCACGCCGGGCACAGGGTGGCGGGCTTCGCCGTCCCACTGCGCGGGCCGGACGCCGAAGGCCCGCTCGCCGAGCTGCTCGCCCGCAACGCGGCGACGGTGCCCGCGTACGGGGCCGACTTGAATCCGGCCGGCGTGCTGGAGCTGACGGCGACCTCGGTGGGCTCGGACGGGCCGGGGACTTCTGCGGGCTCGGACAGCGGTGATGCCGGGCCCGTCGAACGGGCCGATGTCGTAAGGGAGTTCGAGGCCTTCGCGGACGGCCCGGCCGCCGTGCTCGGGCTCGTCGGCCCGCCCGGCAGCGGTCGTACGACGGAACTGGCGGCCTTCGCCGCCCGCCGCACCCGGGGCGTGGCACCGGCGCCCACCTTGTGGCTGCGAGGCGCCGACCTTCTCGACACGGACCTCTCGGTGGCGGACGCGGCGGCACGGGCGCTGGAGCGGGCGGGGCGGATCGTGGCGGCCTCGTGGGAGGGCCCGCACTCCGGGAGCTCCCGTGAGGCGGGCTCGGACGTGCTGCCTCCCGAGGCGTACGACGGCGAGCTGGGCGATATCGGGCCGGAGCGGCTGGCCCGGGTGGCGCGGGACGCGGGGCGGCCGTTGCTGCTGCTTCTCGACGGTCCCGAGGAGATGCCGCCCGCCCTCGCCCACCGGCTGCCCGAGTGGACGGCGGGCACGGCGGACTGGCTGCGGGAGAACGGGGCACGGCTCGTGGTCGCGTGCCGGGCGGAGTACTGGGAGCAGGTGGGGGCGGAGTTCCCGGGGGAGTTGCTGTACCGGGCCGGTGCCTCCGCCGCCCTTGCTGCTCCCTCCGTGTACGAGGCCGGGCGGTTTCCCGCCTGCGTGTGGCTGGGGGACCTGACCGAGGGCGAGGCGCTACGGGCCAGGGCTCGCGCGGGGATCCCCGAGGGTGTGCTCACGGCGGCCGACGCACGCCATCCGCTGACCTTGCGGCTGCTGTCCGAGGTGCGGGCCGCGCTGCCGCACTCCCCTGCGGGGCCGCTCGACCGGGACGAGGTGTTCGCCGCGTACCTGGACCTCATGTGCCTGCGCGTCGCGGTCCGGCTCGCCGCGGCGAACGGGCTGCGAGGCACGGCTGTACGGCGGCTCGCAGCCCAGGTCTCCGGCCAGGTGCACGAGGCCGCGCGGCGCTGTCTGGGGCCCGGGCAGGGGGAGTTGGACCGTGTTTCCTTCGAGGCGGTCTTCCCGTGGGGGCCCGCCTCCGGTCGCCGCCTCGGCGCCATCACCGGCTGGGCCTCCGCCGTCTTTACCGAGGGCCTCCTCGTCCCCGCGGGCAACGGCTACCGCTTCGCCCACGAGGAACTCGCCGACTGGATCCAGGGCACCCACCTCGACCTGGACTCCGCCCTGCACGCTCTGGTGCACCGGGGGCGCGCCGACTCGGCCCGGTCGCGTAAGCCGGCGAACACGGCCGACGGGGCTTCAAGGCGACCGGGTGGGCAAGGGCCGTCCTCGGCGGGCGCCGCGTCCGCGTCGGCTGGAAGGGGTGCGGTGCCGTCCTGGGCGGCCAAGACCTCCGCCCCGCCCCGCGCACTCCCCGTCCCCCGCCACCGCATCGGCCCCGTCGTCCAGGCACTGCTCCTCCTGGCCCGACAGCAGGGCCCCGCCGAACTGGCCCTCCGGCTGGAAGACCTCGTCGACGCCGTGGACGACCTCCTGCCGACGGGGACGGCACCGCTCGGCGACGCCGCCTGGTGGGCCACGCACCTCTGCGTCGACGTCCTGCTGCGCGTGCCCGACGCGCGCCCGTACACCGGGGCGCTGCGGCTGCTCGCCGAGCGGATCGTGACCTGGCGGGAGCAAGGGCGCGGCGTGCCGGGGGAATTCGGGCCGGCGTTCTGGGAGGCGGTGCCCCTCCCGGAGGCGGAGCGCTTCGAGCTGCTGAGGTGCCTGGTCGTCGCGGACGAGGCGCCGCGCTCCGCGAGCCAGGAAGGCGAACCCCGCTACCTGGACGCCGTGGCCCGCCTCCTCACCAGCGACCCCACCGCCGTACAACCCCACCTCACCCCCTGGTTCCACGACGACCGCCCCCTCCCCGCGACCCCGCACGCGACCGTGGCGACGGCGGCGCAGGCCTTGCTGTACGCCTACCGGCGCCGGGCACTGGACGATCTCGCGGAGGCGCTCGTCGGAGTCGCGCACCCACGCGGCGACGAGCTGCTCGCCGTACTCGCCGAGGAGGAACCGTCGGCCGTGTGCCGAGCTGTGGACCGGTGGGCGCACGACGAGCGCCCTGCACGACGGGTGGCGGCGGTGGCGTACGGGTTGCGGGCCGCACCGCATGTACGCACCGAGGCCGACCGTGCGCTGCTGCGTTACGCGGCGCTCGCGCTGCTGGCCCGCCCCGCCGACTGCACCCTGCACGGCGGAGCGCTCGGCCTCCTCGTACGGGACCCGTGGACCCGGGCCCGGTACCTGCCGCAGGCGCTGGAGCGATTCACCGCGGGCGATCCGCAGCTGCCCGCGAGCGCGCTGGTGGCCGCCCTCACGACCCATCCCGACCCGGTGCTCGCCGCCTTCCGGACCCGGCTGTGGCAACCGGGCGCGGGCCCGGACACGGACGAGATGCTGCGCACGCTCGCCGACGTGACCACGCCCGCCCTGGCCCGCCGCGTCGCCGACCTCGTGCGGGAGGTGGTGGAGCTGCGCCCGGTGACCGCCGTGCACGTGGCCGCGTACGTCGACCGGCACCTCGACCATGGTCAGGAGGCGCGCACGGTGCTCTTTCCGCTGGTCACCGGCCTGGTCACCGGCTGCCCTGCACCCGTGCGGTCGGCGCTCGCGACCGTGCTCGCCGCGTCGGGCAGCCCGGCCTCCCGCCCGCTGCGGCGCGAACTGCTCGACCTCCTCCTCGCACACGAGCGGGACCCGGCCGTCCTCGACGCCCTGCTGCGGGCCGCCGCGGCCGGTACGGCTCGCAGGGGAGAGGAACCCACCCGAGAGCTGGTGCACCGCACGGGCCTCCTCCTGGTCCGCACCCCGGCCGGCGCCACCGGCTTCGACCGTGGCCTCGTCGACCTGGCCCGCACCGTCCCCGGCTTCGCCGCCCTCGTGGCCCGCTGGCTGACCGGCGCCCCCGAGGAGTGGGCCGGCGTGGTCGGCCCGAGCACCCGCCGCATGATCGAGAACCTGGCCGGAGTGCGGGTCCCCGCGTGACCCGCGCGCAGCGGTGCGGGATGCGTCACAGCCCGATGCCGATGCAAGCTGAGCGCACACGGCATGGCACTCTTAGAGCTGCGAATGAGGCAATCACGGACACAGGTTCGACGAGTTTGCGACAAGGAGCAGTCACAGTGCAGCGCTGGCGTGGCTTGGAGGACATCCCCGAAGACTGGGGGCGCAGCGTGGTCACCATCGGTTCCTACGACGGGGTGCACCGCGGACACCAGCTGATCATCCGGCATACCGTGGACCACGCCCGTGACCTGGGCGTTCCCTCCGTCGTCGTCACCTTCGACCCGCACCCCAGCGAGGTCGTGCGCCCCGGCAGCCACCCCCCGCTGCTCGCCCCGCACCACCGCCGGGCGGAACTGATGGCAGAGCTGGGCGTGGACGCCCTCCTCATCCTTCCGTTCACGAAGGAGTTCTCGAAGCTGTCGCCCGCCGACTTCGTCGCGAAGGTTCTCGTCGACAAGCTGCACGCGAAAGCGGTCGTGGAAGGTCCCAACTTCCGCTTCGGCCACAAGGCCGCCGGAAATGTAGACGTCCTCCGTGAGCAGGGCGAGACGTACGACTTCGAGGTCGAGGTCGTCGACCTGTGCGTGACCGGTGAGGCGGGCGGCGGCGAGCCCTTCTCCTCGACCCTCACCCGGCGGCTCGTCGCCGAGGGCGACGTCGAGGGCGCGCGCGAGATCCTCGGGCGTCCGCACCGCGTCGAGGGCATCGTCGTACGCGGCGCCCAGCGCGGCCGTGAGCTCGGTTTCCCGACGGCGAACGTCGAGACCCTCCCGCACACCGCCATTCCCGCCGACGGCGTCTACGCGGGCTGGCTGCACGTCGCGGGCGAGGCGATGCCCGCCGCGATCTCCGTGGGCACGAACCCCCAGTTCGACGGCACCGAGCGCACCGTCGAGGCGTACGCCATCGACCGCGTCGGCCTCGACCTGTACGGCCTGCACGTCGCCGTCGACTTCCTCGCCTTCGTGCGCGGCCAGGCCAGGTTCGACTCCATCGAGTCGCTGCTGGTGGCCATCCGGGACGACGTGAAGCGGTCGCTGGAACTGATCGAGGGGTACGGGGGAGAGTAGTTCTTCGTCGTACGTGAAGTTGCGGGTGAAGTCGTACATCCGTGATGTTGCGGGTGAAGTCGTACGTCGATGGGGCGGCCGGTGCCTTTCAAGGGCGCCGGCCTTTCATGTCATGTAGCGACCCGCACCCTCGCCCAATGGCACGCCACCTGCGTCTCGGCGCCACCGCCGAGCACCTCCAGATCCTGGCCCCGGCACGCGTCCGCCACACCCGCCCGCTCCGCCTCCCCGCTCGCCAGGATCTGACAGCGTGCGTGGAAACGGCAGCCGGAGGGGATGCGGGACGGGTCCGGGGGCTCGCCGGTCAGCACCACCGGGTCGCCCGGGGCTTCCGGCAGGACGGACAACAGGGCCTGGGTGTAAGGGTGCTGAGGAGCCGTCAGGACCTGTTCGACCTCGCCCGTCTCCACGATGCGGCCCAGGTACATCACCGCGACCCGGTCGGCGATGTTCCATGCCAGGCCCAGGTCATGGGTCACCACCAGGGCGGACAGGCCGAGTTCGGTGCGCAGCCGGAGGAGCAGGGCCAGGATCTCGCCGCGTACGGAGGCGTCCAGGGAGGCCACCGGCTCGTCGGCGACGATGAGTTCGGGCTCCAGGACGAGGGCCCCCGCGATGACGACTCGCTGGCGCTGGCCGCCGGACAGCTCGTGCGGGTAGCGGAGGAAGAAGCGTTCCGGTGGGCGAAGTCCCGCCCGGGAGAGGGCGTCCGCGACCGCCGCCCGCTCGTCGCCGCCGTACCGGTGGATGCGCAGGCCTTCGGCGACCGCGTCGTACACCGTGTGCCGGGGGTTGAGTGAGCCACTCGGGTCCTGGAGGACCAGCTGGACGCGTTTGCGGTACGCCTTCAGCGCGCGTGAGGAGTAGTCGAGGGGCTTGCCGTCGAAGGTGACGCGGCCTCCGGTCGGCGGGACGAGGCCGAGGAGCGAGCGCGCCAGCGTCGTCTTGCCGCAGCCCGACTCGCCCACCAGCGCGACGATCTCGCCGCGCCGGATGTCGAGGTCGACTCCGTCGACGGCGCGGGCGGGGTCGGCGCCGTGACGTCCGGGGAAGGTGATGTGCAGGCCCTCGGCGCTGAGCAGCGGCGCTTTCGTCACGGGAGCTTTCGTCACGGGAGTTGTCGTCATGGCGTGCTCCTCGCTGGTTCCGCTCCTACGGCCGCGTCCATGTGCACGCAGGCCGCCCACCGTCCCGCCCCCGCGTCCCGCAGCGCCTGGTCCTCGGTCACGCAGGAGTCCAGGGCGACGGGGCACCGGGAGTGGAACGTGCAGCCGGACGGCAGCGCCGACGGGTCCGGCGGGTCGCCCGGCAGGCCGCGCGGCGCGAACCGGGAGGCCGTGTCGCCGATACGCGGGAAGGCGGCCGACAGGGCCTTGCCGTAGGGGTGTCGGGCATCCTCGTAGACCTGTTGGGCCGGTCCTTCCTCGACCACCCGGCCCGCGTACATCACCGCCAGCCGGTCGCAGGTGTCGGACAGGACCGCGAGATCGTGGCTGATCATGATGAGGCCCAACTCCTGCTCGGTGACGAGCTGTTGGATGAGGCGGAGGATCTGCGCCTGGATCATCACGTCGAGTGCGGTGGTCGGTTCGTCGGCGATGACGAGCCGGGGATCGCAGGCCAACGCCATGGCGATCATGACGCGTTGGCGCTGGCCCCCGGAAAGCTCGTGCGGGTAGGCGTCCGCGCGGGCGGCGGGGAGGCCCACCTGTTCGAGCAGTTCGCCGGTTTTCCGCTTCGCGCCCGCCGCGGTCGCCTTCTTGTGCAGCAGGATCGGCTCGGCGATCTGGTCGCCGATGCGGTGCACGGGGTTCAGCGAGTGCATGGCGCCCTGGAAGACGATCGAGGCGCCCGCCCAGCGGACCGCCCGTACCCGGCCCCACTTCATCGTCAGCACGTCCTCGCCGTCGAGCAGGATCTCGCCGGTCGTGCGCGTGCCGGCGGGCAGCAGCCGGAGCAGCGCGAGGGCGAGCGTGGACTTGCCGCAGCCCGACTCGCCCGCGATGCCGAGCTTCTGGCCCGCGTCGAGCGCGAGATCCACACCGCGTACGGCGGCCGCCCCGCCCGCGTACGTCACTTCGAGGTTCCTGACCTCCAGCAGGCGTTGCCCGGTCGCAGTGCTCAACGTGCCACCCCCAGCTTGGGGTTGAGGACAGATTCGACCGCGCGCCCGCACAGCGTGAACGCCAGCGCGACCCCCGCGATCGCGATACCCGGCGGCACCAGATACCACCACTTCCCGGCGCTGACCGCGCCCGCCTCCCGTGCGTCCTGGAGCAGTCCGCCCCACGACACGACCGTCGGATCTCCGAGCCCGAGGAACGCGAGCGTCGCCTCGGCGAGGATCGCGGAGGAGATGATCAGCGTCGTCTGGGCCAGCACCAGCGGCATCACATTGGGCAGCACATGGCGGGACATGATGTGCCAGTGCCCGCCGCCGAGCGCCCTGGCCCGCTCGATGTAGGGCCGCGACTCCACCGCCAGGGTCTGCGCGCGCACCAGCCGGGCCGTCGTCGGCCAGGTCGTGACACCGATCGCCAGGATGATCGTGCCGAGTGAACGGGACATCACGGTCGCCAGCGCGATCGCGAGGACGAGGGTCGGCATGACCAGGAACCAGTCCGTGATCCGCATCATCACGGTCGCGAACCAGCCCCGGAAGTGGCCGGCGGTGATCCCGATGAGCGCGCCGATCGCGACGGAGAGCACGGCGGCAAGCAGCCCGACGAGCAGTGACACCCGCGCGCCCCAGACCACGAGTCCGAGCAGATTCCGCCCGAACTGGTCGGTCCCCAAGGGGAATTCGGCGCTCGGGCTCTCCATCGGCCCGCCCGGCGCGTTCGTCACGCTCTGCACGTCGGAGCCGACGGTCAGCGGCGCGGTCAGCGCGATGAGCGCGAAGAAGCCGAGGGCGGCGAGGCCGAGGACGCCGGCGCGGTGGCTTCGGTACTGCTTCCAGAAGCGGGCGGCGGAGGCGCGGCGGCGCTGCCGGGCGAGAGCACGGGGGCTTTTCGCGGACACCGGTGCGGCCTGCTCGGCCGCGGTGGATTCGGTCGTCATCGGCCCACCCGTGGATCCAGCAGCGGATAGATCAGATCGGCCAGCGTGTTCATCACGATCACCGCCGCCGCGAAGAAGAAGAACAGCCCCTGCACCAGGGGCAGATCGGGCACGCTCAGCGCCTGGTAGAAGAGCCCGCCGAGGCCCGGCCAGGAGAAGACGGTCTCGACGAGGATGACGCCGGCGACGGTCCTGCCGAGGTTGATGAAAATCAGTGTCACGGTCGGCAGCAGGGCGTTGGGCACGGCGTGGCGGCGTCGTACGAGGTCGTCCCGCAGACCCTTGGCCCGGGCCGTGGTCAGGTAGTCGCTGCCCATCTCGTCGAGCAGTGCGGAGCGCGTCACCAGCAGCGTCTGCCCGTACTCGACGGCGACCAGTGTCACCACCGGAAGGACGAGATGGTGGGCGACATCGACGACGTACGCGAAACCGGTCTCGCCACTCCCCGACTCCATGCCGCCGGTCGGGAACAGGCCGGGGATCGGGCCGACGCCCACCGAGAAGACGATGATCAGCAGGAGCCCGAGCCAGAACGACGGGATGGAGTAAAGAGTCAGCGCCAGACCGGTGTTGAGCCGGTCGCCGATCCCGCCGTTGCGCCACGCGGAGCGGGTGCCGATGAAGATGCCGAGCGTCGTGAAGAGGACGAACGACGTGCCGGTGAGGAGAAGGGTGTTCGGGAGCGCTTCGGTGATCTTGTCGATGACGGGGGCCCGGAACTGGTACGACGTGCCGAGGTCGCCGCTGAGCGCCTTGCCGCAGTAGTCCGTGAACTGTTCCCACAGCGGCAGATCGAGGCCGAACTCCTTCCGGTAGTTGGCGAGTTGCTCCGCCGACACCTGGCGGCCGCCCGTCATGTACTTGACGGGGTCGCCGGGGATGAGCCGGAAGAGAAAGAAGCTGGTGACGAGGACGGCGAGCAGCGAGACGGCCGCGCCGCCCAACTTGTCCGCCACATACCGCGGATAGGCGGTCCTGGTGCCGGCCCGTGGCCTGCGGACCGACGGCCCGGCCTCAGCCGGACCGCCGGTCGCCTCGACCAGCGAGGGTGTTGCTTCAGCGGTCATGGACTCTCACTCGGTGGGGGCTCCTCGCGGCTCGCGGGTCGGTGATGGGGGCTCCTCGGGGCTCCTCGCGGTCTCTCGCGGTCACTCGCGGTCTTCGGCGGTCGAGCGGCGCCGCATCGCGAAGAAGGCCCCGACGCCCACGAGGATGACGACGCCCCCGACGATGCCGATGATGACCCCCGTCGAGCTCGAACCGTCGGAGGACTCACCGGAGGAGGCCGCCGGAACCGCCGACCACCAGCTCCAGTAACCGTCCTGGCCGTAGATGTTGCCCGCGGCCTTCGGCATCGTCTCGATCGACTCGATCTGGTCGGTGCGGTAGGCCTCGACCGCGTTCGGGTACGCCATGACGTTCATGTACCCGGTGTCGTACAGCCGCGATTCCATCTGCTTGACGAGGTCCGCCCGTTTGGCGGTGTCGTACTCGGCGAGTTGCTGGTCGTACAGGTCGTCGAACTGCTTGTCACAGATGAAGTTGTCCGTCGCACCGGTGTCCTTGGGGGTTGCCGGGAGCGCGCCGCAGGTCTGGATCGACAGGAGGAAGTCAGGGTCGGGGTTGGCGGACCAGCCGTCGAAGGCGATGTCGTACGTGCCCGCGAGCCAGGGATCGGTCACGTTGTCCAGGCAGTTGAGAGTGACACCGATGCCGAGCTCGCCCCACCACTCTTTCAGGTACTGTCCGACCGCCTTGTCGTTCGGGTCGGTGGCGTGGCACAGGACGCGGTAGTTGATCGGCTTGCCGTTCTTGCCGACGCGCTTTCCGTCCCCGTTCTTCTTGTAGCCCGCCTCGTCGAGGAGTTGGGCCGCCTCGGCCGGGTCGTAGAGCAGTTCCTGGCTCGCTGAAGGCTTCCAGAAGTAGTCGGAGAAGCGTGGCGGGATGTAGCCGGCGCCTTCGACGGCGTGGCCCTGGAAGACCTTGTCGATGAGCGCCTTGCGGTCGACGGCCATGAACAGCGCCTGCCGCACCTTCTCGTTGAGCAGCGACTCGTGCCCGTCGCCGAACTTCTGCCCGTTCTTGGCCTGGGCGCCCGGGTTGACGGCGAGGGCGTAGAAGCGGCGGCCCGGCGCGTCGTTGACCTTGATGTTCTTCTGGGTCTTGAGGGTGGCCGCCTGAGCGGGCGTCAGACCGAAGGTGAAGGACACCTCGCCCTTCTGCAGGGCGGCGACGGCGGCGTCGTTGTCCTTGTAGTACTTGAAGACCAGCTCGTCGAACTTGGGGGAGCCGCGCCAGAAGCTCTTGTTGGCCTTGAGCCGTACGTAACTGTCGGCCTTGTAGTCGGTGAGGATGAACGGTCCGTTGCCGACGATGGGGAAGCTCTTGTCGTTGTTGAACTTCGAGAAGTCCCCGACCTTCTCCCATACGTGCTTGGGCACGATCGGAACGTCGAGCGCGATCATCGTGGCCTGCGGCTTCTTCAGTTCGATGACGAGCTCGGTGGGGCTGGGGGCCGTGACCTTCTTGAAGTTGGCGACGAAACTGCCGTTGGCGGTGGCCGCGCCGTCGTCGGTCATCATCTTGTTGAAGGTCCAGGCAGCGTCCTCGGCGGTGGCCTGCTCGCCGTCCGACCACTTGGAGTCGGAGCGGATCGTGTAGGTCCAGGTGAGCTTGTCGGCCGAGGGCTGCCACTTGGTGGCGAGACCGGGGATGGCGTGGTTGTCCGTGGGGTCGTAGTTGGTCAGGTACTCGTACATCAGCCGGTGAATGCTCGTACTGACCAGGCGGCTCGCCAAGAACGGGCTCAACGAGTCGACGCTCTGCGCCACCGCGACGGTGAGGGTCTTCTTGCTCGCTTTGGCCTGAGCCTGGGCCTGGGCCTGCGGCTTGGCCTGGGTTTGGGCCTCGGCCTGTCGGGGTGCGGGATTGAGCGGGGTCGCGAGAGCGGCGGTGAGGGTGAGTGCCGCGGCGCCCGCGGCGGCGACGAGCCGCAAACGCCTTCTGCCGTACTGATGCTGTGTGTTCATGGGTCGGTGACCTCGCGTCATCGCTCGCACAGGGATGGCTTGTTGAACCGATTGAACTGAGGGAACACGGTTGATCGGGTGACGCCGGCGGGGTTGATGTGTGTGTCTACCAGCGGCACTCTGCGAACGTCAACGGCGCATGAACCCCATGTGGCCTGCGGAAATAACGAGTTGACGCGGATTTTTCCCTCATTGGTTCAGACCGCTGAAACCCTCCAGGTGGGGGCCTGACGGCGCGAAACGCCTGTGGATACGCAAAGGACCCGCACCGTACGGAGACGGTGCGGGCCCTGGCGGGAATCGGTCCCTCGAAAGGGGCCGATCGGGTTACTGCTGAGGGGGTGCCGGCGGCTGGAAGGGCTGGCCGGGCTGGGGCGGATACGGCTGTCCCTGGTGCGGCGGATACGGCTGGCCCGGTTGCTGCGGGTAGGCCTGTCCCGGCTGTTGAGGTTGTTGAGGTTGTTGGGGCTGCTGGGGGTAGGGCTGGCCGGGCTGCGGCGGATACGGCTGCCCGGGCTGAGGCTGCTGTGGAGCCTGTCCGGGGGCCGGCTGCCCGGGGGCGGGCTGAGCCGGGTACGGCTGGCCCTGGTACTGCTGACCCGGCCCCTGCTGGTACTGCTGACCGGGCAGCGGCGGCGCGGCCACCGGCGGCGGGTTGCCGTCGGACGTCCAGAGCCCGTGCGACTGCTGGTGGCGCGCGATGTCCTCGGCCACCATCGCGGAGAGGTTGAAGTACGCCTCCCGCACCTTGGGCCGCATCATGTCGAGGTCGACCTCGGCGCCCGCGGCCAGGTGCTCGTCGAAGGGCACGACGACAACACCGCGGCAGCGCGTCTCGAAGTGGCTGACGATGTCATCCACCTTGATGATCTTCCCGGTCTCGCGCACACCGGAGATGACGGTGATGGACCGCGAGACGAGATCCGCGTACCCGTGCGCCGACAGCCAGTCCAGCGTCGTACTGGCGCTGCTCGCACCGTCGACCGACGGCGTCGAGATGATGATGAGCTGGTCGGCGAGGTCGAGCACACCGCGCATGGCGCTGTACAGCAGACCCGTGCCCGAGTCGGTCAGGATGATCGGGTACTGCTTGCCCAGCACGTCGATCGCGCGACGGTAGTCCTCGTCGTTGAACGTGGTCGACACCGCCGGGTCGACGTCATTGGCGATGATCTCCAGGCCGGACGCGGCCTGGGACGTGAACCGCCTGATGTCCATGTACGAGTTGAGGTGCGGGATCGCCTGGACGAGGTCACGGATGGTGGCCCCGGTCTCGCGGCGCACGCGGCGCCCGAGCGTACCCGCGTCCGGGTTGGCGTCGATCGCGAGGATCTTGTCCTGCCGCTCGGTGGCGAGCGTCGAACCGAGCGCGGTGGTCGTGGTCGTCTTGCCCACACCGCCCTTGAGGCTGATGACGGCGATCCGGTAGCACGACAGCACCGGCGTACGGATCAGCTCCAACTTCCGCTGGCGCTCCGCCTCTTCCTTCTTCCCGCCGAGCTTGAACCGCGACGAGGCGGCAGCCGGGCGACCGCTCTTGGCCTTCTGCTTCTTGTTGTTGAGCAGCCGGTCGGAGGAGAGCTCCACCGCTGCGGTGTACCCGAGAGGGGCAGCACCGGGGTTGATGGGCTGCCGCTGGTCGTGCTGCACGGGCTGCGGCCAGGCAGTCCCGGCGCGAGGGTCTACGGGCGCGTGCGCCTGGGGCTGCGCGGTCGGCTGAACGGGGGGACCCTGCGGGGGCTGCACGTCGTACTGCTGCTGTACGGGCGGGTAGCCCGGCTGCGGCTGGGGCTGTCCCTGCTGCGGGTACGGCGGGGCCGCCTGCGCCTGCTCCTGCGGGTGCGGCGGACGCGGATCGGCTGGGGGCGCGGGCTGGTGGGGGAAGCCGTAACCGGGCTGGGGCGCGGGGGCGTTGGGTGCCTGCGGTGCGGGCGGCTGGTGGGGGAAGCCGTATCCCGGCTGCGGAACCGCGGGTGCTGCTCCTTGCGGAGGGAAGCCGTAACTGGGCGCCGGGGCGGGCGGGTTGGGTGCGGGGGCGGGCGGGTTGGGCGCTGCCGGTGCCGGTGCCGGTGCGCCGGGTTGCGGGAAGCCGTAGCTGCCTTGCGGGGTGGGGCTCGGGGCCGGAACGCTGGGCTGTGGGAAGCCGTAGCTTCCCTGCGGTTGCGGTTGCGGTTGAGCCTGCGGCTGTGGATGGGGTGCCTGCGCCGGAGCGTCGCCCGCCGGGGACGGCGGCGCAACGGCCGGGGACGGAACCTGGGGCGGTGCCGGAACCGGGTTCTCGAAGGCGGCCGGGTACACCGGTGCGGGCCCCTGCGCCGGACCGGCGGAAACGGGCGCACCGGGGGAGGGCCACGACGGCGGTGCCGCGGGCCGGGGTGCGGGCGGCTGTGCTTGGAACGGCTGGCCCGGCGCCGGCGGCTGGAACGGCTGACCCGGTGCGGGCGCGGGCGGCTGCGCCCGCGGCGGCTCCTGTACCAGGCCGGCGTCTGCCGCCGCGGGTTCCGTTGACGCGGGCCACTCCGCCGCAGGAGCGGGCGCCGCAGGCTGATAGGCGGGCGGCAACGGCGGCAGCCCACCCTGAGGGAGCGGCGGCGGAGCCCACGCGGGGGGAGCGTCCTGCACGGAGCCTTCCCCGCCAGGGCCGGAGTCGGGGACCACGTCCTGATGCTCGGCGTCCTGGGGCACCGCGATATTGACAGCGTCCTGCCGCGGCTCGACGGCACTGACTTCGTCGACCTGGTCGACCTCGTCGGCTGTGTCGCCGCCACCCGCGGCCCGCAGTTCCACGACCTCGCCGTCATCGGAGGAGTCCAACTCGGCGTCAGCCGGGGCTTCGTTCTGCACGACGTCTTCGTCTACATCTACGTCTGCGTCACTGCCGTCGCCGGAGTCGCCGGACCGGTCAGGAACACCCTCCGGAGCGGTATCGGTATAGGCAGCGGCATCCGTAGCCACCGGCGTCGCCCGCTCCGCGACCTCACGCTTCACAGCGCGAGCGGAGATCCGCATGGTCGCGCCGCTCTCCAGGTCCCCGTCGCCGGTCTCCGCCTCGTCGGCAGCGGCAGCGGGCGCGGCCGGAGGGGTGGCGGGCCCCAACTGGAGGGGCAGATTCGGCAGCGCGGTCGGACCTCCCGCGACCGGACTTACCACCGGCGGCACGGAAGACGTCCCCCAAGCCGGAGCTTCCGGCGCGGCCGGGGCGTCTGAACCGGCCGAGGCCGAACCCGCCGAAGCCGAAACCGCCGAGGCCGAAACGTCCGCGTCGGGACCCTCCGCGGTATCCGAAGTGTCCGAGCCCTCGGAGATCTCCGAAGCGTCCGAGACCTCAGCGGCGTCGGAAGCGTCAGCGCTCTCCGAGTCCTCCGCGTCGTCCGAGTCCCCCGAATCCGCATCCGCATCCGGTTCCGGTTCCGGTTCCGAAGGTCCGTCCCCCGAACTCCCCGAGGCGTTCTGCGTGTACCAGGCCGGCGGCGCGTAGTCGATGGTGAACTCGCCCGTCGTCTCGACGGCGGACTCCGCGTCGGAGTGGTCATCGCCGGGTGTGGCCCAGCCCCCGCGGATGCCGTCCCGATCGCTGTTCACAGTTCCTCCTGGTGTGGTCGAGCCCCCTGTTGCGGCGCCGTGCCGGGGCGGGACGTAGTCGATCCGTCCACGGGCTCTGGCGTCGCGCCCGGCCCCAGCCTAATCACCACGACTGTCAATAGGGCAGGCCCGTCCGCCCCACCGCGGCTGCCCGCTACGTCACACCCTGCCCAGAAGTGGCGTACGCACGTGCACTATTGACCAACAAAGCGGACAAACAGTGTCATCAAGGTGACCGCGTCACGAGTGAGCCTCGGCCCGCCCCTCCCCTTGTACCCCGTCCGCGCCGACGGCGGACAGCAAGCCGACAACCGTCCTTGGAAAGGCCGGTAAACAAGCCCCGCCACGCGCCGGGTACTTGTGGGGCGGTCAGCAAGCCCCTCACCAAGGGCACTGGGCACAAGGGGCGCGTGACACAGCGAGTGAAGAGATGCGCGACGAAGCGCATGACATGAAAAGGCGGCCGGCGCGGCACCCCGCCGCATCGACCGCCTAGCCCTCCCGCTCAGCTGTGAGCCGCCCGCCCTACTCGGCCGCCAGCCCGCCATTGTGCGGCGCCGGCTCGAGATCGAACTCCCCGTCCCGGGCCCCGAGCACAAAGGCCCGCCACTCCGCCTCCGTGTACCGCAGGACCGTGTCGGGGTCGAGAGAGGACCGCATGGCCACCGCGCCCTCGGGCAGGTACGCGATCTCCACCCGCTCCTCGTGCTCCTCCGTGCCCGGCGCGCTCAGCCATTCGACACCCGAGATGTCGAGGGCGTAGAGCTCGTCCTTCTCTCGCTCCTTGCGCGCCTTGACGTCCTTGTCCGCTTCCTCGGCCATGTTCCGGCGGCCCCTTCCCCACATACGAAAGACCTGTCCGCTCAGCCTAGTGGCCTGGTCCTCGCCGTACGGGCGGGTTCGGGGACCGGGTAAGCCGGATCCTTTCGGGCTGGTAACCTGTGTAACGGCCGTTTGTGTACGCACCCCCGGAGCCCATGGCTCTGGAGGCCGCGCCCAGCGGATCCCGCCTCCCGAGTACCGGAAGCTCCCCTGAGATGTGGACCAGGGGCACTCGGTGGCACATCACAGACTACGAGGAGTACGCGTGCCGCTCGACGCCGCAACGAAGAAGCAGCTCATCACCGAGTTCGGCCAGAAGGAGGGCGACACCGGCTCCCCCGAGGTCCAGGTCGCCATGCTCTCGCGCCGTATCTCGGACCTGACCGAGCACCTCAAGACACACAAGCACGACCACCACTCCCGCCGTGGTCTGCTGATCCTGGTCGGTCAGCGTCGCCGCCTGCTGCAGTACCTGGCCAAGAAGGACATCCAGCGCTTCCGTGCGCTGGTCGACCGCCTGGGCATCCGCCGCGGTGCGGCGGGCGCCAAGTAAGACGCCGTGAGAGGGAGCGGTTCCCACTTCTAGGGGGCCGCTCCCTTTTGCTGTACGTGCTCTAGGTGCGGAGTGTCACCGACGCTTTGTAGTGTGGTAGCGCGACGCAATACGCAGGACACAGCAGGTACGAAAGAAGTAAGTACGAACACAGCGTGATGACACCCCGCCCGCCGGGCAGGGAACCGTCACGACACTGAACGAGGAGAAGCGCACCTCGCCGCCGCCGGTCCTCGGTAGTGGCCCCCGGGGAAACATGAGCCCGGGTGCTTCGATCGAAGACCGGCCAGCACAAGAAGGAGCGCTTCTCCGCCACTGTCCCCCTGCCACACGGGCAGGACGGGGCGAAAGACGAAAAGTATCGGAGAAAACGCTAGTGGAGAACGAGACCCACTACGCCGAGGCCGTTATCGACAACGGTTCCTTCGGCACCCGCACCATCCGCTTCGAGACGGGCCGGCTGGCCAGGCAGGCCGCCGGATCCGCCGTCGCGTACCTGGACGACGACACCATGGTGCTGTCGGCCACCACCGCCTCCAAGAAGCCCAAGGAAAATCTCGACTTCTTCCCCCTCACGGTGGACGTCGAGGAGCGGATGTACGCCGCCGGCAAGATCCCCGGCAGCTTCTTCCGCCGTGAGGGCCGTCCCTCTGAGGACGCCATCCTCACCTGTCGCCTGATCGACCGCCCGCTGCGCCCGTCCTTCAAGAAGGGCCTGCGCAACGAGATCCAGGTCGTCGCGACGATCATGGCGCTCAACCCCGACCACCTGTACGACGTCGTGGCGATCAACGCCGCCTCCGCGTCCACGCAGCTGGCCGGTCTGCCCTTCTCCGGCCCGATCGGCGGCGTCCGCGTCGCGCTGATCAACGGCCAGTGGGTCGCGTTCCCGACGCACACCGAGCTCGAGGACGCCGTCTTCGACATGGTCGTCGCGGGCCGCGCCCTGGAGGACGGCGACGTCGCGATCATGATGGTCGAGGCCGAGGCCACCGAGAAGACCATCCAGCTGATCGCGGGCGGCGCCGAGGCGCCGACCGAGGAGGTCGTCGCCGCCGGTCTGGACGCCGCGAAGCCCTTCATCAAGGTGCTCTGCAGGGCCCAGGCCGACCTCGCCGCGAAGGCCGCCAAGCCCACCGGCGAGTTCCCGGTCTTCCTCGACTACCAGGACGACGTCCTGGAGTCCCTGACCGCCGCGGTCAAGAGCGAGCTCTCCCAGGCGCTCACCATCGCCGGCAAGCAGGACCGCGAGGCCGAGCTGGACCGCATCAAGGAGATCGCCGCCGAGAAGCTGCTCCCGCAGTTCGAGGGCCGCGAGAAGGAGATCTCCGCCGCGTACCGCTCGCTGACCAAGTCCCTGGTGCGCGAGCGCGTCATCAAGGACAAGGTCCGCATCGACGGCCGAGGCGTCACGGACATCCGTACGCTCGCCGCCGAGGTCGAGGCCATCCCGCGCGTGCACGGCTCGGCGCTGTTCGAGCGTGGCGAGACCCAGATCCTGGGCGTCACCACCCTGAACATGCTCCGCATGGAGCAGCAGCTGGACACCCTCTCCCCGGTGACCCGCAAGCGCTACATGCACAACTACAACTTCCCGCCGTACTCCGTCGGTGAGACGGGCCGCGTCGGCTCCCCCAAGCGCCGCGAGATCGGCCACGGCGCGCTCGCCGAGCGCGCGATCGTGCCGGTTCTGCCGTCGCGCGAGGACTTCCCGTACGCGATCCGTCAGGTGTCCGAGGCCCTCGGCTCCAACGGCTCGACGTCCATGGGCTCGGTCTGCGCCTCCACCATGTCGCTGCTGAACGCCGGTGTGCCCCTCAAGGCCGCCGTCGCCGGTATCGCCATGGGCCTGATCTCCCAGGAGATCGACGGCCAGACGCACTACGTCGCCCTCACCGACATCCTCGGTGCGGAGGACGCCTTCGGTGACATGGACTTCAAGGTCGCCGGCACCAAGGAGTTCGTGACCGCCCTCCAGCTGGACACCAAGCTGGACGGCATCCCGGCCTCCGTCCTGGCCGCGGCCCTCAAGCAGGCCCGCGACGCCCGCCTCCACATCCTCGACGTGATGATGGAAGCGATCGACACGCCGGACGAGATGTCCCCGAACGCCCCGCGGATCATCACGGTCAAGATCCCCGTGGACAAGATCGGTGAGGTCATCGGCCCGAAGGGCAAGATGATCAACCAGATCCAGGAGGACACCGGCGCCGACATCACGATCGAGGACGACGGCACCATCTACATCGGTGCCCAGCAGGGCTCGCAGGCCGAGGCCGCGCGCGCCACGATCAACGCGATCGCCAACCCGACCATGCCGGAGGTCGGCGAGCGCTACCTGGGTACGGTCGTCAAGACCACCACCTTCGGTGCGTTCGTGTCGCTGCTCCCGGGCAAGGACGGACTGCTGCACATCTCGCAGATCCGCAAGCTCGCCGGCGGCAAGCGCGTGGAGAACGTCGAGGACGTGCTCGGCGTGGGCTCCAAGGTCCAGGTCGAGATCGCCGAGATCGACTCCCGCGGCAAGCTCTCCCTGATCCCCGTGGTCGAGGGCGAAGAGGGCGACGACAAGAAGGACGACACCGACAAGTGACGTCAAGCAGCTCCACGGCGACGGCCCGCACCTCTTCTGAGGCGCGGGCCGTCGCCCGTACCCAAACCCTCATCAAGGGCGAGAACGGCATCGGTACGGTCCGTAAGACCACCCTCCCCGGCGGCCTGCGCATCGTCACCGAAACCCTCCCCTCCGTACGCTCCGCCACCTTCGGCATCTGGGCGCATGTCGGCTCCCGCGACGAGACCCCGACGCTGAACGGCGCGACGCACTACCTGGAACACCTGCTCTTCAAAGGCACCCAGCGCAGGTCCGCCCTGGACATCTCCTCCGCCATCGACGCGGTCGGCGGCGAGATGAACGCGTTCACGGCGAAGGAGTACACCTGCTACTACGCGCGCGTGCTCGACACCGACCTCCCGCTCGCCATCGACGTCGTGTGCGACATGCTCACCGGCTCGCTGATCGAGCAGGCGGACGTCGACGCCGAGCGCGGTGTGATCCTCGAAGAGATCGCGATGACCGAGGACGACCCGGGCGACTGCGTGCACGACCTGTTCGCGCACACCATGCTCGGCGACACCCCGCTCGGCCGTCCGGTCCTCGGCACGGTCGACACGGTCAACGCCCTCGGCGCCGACCGCATCCGCCGCTTCTACAAGAAGCACTACGACCCGACGCACCTCGTCGTGGCCTGCGCGGGCAATGTCGACCACAACAAGGTCGTACGACAGGTCCGCGCCGCCTTCGAGAAGGCGGGCGCCCTCAAGGGCCCGGACGCCACTCCTTTCGCCCCGCGCGAAGGCAGCCGCGCCATCCGCACCGCGGGCCGTGTCGAACTGGTCGGCCGCAAGACCGAGCAGGCCCATGTCGTCCTCGGCATGCCAGGCCTGGCCCGCACGGACGAGCGTCGCTGGGCGCTCGGCGTGCTGAACACCGCCCTCGGCGGCGGCATGTCCTCCCGCCTCTTCCAGGAGGTCCGCGAGAAGCGCGGCCTGGCCTACAGCGTGTACTCGTACACGTCGGGCTTCGCCGACTGCGGCCTCTTCGGCGTGTACGCGGGCTGCCGCCCGAGCCAGGTCCACGACGTGCTCAAGATCTGCCGCGACGAGCTCGACCAGGTCGCCGAGCACGGCCTCTCGGACGACGAGATCGGCCGCGCCGTCGGCCAGCTCCAGGGCTCCACCGTCCTCGGCCTCGAGGACACCGGCGCGCTGATGAACCGTATCGGCAAGAGCGAGCTGTGCTGGGGCGAGCAGATGTCCGTCGACGACATGCTGGTCCGGATCGCGTCGGTCACCCCGGACGAGGTCCGCTCGGTCGCGCACGACATCCTGGGACAGCGACCCTCGCTGTCGGTCATCGGCCCGCTCAAGGACAAGCAGGCTTCGCGTCTGCACGAAGCGGTCGCGTAAGTCCTCGACCGGTCGCGTAAGTCCTCGACTAAGGAAGCAAGAAGATGAGCAAGCTGCGCGTGGCGGTCCTCGGTGCCAAGGGCCGTATCGGAGCCGAGGCGGTACGAGCCGTCGAGGCCGCCGAGGACCTGGAGCTGGTGGCCGCGCTCGGCCGGGGCGACAAGCTGGAGACGCTGGCCGAGACTGGCGCCCAGGTCGCCGTCGAACTCACCACGCCCGCCTCGGTGATGGACAACCTCGACTTCTGCGTACGGCACGGCATCCACGCCGTCGTCGGCACGACGGGCTGGACCGACGAGCGCCTTGAACAGCTGAGGACCTGGCTGTCCGGCTCCCCGGAGACCGGTGTGCTCATCGCGCCCAACTTCTCCATCGGCGCCGTACTGACCATGAAGTTCGCCGAGGTCGCCGCGCCGTACTTCGAGTCCGTCGAGGTCATCGAGCTGCACCACCCGAACAAGGTGGACGCCCCCAGCGGCACCGCCACGCGCACCGCCCAGCTCATCGCGGCGGCCCGGGAGCGCGCGGGCAGCACCCCGCAGCCCGACGCCACGGCCACCGCCCTGGACGGCGCCCGCGGCGCGAATGTCGACGGGGTGCCCGTGCACTCCGTACGCCTCCGTGGCCTCCTCGCCCACCAGGAGGTCCTGCTCGGCGGCGAGGGCGAGACCCTCACCATCCGCCACGACTCCCTCCACCACAGCAGCTTCATGCCGGGCATCCTGCTCGGCGCCCGCCGCGTGGTGACCACTCCAGGCCTCACCTTCGGCCTGGAACACTTCCTGGACCTGAACTAGAAGCCATGCGCGCGAAGCTCACATACGCCATCACGGCGGCCGTCCTGGTCGCCTACTTCCTGCTGGTCGGCTGGCGCGGCGTCCTGCTCATCCAGGCCGGCACGCTCCTCACCGTCACCTTCGGTGTCGCGGTGCTGATCCTGCCGGTCATCGGCGTCTGGTTCCTCTGGAAGAACACCCAGTTCGTCCGCAAGGCCAACCGTCTCGCCGCCGAACTCGACGCCGAAGGCGGCCTGCCCGTCGACGAGTTGAAGCGCACGGCGGGCGGTCGCATCGACCGCGACTCGGCCGACGAGGTCTTCGCCAAGCGCAAGGCCGAGACCGAGGACGCCCCGGACGACTGGCGCAGTTGGTTCCGCCTCGCGATCGCGTACCACGACGCCCGCGACACCCCGCGCGCCCGCAAGGCGATGCAACGAGCGATCGCACTGCGCGAGGGCAGGCCCCCGGTGGAAGCCTGAGAGGTACTGAGAGGTACTGAGAGGTACTGAGAGGTACGGAGAGATACGACGAAGGGGCCGGCCCGCGTTCTGCGGACCGGCCCCTTTCGCGTTCGCGTCAGTGCCGAGGGCTCAGGCCCGCCTGTACTCCTCAGCCCACACCTCGATGGCGTCCGCCGCCCGGTCGAAGGCCTCCACACGCGCCAGGAAGTCGGCGCCGTGCGAGGTCAGCAGCGGCGGCAGGTCGTCGGGCGCACGATCCTTGCGTACGAGAAGCAGCGCCTGGCCCTGAACGGTGCGCGGCAGTCCGAGCCAGCGCACCGGCTGCTGCACCGTGCGCACCGCGACGACCTGTGCCCACTGCGTCGTACTCGTACGGAAGAAGCTCACCCGGCGCACTCCCCGAGCGCTCACCCAGACGCCCGCCCGCAGCAGTCGCAGCGCGCAGAGTATGGCGAGCACGGCACCGCCGAAGCAGGCCACGGCGCCGGTCAGGGTCCCGGTGACCGCGATGATGACGGCGGCGAAGAGCACGTACGAGGCCAGCAGCAGGACGAGCGCGGCCGCGCCGACCCGCCACGGCCCGGGCCGGTAGGGACGCCGCCAGTGGTCGCGGTCGTCGAACGGCAGCGCGAGGTCTTCCGCCACCTCGTCAAAAGCGCGGTCCGCCGTCAGGAAGGGCAGGGGCACGATTGATCCTCACTCAATCCACGCATGGGCTGTGCCCGGTGAGGTTATCGAGCCGGGTCCCCGCTCACCACCCTTGGGGGTCCGGATGAGTCAGTGGCCGTGGGACGCCTCGGACTGCTGCGTCGTCGCGGATGTCTGGTCCGCGGATGACTTGTGCAGGGACAAGGCGGGCATTCCGATGATCAGAGCACCCGCGATCCCCGCGACCACGGTGAGTCCTATCAGCCATCGGCCGACCATCTGACTGGCGGACGGACGCTCACGGGGCGGGGGAGTGACATTGCTGCGGAACTGGTCGGCCTCGGCGATGAAGGCGAAGGGAACGGGCTCGCGCCGACGGAGCATGGGGACTGCTTCTCCTCTGGAGACTCGAACGAATCGTTGTCACCAATACAGACGAGCGAACGCCCCAAGAGGTGCCCAATTTCACCGAATTCGCAGAAGTTCGCCATCTAATGTCGCGGCACGCCACCGAACGCCCCGCTGTCGGTGCCGGGCCGTAGAGTGGGCGCCGCCCGAGCCTGTGATGGGAAGGACCCTCTCCACCGTGACCGACACCCCCGCCGACGACCTCAAGCCCAGCTTCCACAGCGATGTCACCGTCGAGCTGGTCAAGCACACCGCGTCCGACTCGGACGTGCTGTTCGCCGCCCGCGTCTCGACCCTCGGTGAGCAGTCGCTGGACGAGTTGAAGAAGGACCCGGAGCGCTCAAAGGGCCTGCTCAACTACCTGATGCGGGACCGGCACGGCAGCCCCTTCGAGCACAACTCGATGACGTTCCTCATCAGCGCCCCGATCTTTGTGTTCCGCGAGTTCATGCGGCACCGCGTCGGCTGGTGCATCGCGGGGGACACTGAGATCACCCTTGAGAGCGAAGCGGGCAACCTGCGTCGGCGTACCATTGCGGAGCTGTACAAGCTCTGGCATCTGGGCGTCGAGGACCGGCTCCCGCACTCAGCCGGCGGCGTGACGTGGCACAGCCGGGCCGGTAAGTGGATGGCCCAGGTCCGGCGTGGCGAAACCAACCACTATCTCGGCCTCTACGAGAGCCGCGAGGCGGCCGAGTCCGCCGTCGTGGAGTTCCGCGAGCAGCACCCCAGCACCCGTCTTCGCAAGCTCGAATCAGTGCGCCGCAACCACGTGCGCTGCTACGACGAGGAGACACTGCTAGCCCAGCGCGCCAGGATCGTCGATGTGATCGAATCCGGTGTCAAATCTCTGATCAAGGTCACCACCGCTTCCGGGAAGACGCTCCGCTGCACGGTCGACCATGCGGTGTTCACCCCCGATGGCTGGTGCAAGGCGGGCGAACTCGTCGTCGGGGACGCCGTCATGGTGGCAGGCACCGCCCCACGCCCATCAGAGGCCCTCGTTCCGCCGAGCCTGCGGCGCGGCATCGGGGTATGGACCTCCATGCAGCGTCAGCGGCTGATCAAGGACGTCGATACGTGCCATCTCTGCGGCGAGGACTTCCCGCGTGACCAACTCGCCGTTGACCACATCGTCCCCGTGGCGAGCGACCTGACGCAGGCCCTCGACGAGCAGAACCTCGCCCCCGCCTGTGAGACCTGCCATGCAGTCAAGAGCGCCGGAGAGCAGGCACTGGCCCGGCGCGGCGGCAAGATCGCCAAGGCTGTGCCGGACTCGATCGTCTCCATCGAGCACGATGGTGAGGAGATGACGTACGACCTGTCTGTCGAAGGCCCCTGGCACAATTTTCTTGCCAACGGCATCGTCGTACACAACTCGTACAACGAGGAGAGCGGGCGCTACCGCGAGCTCCAGCCGGTCTTCTACGTCCCGGGCGAGTCTCGCAAGCTGATCCAGGAGGGCCGCCCCGGCAAGTACGTCTTCGTCGAGGGCACCCCGGCGCAGCAGGAACTCACGGGCCGCGTCATGGAGGACTCATACCGTCAGGCGTACGAGGCGTACCAGGAAATGCTCGCCGCCGGCGTAGCCCGCGAGATCGCCCGCGCGGTCCTGCCCGTAGGCCTTTTCTCCTCGATGTACGCCACTTGCAACGCTCGCTCGCTGATGCACTTCCTCGGCCTGCGCACCCAGCACGAGCTGGCCAAGGTCCCGTCCTTCCCGCAGCGCGAGATCGAGATGGTCGGGGAGAAGATGGAAGCGGAGTGGGCGAAGCTGATGCCGCTCACGTATGCGGCCTTCAACGCCAACGGGCGCGTGGCGCCGTAGCGCGCTTCCGCACGCCTTCCGGCACAGATGTGCGGGTGGCCTGAGCGAAGTGTCCGTATTGCGGCATTTCGAGAAGTTCATCTAGCCTGATCAAACGGACCCGGCACTGCTTGAACCCCCGAGCAGGCAGTGCCGGGCTCCACCTTTGTCACGACTTGTCGCATGCCCCTAGGGCAGACCCCACCTTGAGCAGCGAGTAGCGTATTACCCATGGCTCCGACCTCCACTCCGCAGACCCCCTTCGGGCGGGTCCTCACCGCCATGGTCACGCCCTTCACGGCGGACGGCGCGCTCGACCTCGACGGCGCGCAGCGGCTCGCAACCCACCTGGTGGACGCAGGCAACGACGGCCTGGTCGTCAACGGCACCACCGGCGAGTCCCCGACCACCAGCGACGCGGAGAAAACGGATGTTGTACGGGCCGTACTGGAGGCAGTCGGCGACCGTGCCCACGTCGTCGCCGGCGTCGGCACGAATGACACCCATCACAGCATCGAGCTCGCCCGAGCCGCCGAGAAGGTCGGCGCGCACGGCCTGCTGACCGTCACGCCGTACTACAACAAGCCCCCGCAGGAGGGCCTGTACCGGCACTTCACAGCCATCGCCGACGCCACCGAACTGCCGGTGATGCTCTACGACATCCCCGGCCGCAGCGGCGTACCGATCAGCACCGAAACGCTGGTGCGCCTCGCCGCGCACCCGCGTATCGTCGCGAACAAGGACGCCAAGGGAGACCTCGGCCGAGCCAGCTGGGCCATCGCCCGCTCCGGCCTCGCCTGGTACTCCGGCGACGACATGCTGAACCTCCCGCTGCTCTCCGTGGGCGCCGTCGGCTTCGTCTCCGTCGTCGGCCACGTCGTCACCCCGGAGCTGCGTGCCCTGGTGGACGCCTTCGCGAGCGGCGACGTTCAGAAGGCCACCGAGATCCACCAGAAGCTGCTGCCCGTCTTCACCGGCATGTTCCGCACCCAGGGCGTCATGACGACCAAGGCCGCGCTCACCCTCCTGGGCCTGCCTGCCGGACCGCTGCGCGCCCCGATGGTCGAGCTGTCGCCCGCGGAGACCGCCCAGCTCAAGATCGATCTTGCCGCCGGCGGGGTACAGCTCTAAATACAGACTTCACAACTGAATACGTACGACAACGCAGGCCACAGGGCCTGTAGCCCACACGACAACTGCTACTGCACGAACGTCACGCGCGCCACGTGCCTTGCCAGGTACGTGGCGCGTGTGGTGAGGAGAGTCTTTTGAGTCATCCGCATCCTGAACTCGGCGCCCCGCCGAAGCTCCCGAAGGGTGGCCTGCGGGTCACCCCGCTCGGCGGCCTCGGTGAAATCGGCCGGAACATGACGGTCTTCGAGTACGACGGTCGTCTGCTGATCGTCGACTGCGGAGTGCTCTTCCCTGAGGAGGAGCAACCCGGAATCGACCTGATCCTGCCGGACTTCACGTCCATCAGAGACCGCCTCGACGACATCGAGGGCATCGTCCTCACCCATGGCCACGAGGACCACATCGGCGGCGTCCCCTTCCTCCTGCGTGAGAAGCCGGACATCCCGCTGATCGGCTCCAAGCTGACCCTCGCTCTCATCGAGGCGAAGCTCCAGGAGCACCGCATCCGCCCCTACACCCTCGAAGTCGCGGAGGGCCACCGCGAGCGCATCGGCCCCTTCGACTGCGAGTTCGTCGCGGTCAACCACTCCATCCCGGACGCCCTCGCGGTCGCCATCCGCACCCCCGCGGGCATGGTGGTCCACACCGGCGACTTCAAGATGGACCAGCTCCCGCTGGACGGCCGTCTCACGGACCTGCACGCCTTCGCGCGGCTGAGTGAGGAAGGCATCGACCTTCTCCTCTCGGACTCGACGAACGCCGAGGTCCCGGGCTTCGTCCCGCCCGAGCGCGACATCTCGAACGTGCTGCGCCAGGTGTTCGCCGGCGCCCGCAAGCGGATCATCGTGGCGAGCTTCGCCAGCCACGTGCACCGCATCCAGCAGGTCCTGGACGCGGCCCATGAGAACGGCCGCAGGGTCGCCTTCGTCGGCCGCTCGATGGTCCGCAACATGGGCATCGCGAGGGACCTGGGCTATCTGAAGGTCCCGCCGGGCCTGGTCGTCGACGTCAAGACGCTCGACGACCTGCCCGACAGCGAGATCGTGCTGGTCTGCACGGGATCCCAGGGCGAGCCGATGGCCGCGCTGTCCCGCATGGCCAACCGCGACCACCAGATCCGCATCGTCCAGGGTGACACGGTGATCCTCGCGTCGTCGCTCATCCCGGGCAACGAGAACGCGGTCTACCGCGTCATCAACGGCCTGACCCGCTGGGGCGCGAACGTCGTCCACAAGGGCAACGCCAAGGTGCACGTCTCGGGCCACGCGTCCGCGGGCGAGCTCGTGTACTTCTACAACATCTGCAGGCCGAAGAACCTGATGCCGGTTCACGGCGAATGGCGCCACCTACGGGCCAACGCCGAGCTGGGCGCCCTCACCGGTGTGCCGCACGACCGCATCGTGATCGCCGAGGACGGCGTCGTCGTCGACCTCATCGGGGGCAAGGCCAAGATCTCCGGCAAGGTCCAGGCGGGATACGTGTACGTCGACGGCCTCTCGGTCGGCGATGTGGGCGAGCCCGCGCTCAAGGACCGGCGCATCCTCGGCGACGAGGGCATCATCTCGGTCTTCGTGGTGATGGACGCCAGTACCGGCAAGATCACCGGCGGTCCGCACGTCCAGGCCCGCGGCTCAGGCATCGACGACTCGGCCTTCACCGACGTGATCCCGAAGGTCAGGGAAGTCCTGGAGAAGTCGGCACAGGACGGCGTCGTCGAGCCCCACCAGATGCAGCAGCTCATCCGCCGCACGCTGGGCAAGTGGGTCTCGGACAACTACCGCCGACGCCCGATGATCCTCCCGGTCGTCGTCGAGGTCTGACACTCGCACGAGCTCAACCAGGAGCGGGGGGGGGGGGGATATATAGAAGACCGCCCGGCAACCCAAAGTATAAGAAAAACCGAAACAGAAAAAACCAAAACCACAACGACGAGAAGGGAAAGAGAG